>JAOBWF010000070.1 GCA_025463215.1 Acidobacteriota bacterium | reverse complement strand
CGGCACGCCGGCGTTGTCGAACGACACGTGATCGGTCGACACCACCGACCGCGGACCGATCGTCGTCACGCCGAGATCGTGCAGCGGCGCCATCCAGGCTTCGAAGATCGGCCGCGCTGCCAGGTTGCTCTGCAGCCAGATGCCGCGCACCTTGCCGGTGCCGTTGTCGGAGTTGAAGTACGCGGCGAGCCTGGCGTGCTCCGGCTTCAGCGTCATCGTCTCGACGTCGGCGATGTGATCGCGGACGTAGGCGCGCGAGCCGAGCAGCCCCTGCTCCTCGCCGCCCCACAGGGCGATCCGAATCGTCCGCCGCGGCCTCGCGCCGGCCGCCTTGAGGATGCGCATCGCTTCCATCATCGCGCCGCTGCCGGTGGCGTTGTCGGTCGCGCCGGTCGCGTACGGGTGCGAGTCGAAGTGGGCGCCGAGCAGCACGATCTCGGAGGCGAGGTCGGTGCCGGGAATCTCCGCGATGGTGTTGAAGCCGTTCGGCGTGCTCTCGTCGTAGAACTTCGTCTCGACGTTCAGTTCGACCTTCACCGGCACGTTCTTGTCGAGCACGCGAACCATCCGGTTGTAATGCTCGACCGCAAGTGCGATCACCGGCACGCTCTTGCCAGCCTTGTCGTCGCGCGCGCTCGACCCCGACGGAAAAATGGTGCCGCCGTCCGGATGCTGCTGCTCCCACGACAGATCGCTGCCGCCGGCGGCCATGTCGCTGTCGCCACCGCGATCGAAAATCGCGACCACGCCTTCACGGACGTAGAACTCAGACACCTTCTGCCGGAACGCCGCCTGGTTGCCGCGACCGCCGCCGGCGGCCGCCGGCACCGGCGTCGTTTCCGCCTCGGCGAGATCCTTGTCGGTCATGCGCAGGATGACCGGCCCTTCCAGCATCCGTACCTTGCGCGCCGGCTGTGCGAGGACGATTTTCCCGGCGAGCTTGCCGCGATACTTCTCGAAGTCGCTCTCGTTCCCGATCTGCACGCGGACGACGTCCGCCGTGACCAACCCCTTGGTGCCCGAAGACCATTCCTGCGGAAAGCCGATCAGCGGCTGGATCTGCGGCTCGACCAGATGCGCCGTGAAGCGCACCAGCGACCAGCCCTTGCCGAAGCTCCAGCGCTCCTGGTGCACGTTCGTGAGCCCCCATTCCCGAAGCGTCTTCATCGTCCACTCGCTGGCCTGCTGGATCCCCGGCGATCCGGTGAGACGAGGACCGTAGACGTCGCTCAACCAGGAGACGTGGTCCATTACCTGCGATCGGTTCAGCCCCTCGTCGCGGATGCGGCCGAGCATCGCGTAGTCGAGCTTTTCGCTTTGCGCCGCCACGAACGCGGCCGCGCTCGCCGCCAACGCCATCACGAGCACTGCACGTCTCATCGAATCCCTCCGGGTTGCTGGACGGGGTAGTTTATCCAATAATCGGACGGTGCCAGTGCTGAACCGCGTCCGCGCGACCGCGTTCGTGGTCTCCCTGCTGACAGCGCTGGCAGTTCCGGGCGCGACGGCGCCGGCCGGCGAGAATCGCCCGGCGATCCTGATTTCCCGTCAACTCGCCGAACACGAGCACATCCGCCGTGGCGACATCGTCACGTTGGCGACCGATGCGACCGGAACGGTTCAACGGCTGTTCCGTGTTGACGGCATCTACGAGCCGACGCCCGACCCGGTGCGATTCACCGCCAAACGGATCGAAGCACGGATGCACCTGCCCGACCTGATCGCGATGACCACCGACGCGACCGACCCTGCGTCTGGCGAAACGCTGTCGGCGATCAACGTCAGGCTCGCGCATCCGGAACAGGCGGCGCAGTTCTCGGCCGCGGTGGCGGCGCGGGCGCCCGGCGTTTCTGCGCGCCCCACCGTTCGCGCGCGCGACGGCTCCGACCCGTTCGCGGTGCTCGAGCGTTTTCACGTCGCCGTCGCCATCGTCACCGTGCTCGGCAGCACCGCCTTTCTCCTCGCGCTGATGGTGATGCGCGCCGAGGAGCGACGGGAGACGATCGGAATCATCCGCCTGATCGGCGTCTCGCAGCGGTCGATCCTGCTCGAGGTGCTCGCCGAGGGCCTGCTGATCGCGACGATCGGCGCCGCGTTCGGCATCGTCCTCGCCGTCGCCACCCAGGGTGTCGTCAATCAGTTCTTCCAGTGGCGCTACGACACGGCGCTCGTCTTCGTGCGCGTGACGCGTTCGATTGCGCTCCAGTCGATTGCGGTGTCGGTGCCGCTTGGCATCCTCGCCGGCCTCGTCGGCTCGTGGACCCTCCTGCGCCGCGACGTCCTCGCGCTCGTCGGCCGATGACCGCCTGGGGGCTCGCCTGGCGGACGATCGCGCGCAGCCCGGCGCGATCCGTGCTCGCGGTCGCCGGCGTCACCGTCATCGGCGCGTTGCTCTTCAACATGCTGCTGCTGTCGCGCGGCCTGCTCGTCTCGTTTCGCGATCTGCTCGACGCCGCCGGCTTCGACATCCGGGTCATTGCCGGTCAAGGCTCGATGGTGCACCGCCCGCCGATCGCCGACGCCTCGTCGCTCGCCGACGCAATCGCGCGGCTGCCCGGCGTGCAGCGTGTCACGCTCGTGCGCACCGACAGTGCCGAGGCCATCGTGCCGGACCGCCCCGGCCCGGCCGGCATCTCGCTGATCGGCACGACCGACGCGGCGGCCGGGAGCATGTGGACGATGGTGACAGGGTCGCCTCTGCCGGCGGTCACGGCACCCGGCGGCCCACCGCCGCTCCTCGTCAGCCCAAGGCTCGCCTCGGAACTCGGGCTCGAACCCGGTTCGCCACTGAAACTTCGATTGTTCGCTGCCGGCTCCGCGTCCGCCCTCCCGCTCGTGACCGCCCGCGTCGTCGGCATCGGCGCCTTTGCCTTCGAGGCGTCCGACGACTACACCGTGGCGACGACCATGGAGGGGTTTGCGGCGGCGCATGGCGCGGCGTTCGACGGCGTGGCGGAAATGGTGCTGGTCTCGTCCCGTCGCGGCGAAGGGCCGGCCGTCTTCGCCGCGATCGCGCGGCTCCGTCCCGATCTGCGCGTCCTCTCGAACGATCAGGTGATGGAACAGTTCAACGAGAATGCGTTCAGCTACTTTCGTCAGATCTCGGCGGTGCTGTCCTCGATGACGCTCGCCTTCGCGTTCCTGCTGATCGCCACGCTGCTGACGATGTCGGTGAATCAGCGACTCGGGGAAGTGGCGGCGCTGCGCGCGCTCGGCTTCCCGCGGCGGCGGATCGCGGCGAACCTGCTGTGGGAGTCGACGCTGCTGGTCGGCGTCGGCGGCGCCGCCGCGCTGCCGGTCGGCGGCCTGCTGGCGGTGGTGCTCGATCGCATCCTGCGGCAGATGCCGGGCGTGCCCGCGCGCCTCCATTTCTTCGTCTTCGAACCGCGCACCGTTCTGGTGCACGCGGCGCTGTTGTGCGCGACCGGCGCGCTCGCCGCGGTCTATCCGATCTGGCTGGCCACACGGCTGCCGATCGCCGAGACGCTGCGGCGGGAGATCCTGTCGTGACCGATGCGAACGGCGCGATCATCGAGGGGCGCGGCCTGACGCGATCGTTCGCGATGCCGGCCGGCGCCGTGACGGCGCTCGGCGACGTCTCGATCCGGATCGACGCCGCCGACTATGTCGCGATCACCGGGCCATCCGGCTGCGGCAAATCCACGCTCCTGCACATTCTCGGCTGCGTCGATCAGCCCACCGCCGGGTCGCTGGTATTCGAGGGACGCGACGTCAGCGCGCTGCCCGAGTCCGCGCGCAGCCGCATCAGGCTGACGCGGATCGGCTTCGTCTTCCAGCGCTTTTTCCTGCTGCCGATGCTGACGGCGTGGGAAAACATCGAGCTGCCGCAGGCCGAGGCGGGCGCGAACAAGGCCGACCGCCGCGCCCGGACGCGCGAGCTGCTCGACTACGTCGGTCTCTCCGCACGCAGCGATCACCGGCCGTCGCAGCTATCGGGCGGCGAGATGCAGCGGGTCGCGATCGCGCGCGCCCTGGCGAACCGGCCCGCGCTGCTGCTCGCCGACGAGCCGACCGGCGAGCTCGACGAAGAGACCGGCCTCCAGATCGCCACGCTGTTCGATCGCGTTCATTCCGACGGCACCGCCATCGTCGTCGTCACCCACAATCCGGCGGTGGCCGCTCGGGCCGCCCGTCACCTGGCGATGAAGAGCGGCCGGATGGTGGGCGCGTGATCCTGCGGCTGGCGCTGCGATCGCTCGCGACGCGCCCGGTGCGCACCGCGGTGCTCGCGTGCGGCTTCGGCTTCGGCATCGCGGTGATGGCGGCGCTGCTCGGCGTCGGCGACGTAATCCTCGAGCAGGCGCACTCGCCCGCGCTCGAAGGCGGCGGCGACGTCGTACTCAGCGGCCGGTTCGGCGCGCTGGAGAACGCGCGCTTTCTGATCGCAAACGTCATCGGCGGACCCGACCTGGCGCCGCAGGCGATCGCGGTGTCGCCGTGGCGGCGGGGCACGTTGTACTTGCTGCAAGGCGGCCGCACGACAGCGGTCGCCGTCACCGGCGGCCTGCCCGATGCCGAGCGGGCCGTTGCCGACCGTGAGATCGAATCCGTCGCGTCGTGGCGTGACACGCCGGCGGATCGCGCGTGGTCATCGCCTGATGGCGCGGCGGTGCTGAAGGCGATGGACCGCTTCCATCCGATCCCGAATACGCCGGAGTTCAGCGCGTCGTGGGCGGAGTGGCTGTATTTCAACGGCCGCACGGCCGACGGCCGGGTGCGCTTCTATCTCACGTTCATGGTGGGACCGCGCACGGCGCCGGGACGACGAGCGGCCGGCGTGCGGCTACAGCTCGATCGCGAAGGCAAGACGACGACATATGCCGCCGGCGAGATCGTCGACGAGGACGAGGTCCTCGGCTCCGCGCCTGACCTGGACATCGCCGGCAGCCACGTGCGGCTCGAGGGGTCGCGATATCGGATCGATCTGGCATTGCCCGGTGCGTCGGGCACACTGCTGCTCGACGCCGCCGCGGGCCAGTCGCTGCCGCCGGCGACGATCACCGGCGCGCGCGGCTGGGTCACCGGTTACACCGCGCCGGTGCTGTCCGGGACCGTCCACGGGGATCTCACCGTGGGGCGCGACGTGATCGCGCTCCGCGATGCGATCGGGTATCACGATCACAACTGGGGATTCTGGAAGGGGGTCCGCTGGCAGTGGGGCCAGGTCGCATCGGGCGATCTGTCGTTCGTCTACGGCCGCATCTTTCCACCGTCCGACGTCGCGGATTCGGACCGCATTCCCGGATTCCTGGGCGTCCTCGGGCAGAAGGGCCCGGTCGGATTTTCAACGACGGTCACGCTCGAGGAAGCCGCCGACAAACGCGGACAACCGCAGCGCGTCACGATTCACGCGCGCGGACAGGCGATCGATCTGAAAATGGAGTTTGCGGTTGACCGGGTGGTGCGCACGCCGATGGCGATGACGTCGAGCGCGCCGGGGATGCCGGCGGACTTCCTGCAGATGGGGGGCGAGTATCGGGTGACCGGCACGGTCGGCGCCCGCGCGGTCGATTTCACCGCGCGCGGCGCCGCCGAGACCTTCAGATAATCGCAGACCTCAGGCCTGCCCGACGCCTTCAGCCGTCTATGCGAGCGCCGACTTGTAGAGCGCGAGCAGTTTGGCCCATGCCTTTTCGGCGTCCGGCTTGTTGTAGATCGGATTGTTCGCTTCGGCCGGCATGTCCGGCACGCACCACCCGTGCAGGCTCTTGTACACCTCGACTTCCGCCGGCACCTTCGCGGCAGCGAACGCCTCCTTCAGCTTGTCCTTCGCATCCGGCTGACGCTGGTCGTCGTTCGCGGCAACCGCCACATACAGCTTCCCCTTCATCTTGGGGATGAGGAGGTGCGGGCTCGTCGGCTGATCGGTGACGAGACCGCCGCCGTGAAACGATCCGCCCGCGCCCATCCGCTCTGGCACCGCGGCCATCGTCCTGAACACGAGCGGGCCGCCCATGCAGTAGCCCTGCGTGCCGATCTTCTTCGTCCTGTTCACCTGCGACTGCGCGTCGAGGAACGCGATGAAGGCGATCGCGTCTTTCTCGGCCGTGCCGGGCGCACCGATGCTGCCCATCAGCGGCCGCAGCTTGCCCATGTCGGCCGGGTTCTGGAAGCTGAAGCCGGTCATGTCGACCCCAGGCGCCTTGGTCAGGCGGTAGTACGGATTCGGCACGAGCACCGAATAGCCGTCGGCCGCCAGTCGCTTGCCCATGTCCACCATCGCCGGCCGGAGGCCGAACGCGTCCGGCCAGATGATGACGCCGGGATGTGAGCCGGTGGCCGGGTGGATGAAGACGGCGTCGCAGGTGCCATCCGGCGTCTTGACGTCGACGTTCGTCGCCGTCACCGGCAGTTCGGCCGCCGAGGCCATCTTCTCACCCGCCGCCGCGGCGAAGCCCGCGGCCAGCGACATCGCGACGAAACCGCGGCGCGAAAGATCTGTCTTCTCATCTGCCATGACTGTCTCCTTCCCTAAGTCCCTGACCAGACCGGCTTGCGCTTGGCGAGAAATGCGGTCACACCTTCGCGGAAGTCGGCGCTCGTATAGCACAGCTCGACGATGTCGGCGTCCTGGCCGGGCGGCAGGCGGCGCGCGGCGAGGACACGGCGAATCATTTCCTTTGTGGCGCGCAGCGTCAACGGCGCATTGGCGGCGATCTCCGCGGCGAGCGCGCGGACGGTCTGGCCGATCTCGAGGTCCGATACCAGGCGGTTGACGATGCCGAGTGCGTACGCTTCGGCGCCGCCGATCAGGCGCCCGGTGAACAGCATGTCCTTGACCGCGGCCGGCCCCATGACGTCGACGAGGCGGCTGTAGCTCGCGCCGGAGAGGCAGTTGCCGAGGGTGCGCGCGATCGGGATTGCGAACGAGGCTTCGGGGGTCGCGACACGGAGGTCGCAGGTCAGCGCGATCGCGCAGCCGCCGCCGGCGGCGACGCCCTCGACCTGTGCGATCGTCGGCTTGGTGACCCGCTCCAGCCGGTCGAGCACGTGATCGAGCCGCTCTTCGTACTTCAGCCCGTCGTCGCGATTGTTGAAGTTCTGGAATTGCGCGATGTCGGTGCCGGCGACGAACGCCTTGCCGCCGGCGCCTTTGAGGATCAGGACGCGGATCGCTTCGTCGGCGTCGACCCGATCGCAGCTGGCGACCAGCGACTCGTACATCTCCCACGTCATCGCGTTGCGCGCTTCCGGCCGGTTGAAGGTCAGCGTCGCGAGCGGTCCGTCGGTCTCGAACACCGTGTGAGCCATAATCAATCTGCCAATCAATTACCCGATTACCCGATCACCAAATTACCGATGCCCAAATCTCCCGCGGCCCTCGCAGGCATCCGCGTGCTCGACGTCACGCAAGTGATGGCCGGACCGTTCTGCGCGATGATGCTCGCCGATCTCGGCGCCACCGTCATCAAGGTCGAGCCGCCCGCCGGTGACTCGACCCGGCAGATGCCCGGCGCGGCGGGCACCGACAGCCCCAGCTTCAACGCCGTCAACCGCGGCAAGCGCAGCATCGTCCTCAACCTGAAAACGGCGGAAGGGCGCGCCGTGTTCGCGGGGCTGGCGCAATCGTCTGACATCGTAATCGAGAACTATCGTCCCGGCGTGATGAGCTCCCTGGGGCTCGACTATGCGGCCCTGTCGGCCGCCAATCCGCGGCTGATCTATGCATCGATTTCCGGGTACGGGCAGACCGGGCCGCAGCGCGGCAAGGGCGGGTTCGACCTGATTGCGCAAGGCGTGTCCGGGATCATGTCGATTACCGGCGAGCCGGGCGGCGCGCCGGTGAAAGCGGGCGTGCCGGTCACTGATCTCGGCGCCGGCCTGTTCGCGCTCGTCGGCATCCTCGCAGCGCTCGAACATCGCCATCGCAGCGGGGCCGGCCAGCAGATCGACACCTCGCTGGTCGACGCGGGCGTCGCGCTGTCGGTATGGGAAGCGACGGAGTACTTCTCCGGCATCGGCGTGCCGACCGCGCTCGGATCGGCGCATCGCATGAACGCCCCCTACCAGGCGATCCGGTGCGCCGACGGCTACATCACCCTCGGTGCCGCGAACGAACGCCTGTTCCGCCGGCTCTGTGGCGTGCTCGGTCACACCGAGTGGGGCGATGAGACCTCCTTCGCCGACAACGCGAGCCGGGTGAAGAACCGCGAGCCCTTGGCCGCATTGATCGAGTCGATCACCGTCGCCCGGCCGCGCGCGCACTGGCTGTCGCTGCTCGAGGCCAACGATATTCCGTGCGGGCCGATCAACGACTACGCGCAGGTGTTCGCCGATCCTCAAGTGCTGGCGCGTGAGATGGTGGTCGAAACCGATCACCCGACCCTCGGACACATGCGCACGCTCGGCTCGCCAATCAAGTTGAGCGCGACGCCGCCGGACGTCTCACGCCGCGCGCCGCAGCTCGGCGAGCACACGGACGACGTCCTGAGCGACGCAGGCTATAGCAGCGCGGAGATTGCGGCGCTGCGGGCAGCCGGAGCGATTGCGTGAGCGCACGTGTCATGTTACATCCGCGGATGACGCGGATTTCGCCGACTGGTCACGGAGGCGTCGCGCGCGGCTACGCCGCCGGACGCCGGCACGGAATCAGCGCGCGCGTGGCACATCCGTCTCCACGTTCAATCCGCGCCATCCGCACAATCGGCGGATGATCGTCGTTTGGAGATCAGTCTTACATTATGTAAGACTATGGCAATGTCGGGCCCGGCGATTCCCTCTCTCCCTGCGAAAGAACGCCTGATCCTGGAGCTGCTGATCCGGGATGCCGAGCTGTACGGGCTGGAATTGGTCGCGGTGTCGAAGGGTCGGCTGAAACGCGGGACGGTCTACGTCACGCTCGGGCGCATGGAGGAGAAGGGCTTTATCTTTTCGCACCTCGAAGACGCCCCCACGGATCAGGGAGGCGTCCCGCGGCGCATTTATGAGCCGACCGCCTTCGGCCGTCGCGTGCTGAAAGCTTACGCGCACGTCTCACGGACGCTGACGCCGGAGCCGGCGCGATGAGACGACCGGGCACGCGGCTGCGTGCACTCGCGATGCGCCTGTTCGAGTCGCAGGCGATGGAGCGGGTGATCGATCCGCTGATCGCCGATCTGCAGTGCGAGCACGACGAAGCCGTCAGCCGCAGTCAACTGTGGCGCGGCTGTTGGATTCGGATCGCCGGCTGTATTGCGTTCTGGAAGGTCGCCGCGATTGTCACCGCCCGAAGCTCGACGCGTGAGTTGAGCGCCGCCGATCACGGCGCAGTCAGGCGCACGATCCGAGGCTGCGCGATCGCGACGACGGTGACCGTGGGGCTGCTGGAGTGGCCCGTCCTTCACAGCCCGCAGTCAATCTTCGGCAACCCCCCGCTGCTCCGACTGTTGCTGATTCCGTTGTATCTGATTCCCCAGGCCCTCGCGGTTGCGCTCCCGATGGGTCTTGTTTTCGGCGTGCTCTGCGGACTGCGCGGACAGGCCGTGACCACGCGTCCGCGGCGCCTCATCACCCTCCTGTTGCTTCTCTGCTCGATCGTGATGCTTGCGCACGACGGCTGGCTTCTACCGGCCGCCAACCAGGCGTTCCGTGAGCTCGCGGCGGGCAGGCCGCTCTCGCGAGGCATGAACGAATTGACGATCGGAGAGCTCGGGTTGCATGAAGGCGCGGCGCTCCTGCGGTGGATTGGTCCTGAGGCTGCCCGATTTCTCAAATTCGAATTTCACTCGCGCCTGGCGCTCGCGTTCGCGCCGCTCGCCCTTGGTCTGTTCTCTCTGGAACTTGCGACACGGCGCCGCGGACAGTACGGCGCGTTCGCCGCCAGTCTGATGACGCTGGCGAGCTGCTTCGCCTACTACGTGCTGCTCTACAACGCTCGGTACTGCGTTCTGCTCTACGACCATCGCGCCGAGATCGCCGGCCGACTTCCGGCAGCTGTCGCCGGTTGGGCGCCTAACCTGATATTTGCCGGGGCCGCACTGGCGCTGCACCTTCGAACGCGTGCGCCATCTGCAGCAGACCCCAATCGTCGCGATGACGGCCGACGATCTGCAAGCCGACCGGTAAGCCCGCCGGCGTGAAGCCGCACGGCACCGAGATCGCCGGATTGCCGACGATCGAGATGTAGTAGCACGACTTCATCCAGTCGATGTACGTCTCCATCGCCACGCCTTCGATCTCGGTCACGAACGGCTGATCGACGTTGAACGGCGGCACCTGCGCCACCGGCAGGACGAAGAAGTCGTAGCGCTGCAGAAACGCCCGCATGCGATGGTAGATCTCGGTCCGCTTCGTCTCGGCCCAGGCGATCTCGGCGGCAGTAAGCCGCTCGCCGCGGTCGATCTCCCACAGGATCGTTTCCTTCACCTGGTCGCGGCGGCCAACGACGCGCGGCGCGACGCCGGTGAGAAACGCCATGGCGCGCGCCGTCTTGAACACCGCGTCGAAGTCGGTGAAGTCAGGCTCAGCCTCTTCGACCGTGCAGCCGAGCGACTCGAACACGGCGCGCTGCATATGCACCACGTCGCGGACGCGGCGATCGACCGGGACGCCGCCGAGATCCTTCCACCACGCGACCCGCACGCCCTTGAAGTCGCGATCGAGCGGCGCCGCGAACCGGCGTCCCGGTTCGTCGATCGCAATCGGCGAGCGCGGATCCGGGCCGGCCATCGCACTCAGCATCAGGGCGGCGTCGGCGACATTGCGCGCCATCGGTCCGTCGACGCTCAACGTCGACCAGCCGGTGGGCGCCGGCCACACCGGCACCCGTCCGGGAGAGGGACGCAGGCCGACGACGCCGCAGAAGCTGGCGGGATTGCGGAGCGACCCGCCCATGTCGCTGCCATCGGCAATCGGCAGCATCCCGGTCGCAAGCGCCACGGCCGCGCCGCCGCTGCTGCCGCCGCATGTCTTGCTGCGATCGTAGGGATTCACGGTGTTGCCGAATACCGGGTTGAACGTCTGGGAGCCGGCGCCGAACTCCGGCGTGTTGGTCTTGCCGACGACGATCGCGCCGGCAAGCCGCAGCCGCTCGACGGTGAGCGAATCTTCGGACGGCACGAAGTCCGTGTAGATCGGCGAGCCGAACGTCGTCCGGATTCCCCGGGTCGGCTGGAGATCCTTGTGTGCGATCGGCAGGCCGTGCAGCGGGCCGGCCTCGCACCCGTGCGCGAGATCCTCGTCAGCGAGCCGCGCGCGGGCGATCGCGTCATCGGCAACGAGGGTGACGATCGCGTTCAGGCCGCCGTTCAGCTGTTCGATGCGCGCGAGGTGCGCGCCGACCACATCACGCGCGGAGAGCTCTTTGGCACGGATGAGACGCACGAGCTCGACCGCGCTCAACCGACAGATGTCGCTGCTCACAATGCGGGACCGCAAAGCCGGCTGAGCCGTGTGTTCTTTGCATACCTCGCGGAGTTCGCGTTCACGAGTGGCTTCCGGCCAGGTACTCGAGCGCCGCGGTGATGCCCCCCCGGTTGAACGGGACCCCCGCGGCCGCCAGCCCCATTTCGACGCCGCTCAGCGTGCCCGCGAGCATGAGGTCGTTCAAGTCGCCCAGGTGGCCGATGCGGAACACCTTGCCCTTCAGCTTGCCGAGCCCAGCGCCCAGCGACATGTCGAAGCGCTCCAGCACGATCTTGCGAAACGCGTCGGCGTCGTGCCCTGCGGGCATGACCACGGCGGTGAGCGCGTGACTGTATTCCTCAGGCCGCGCGCACAACAGCTCGAGGCCCCACGCGGCGACCGCGCGGCGCGTCGCCTCACCGAAACGCACATGGCGCGCGAACACGTTCGCCAGTCCCTCCTCCTCCAGCATGTGCACCGCTTCGCGCAATCCATACAGCAGGTTGATCGCCGGCGTCGTCGGAAAAAATCCGGCGGCGTTGTCGCGGATCATCGGCTGCCAGTCCCAGTACGCGCGAGGCAGGCGCGCGGTGGCCGACGCGCCGAGCGCACGCGCGCTGATCGCGTTGAACCCCATGCCGGGCGGCAGCATCATGCCCTTCTGCGAGCTGCTGACGGTGACATCGACGCCCCACTCCGCATGGCGGTAGTCGATCGATCCGAGCGACGAGACGGCGTCGACGAGGAGCAGCGCAGGATGACCCGTGTCGTCGATCGCGCGGCGGACTGCCGGGATGCTGCTGGTGACGCCGGTCGACGTCTCGTTGTGGACGACCGCGACCGCCTTGATGGTGTGCGACGCATCCTTCGTGAGCCTGTCGCGGATCGCGGCCGCATCCACGCCGTGGCGCCAGTCGCCGGGGATGAAATCCACCTGCAGCCCGAGCTTGATCGCCATGTCTCGCCACAGCATCGCGAACTGCCCGGTCTCGACCATGAGCAGCGTGTCGCCGGGCGACAGCGTATTGACGAACGCCGCCTCCCACGCGCCGGATCCCGAGCACGGATATATGACGACGGCGCCGGTGGTCTGAAAGATGCGCTGCAGGCCTGCGATCGCTTCCCGCCCGAGCGCGGCGAATGCGGGACCGCGGTGATCGATCGTCGGCTGGGCGATCGCGCGCAGGATCCGATCGGGCACGTTGGTCGGGCCCGGGATCTGGAGGAAGTGACGTCCGCTTTTCACGCAGGACAGTTAATCACAAACGCAACCACGAAGACACGAGCACGAAACAGACGAACGGAAAGGCCCACGAAACAGAGGACGACCGTTCAGAAGTCGCGCTGTCTCGATGCGCGGCATCCGCGGATGAAAACAAACTGGTAGGATTCCCTTATGAGCGTCATCGTCGGGCGATCGCGTATCGCCACCAGGTACGGGATCGTGGCCGCCAGTCAGCCGCTCGCGGCACGGGCGGGTGTGCAGATTCTCGAGCGCGGCGGCAACGCGATTGACGCGGCGATCGCGACCAACGCGGTCATGGGACTCGTGGAGCCGCAGTCGAACGGTATCGGCGGCGACCTGTTCGCGATCGTCTACGAGGCGAAGACCGGTGCGCTGCACGGGCTCAACGCCTGCGGCCGCGCGCCGGCGGGGCTCACGCCGGCGCTCCTGAAGTCGTCTGGCGCCTCGGCGATGCCGCAGACCGGGATCCACACCGTCACGGTGCCGGGCGCCGTCGCCGGCTGGGAGGCGCTGCGATCGACGCTCGGGTCGCTGCCGCTGTCCGACCTGCTCGCGCCCGCCATTTTCTACGCGGACGAGGGCTTTCCTGTTTCCGACGTCATCGCCGCCCACTGGGCGGCGCTCGGCGAGAAACTCGCCGCCGAGCCCGGCGCCGCGAAGACATATCTGCCCCACGGGCGCGCTCCGCGCGGCGGCGAATTGTTCCGCAATGCCGACCTCGCGCAGTCGCTGCGCCGCATCGCGCAACACGGCGCCGCGGGGTTCTACGGGGGCCCCACCGCGGATGCCATCCTGGCGATCTCGCGCGAGAAAGGCGGCACGATGACCGCCGCCGACCTGCGCGAGGCCGACGTCGAGTGGGTCGATCCGATCTCGACGACCTATCGCGGCTGGACGGTCTACGAGCTGCCGCCGAACACCCAGGGGATCGCGGCGCTGATGATGCTCAACCTGATGGAGCCCTTCCCGCTCGGCGACTACGGCTTCCACAGCGCCCGCGCGCTGCACGTGATGATCGAAGCGAAGAAGCTCGCCTACGCCGACATGCTGCGCTACGTCGGCGACACGCGGTTCGGCGACGCGCCAGTCGCCTCGCTGCTCGACAAGGCGCACGCGCAGCGCCGCGCCGCGGCCGTCGATGCAGCGGCGGCGGCGCGCGACGTGCAGCCCTCGGTCTTCGACGGCCTGACGACCTCGTCCGGGCAGGACACGATCTATCTCTCGGCGATCGATCGCGACGGCAACATCGTCTCGCTGATCCAGAGCATCTACGAGGGGTTCGGCAGCGCGATCGTGCCGCCGGGCACCGGGTTCGCCCTGCACAATCGGGGCGCACTGTTCACGCTCGACGAGACGCATCCCAACGCGCTCGCCCCGCGCAAGCGTCCACTGCACACGATCATCCCCGGCTTCATGCAGCGCGGCGAGACCCGCATCGGTTTCGGCATCATGGGCGGCTTCAACCAGGCGCAAGCCCACGCGCAGTTCGTGGCGAACATTGTCGACTTCGGGATGGATATTCAGCAGGCGCTCGAGGCGGGGCGGTTCACGAAGGGCACGTTCGACGGCGTCGACGTCAACGTCGAGGCCCTGGTGCCGGCGGCGGTCTGCGCCGAGCTGACCGCCCTCGGCCACGACGTGACGATCGTGCCGCCGCGCACCGGCACGTTCGGACACGGCCAGGCGGTGATGAGCGATGGATCCGGCGTACATTACGGCGCGTCGGAGCCGCGGCATGATGGCGCCGCAATACCACAGGCGCCCGACATCTCAGATTTCTGAAATGGAATTTCGGATTGATTGCAGATGGCGATCCGCCGTCTGAATTCAGCAGTCTGAAATCTATGTGACGCGAAGCGTCAGCGAAGACGGCGGAATGCCGGAGAGCGAGGCGATCCACGTGTCGCCGGCGCTGATCGGCAGCGAAGTGGTGAGCGTGCCGGTGCTGATGATGTCGCCGGCCTGCAGCGTCTCGCCGCCGCGGCGCTTCAGCGCCTCGCCGAGCTCGCCGACGCAGAGTGCCGGGCTCTTGAGCGCGTTCTTGGCCGCGCCCTCCTCGACCATCTCGTTGTTTTTCAGCAGCCGCACGGTGAACGCCGCCATGTCGGTGGCGAGCTGCGCGATGTCTTCGGGTTCGACGTAGACAGGTTCGCCGATGACCAGCGCGGCGTGCAGCCCGCGCGCGGCGACGAAGTCGACCGGCTGAAATTTCCATTCAGGGAACACGCAGTCGATGATCTCGAATCCGAGCGCGTACCACTCCGTCGCTGCGAGCACCGCGGCGGCGTCGTTCGACGCCGGCACGCTGGCGAGCTTGAAGACGATCTCCGGCTCGATCTTCGGCGCCATCATCGCGGCGATCGACAGCGTCGCGTCGTTCCAGTCGGCGTAGCGCACGGTGTCGTCGTAGACGTGCGCCCACACCAGGGTGTCCAGCTTCAGCGCCCGCCACACCGCCTTATTGGCGTAGCCGACCTTCCAGCCGACCGTCTGCTGGCCGGCGGCCCGCTTGGCGCGCGCGATCTCGGCCTCCACCGCGTAGGCGGTGTCGAGGTCGATGCCGCCGTCCCGCGACGAGGGGGCGGCGACAATCGCCTTGTGCGCGTATGCGCCGGTCAGTTCCTGGGCGAGCGTCTTCGGGTCGGTGGACATGGTTTCCTATGAGAGTTACTTGGCGGTCGCCGGAATGCCGACCGCGACGGCGCTCGGCGCGCGTGACGCCCGCAGGCTGAACGCGATCACCGACGCGATCAGCGCCAGCGCCGCGCTGCCGTAGAAGCACGCCGTCCACGTGCCGAAGCGCTCGAACAGCATCGCGGCGATGCCGCCGGCCACGATCGACGAGACCCCTTTCGCCGAGTACATCACGCCGTAGTTCGCCGTCGAGCACCGCGTCCCGAAGTAGTCGGCGACCAGCGACGGAAACAGCGAGAAGACTTCGCCCCAGGTGAAGAAGGTCGCGACCAGCGTCGCCGCGAATAACGGCCCCGACAGCCGGCCCACGGTCAGCACCAGCACGAGGCAGATCGCCTGCAGCGCGAACGCGATGCCCATCGCCAGCTCGCGCCCGGTCTTGTCCGACACCCAGCCCCAGAAGACGCGGCTGCCGCCATTCGCGACCGCGTTCAGCGATGTCGCCACGGCGAGAAACCCGACCGGAATGCCCCACGCCGCGGCGATCGGGCCGGCGTTCGCGGTTACCAGCAGGCCGCCGGTCGCCATCATCAGGAACATCACGTAAAGCACATAGAACTGCGGCGTGCGCAGCATCTCGCCGGTCGTGTACTGATGCTGCCCCAGCTTCGATCCGCTCACCGCCGCCGTCCTCGCCGGCGCGGGCGCCACCGGCGGGTGACGCAGGAACTGCGCGACGATGAGAATCATCACGCCCTGAAAGATCCCGGTGTAGAGAAACGCCGTCTGATAGCCGCGCGTCTTGATCAGATCGTTGATCACCGGGATGAACAGCGCGGTGCCGCCGCCGAAGCCGGCCGCAATGATCCCCGCGGCCAGGCCGCGCTCCTTGGTGAACCACTTGAGCGCCGATCCTATGCAGCCGCCGTAGACCAGCGCGGCGCCGATCCCCGCCAGCACGTACAACGTGTAGAGCATCGGCAGCGTCGTCACCAGGCCGAGCCCGGCCCAGCCGATGCCGCACAGCACGCCGGCGACGGTCGTGAACAACCGCGGTCCGAGCCGGTCGATCAGGAATCCCTGCGCCGGCTGCACCCACGTCTGGAACAGGATGAAGAGCGTGAACGCCCACTGGATGTCCGACAGCTTCCAGCCGGTGGCTGCCTGCATCGGTTTGACGAACAGCGTCCATGCGTACTGGAGGTTCGCGATCATGATCATCGCGATCACCGACGCGACGAGCTGAAACCAGCGATTGTGAATCTTCACCATGTCTCCTCTCTTCTCACGCGGGCAGGCCTGAAGACCTGCGCTCCCGCCGCGCCGCGCTCGCCGGCCGGACGGCCTCCACTACGAGACTGCGCCGCGGGCCTTGTGGTCCAACAGTTTCGCGCACGCGTACACCGTCTTCGTCGCCGGCATCGGCACGCCCAGCCTATCGCCGAGCTCGACGACCGCGCCGACGATCGCTTCGATTTCGAGCGGCCGCCCCGCCTCGAGATCCTGCAGCATCGAGGTCTTGTGGGCGCCGACCTTTTCCGCCCCGGCCATGCGCTGCTCGATCGAGATCGGCAGGGTGATGTTCAGCTTCCCCGCGACCGCTTCCGTCTCGGCCATCAGCGTGCGCACCACGGCCGACACATCCGGATCGCGCGCCAGTTCCTCGAGCGTGCCGCGCGTCAGCGCGCTGATCGGATTGAATGCGACGTTGCCGAGCAGCTTGACCCAGATCTCGTGCCGGAAACGCGGGTTGATCGGACACCGGAAGCCGGCCGCGATCAGCGGCTCGGCAATGTTCCGCGCCCGGTCGGACTTCGTCCCGTCCGGTTCGCCGAAGCTGATTTTGTTTCCCTCCGTGTGCCGGATCACCCCGGGCTCCACGATGTCGGTCGCGAAGTAGGCGAGGGATCCGACGACACGTCGCGGTTCGATCGAGGCAGCGATCACGCCGCCCGGATCGACCCGTTCGAGCCGCAGCCCTTCCAGGTCGCCGCCGTAGCCCTGGAAATACCACCACGGCACTCCGTTCTGCGTGCTGACGACGGCGGTGTCCGGGCCGAACAGCGGCCGCAGCGTCGGCGCCAGCGCGGTCAGCCCGTGCGCCTTGACGCCGAGAAAGACGACGTCCGCCTGGCCGATGGTCGCGAGATCGCCAGTGACCTGCGGCTTGACCTCGAAGTCGCCGGCCGGGCTGATCACGCGGAGCCCGCGCTCCTGCATCGCGCGCAGGTGCGGCCCGCGCGCGTACAGCACGACGTCGGCGCCGGCCTGCGCCAGCTTCGCGCCGATGTAGCCGCCGATGGCGCCGGCCCCCGCGATGACGATCTTCATGAGTGTGGCGCCGGCTTCATCACGTCGTGCAGCGCTTCAGGCCTGCGAATACGCTTTGGCCACCGCGCCGCGCTGGATCTTGCCGGTCGCGGTGCGCGGGATCGCCTGCGTGATGTGAATCTGTTTCGGCCGCTTGTAGTCCGCCAGCCGCTCCTTGCAGAACGCGAGCAGATCCGGCGCCGCGATGGTTTCGCCGTCGCGCAGCACGACCGCCGCTTCGACCTCTTCGCCCCATGTGCCGTGCGGCACGCCGAAGCACACCGCTTCGGCAACGGACGGATGCGTCAGCAGCACCTCGTCGACCTCGCGCGGCGAGATCTTTTCGCCGCCGCGGTTGATCAGCTCCTTGATGCGCGCGACCAGCGTCAGGTAGCCGTGCTCGTCGAGGATGCCCTGGTCGCCGGTGCGGAACCAGCCGTCGACGAACGACGAAGCGTTCGCGTCCGGATTGTTCTCGTAGCCGGTGATCACGTTCGGTCCCTTGATCACGACCTCGCCGGCTTCGCCGACCGGCAGGTGGCGGCCGGCCTTGTCCATGATGCTGATCTGCACGTCGGTGCCGCGGCCCACCGACCCGGGCTTCCGCTCGGACGGCGGCAGCGGATTCGACGCCATCTGATGCGCCGCTTCCGTCATGCCGTAGGCCTCGAGCACCGGCGCGCCGAACGCCGCTTCGAGCGCGTGCATCACCGCCGGCGGCAGCGACGCGCTGCACGACCGAATGAAGCGCAGCTTCTCGGTGCCGGCCGGGCGCCGCGACGGATCGGACGGATCGCCGGCGCGCGCCAGCAGCAGCTGATGCAGCGTCGGCACCGCCGAGTACCAGGTGACGTTGTGATCCCGCGCGGTCCGCCAGAACGACAGCGGACTGAACTTCGCGGGCACCACGACCGTGCCGCCCGACGCCAGCGTCGCCAGCGTCGATGCGACCAGGCCGTGGACGTGAAACAGCGGCATCACGCAGAGCGACACATCGGCCGACGTGAGCTGATAGCTGCGCGCGACGTTCTGCGCCGAGATCGACAGGTTGGCGTGCTTCAGCGGCACGCGCTTCGGCCGCCCGGTGCTGCCGCTCGTGTGCAGCACGAGCGCGACATCGTCGATCGACGGCGGCGCGATCGGTTTGCGCCCGACGGCCGCGCCGTCACGGCGCAGGCTGACGGTACCGCTCGCGTCCGTGTCGATCGTGAGGATCGGGACGCCGCGCCCGATCGCCGCACGCCGCGCTTCGTCCGCGCCCTCGGGGGGCAGGATCAGTACTTTCGCCGCGGTGTCCTCGAGATAGAACTTGAACTCGTCTTCCTTGTAGGCCGGATTGAGCGGCGCCGCCGTGCCGGCGAGGCCCGCGGCCAGAAAGGACACGATGACGGGAAGACCGTTGGTCAGCGAGGTGGCGACGCGATCGCCGCGGCCGATTCCGGCGGCGGCGAGCTGCTCGGCCATGGCCGTCACCTGATCGCGCAGCTGACCGTAGGTGACGGTGACGTTCTGCTCGGGGAGGACGACCGCGATCGTGTCCGCGCGGGCATGATCGAGAAAATCGGTCAACACGAAAGGCGAGACACTCATGAAGGCTTCACCAGGATGTCGTAGGCCGGCAATGTGAGGAAATCGGCCAGCTGTTCGGAGGTTGCGACCGCTTCGAACAGGGCGCGCGCCGCCGGCAGCCGGCCCGCCGACTCTTCCGCGATCCACTGCTGCACCAGGGCGCGCGTCACCGTGCGGCCGTCGTCGAGCGCGGCGCCATGCGTAATCCACTGCCAGATCTGCGTGCGCGAGATCTCCGCGGTGGCCGCGTCTTCCATCAGGTTGTAGATCGGCACCGCGCCCTGACCGTTCAGCCACGCTTCGAGATAGAGAATGCCGACGCGGATGTTGTGACGCAGCCCGGCCTCGGTGCGCGTTCCCGCCGGCGCTTCGAGCAGGGCGGCGGCGCTCGCGGTCACGTCATCGCGCTGGCGCTGCAGCTGGTTCGGCCCAGGCATGCCCTCGTCGAACACCTGCTTCGCGATCGAGACCAGCGCCGGATGCGCGACCCAGGTGCCGTCGTGCCCTTCGCGCACCTCGCGCAGCTTGTCGGCGCGCACCTTGTCCATCGCCTTGGCGTTGGCCTCGGGATCGTCCTTGATCGGAATCTGCGCCGCCATGCCGCCCATCGCGAAGGCGCGGCGGCGGTGACAGGTCTTGATCAGCAGCTGCGTGTACGACCGCAGGAACGGCGCTTCCATCGTCACCTGCCCGCGATCGGGGACGACGAAGGACGCGTCCTGCTGCAGCGTCTTGATCGCGCTGAAGATGTAGTCCCAGCGGCCGCAGTTGAGACCGACGATGTGGTCGCGGAGCTCGTAGAGGATTTCGTCCATCTCGAACGCCGCGGGCAGCGTTTCGATCAAAACCGTCGCCTTGATCGTGCCGGCCGGCAGCTGCAGCGCGGCCTGCGCGTGGAGGAAAATGTCGTTCCAGAGCCGCGCCTCGAGATGGCTCTGCATCTTCGGCAGGTAGAAGTACGGGCCGGTGCCCGCGTCGATCAGCGCCCTGGCATTGTGAAAAACGTAGAGGCCGAAATCGAACAGCATGCCCGGCGCGGGGCGGCCATCGACGACGAAATGCTGCTCGGGAAGATGGAAGCCGCGCGGCCGGACCATGAGCGTCGCCAGCGGCGGCTTGAGCGCATACCGCTTGCCGGCCTCGGACTCGTACGAGATGGTGCCGCGGATCGCATCCATCAGGTTGCCCTGACCATCGACCAGGTTGGTCCAGGTCGGCGACGTCGCGTCCTCGAAGTCGGCCATGAACACGTTCGCGCCCGAGTTCAGCGCGTTGATGATCATCTTGCGATCGACCGGACCGGTGATCTCGACGCGGCGATCCTGGAGATCTGCCGGGATGGCGCCGACCGTCCAGTCGCCGCTGCGTACGGCCGCCGTGTCCGCCAGGAAATCGGGCCGGGCGCCGGCATTGAAGCGCGCCTGCGCCGCGCGGCGGCGCTCGAGCAGCTCGTCGATGCGAGGACGGAAGCGCCGTGTCAGATCTTCGACGAACGAAACGGCGGGCGCGGTCAGAATGCGGTCGTCCATAAGCGTCTAAATACTGCGCGCTTATGATACTCTGGCGACGTTTTGTACTCACGCGCGCTGCGGTTGTCGTGTGGCCTTCTTGCCCTGATCGCGATCGGCGCTGCGGCGTTCCTCCTCATCCGTTCCGAACAGCACATGGCGCGGCAGGCCGAGGGGCTGCGGGCCTTCGATCAGCACGCTCGTGACGCGAGCGCGGCGCTGGTCGACGCCCGGGTCGCCCAGCAGGCGTACGTCGCCACCGGCCAGGGGGTCGCCTTCTGGTTCGGCAAGACGGCCGCCGCCGTTCAGTCGGCGAGCGACGGGCTGGCGGCGCTGCGAGAGAGCGCCGGGACAGGCGCGCGGACGGCAGTCGACGAGGCGGCCGCGACGGTCGTCGAGTTCTCGGCGATCGACGGGCGCGCGCGCGACTACCTCAAGTCAGGCGAGCAGTTGATGGCCGGCGACGTCATCTTTACGGAAGGCAGCGACGCCGCGGCCACCGCAGTGCGGCAGATCGAAACGGCGCGACAGGCGCAGCATCAGGCCGCTGATGTCGACGCGGCCGCCGTCCGCAAGCAACAGGTGATCATCGCCGGCAGCGCCGCCGGAGTCGTCTTCCTGCTGATGCTGGCGCTGATTCCGGTCCCGCGCGCGAGGGCGGCGGAGCCGGTCGCGGAGACGAGCCTGTCGATCAAACCGATCGTCCAGACCAGCAAGCCGATCGTCCAGACGACCGCCCCGGCGGCGCCGCCGGCCGCGGCCGCCGCGGCGATGACGAGCCACGCGCAGGGCACCGTGGTGTAGGCGGC
>JAOBWF010000061.1 GCA_025463215.1 Acidobacteriota bacterium | reverse complement strand
GGTCGCCGCCGCCGAGCGGCGGGAGCTCGCGTCGTTGCGCCGGGCCTGCGGCCGCCGGTGCGCTATCATCGAGACGCCGCTGTCCGCGCCGCCGCCCCGAGGTATTCGGGCGCTCCAGACGTGGGCGGGAACCTGGACTGCTGAAACTAGACCCAGAACGTAGAACCTGAACACCGTGAGCCCTGCGAAACTACAAGGCACCTATGTGTACTGCATCGTCGCCGCGGCCTCTCGTCCGCGGTTGAGGCGCGCGCCGGCCGGCCTGCCGGGCGCCGGCAAGGTGCGTCTTCTCGATGTCGACCGCGGCCTGTTCGTCGCCGTCGCCGACCTGCCGCTGGATCGCTACAGCGAGTCGGCGATCAACAGCGGCCTCGCCAATCTCGACTGGGTCTCGCGGGTCGCGGTCGCGCACGAGGCCGTCGTCGAGTCGTTCATCGCCTCCACCGCGGTCCTACCGATGAAGCTGTTCACCATCTTCACGAGCGACGAGCGCGCGCTCGAGCACGTCCACGGCCAGCGCGCGCGGATTGCGGCGCTGGTCAAGCGCGTCGAGAACCGGCAGGAATGGGGCGTCCGCGTGGTGCTCGACCGCACGCTGGCCGCAGCGGCAGTGCCGAAGCAGCATGCGCCGGCCCGGGGCGCGACCGGCGTCTCGTACCTGACGCAGAAGAAGGCGCACCGTGATGCCTCGAAGGAGCTCGCGTCGCGCGCGCGGGAAACCGTTGCGGCGCTGTTCGATCGGCTGGCGGCTCGCGCCGGCGACGCGAAGCGCCGCTCCGCCAGCGAGCTCCCGGCGCAGGGCGGCCCGCTGCTGCTCGACGCCGCGTTCCTCGTGCCGCGCGGCCGCGCCACCGCATTCCAGGCGCTCGCGGCGCGCGAGTCCAAGGCGCTCGCGCGGCAAGGATACGGTCTCACCCTCAGTGGACCGTGGCCGCCGTATACGTTCGTACAGGATTGATGATGGCGAGCGACTCGATACCGGACGACGGCGCCGACCAGGTCCTCGACTCGCCGGAGTCGACCCTGCTCGACGTGCTCGACAACCTGCTCAACAAGGGCGTCATGGCCAACGGCGACCTCACGCTCGGCGTTGCCGGCATTGACCTGATCTATCTGCGGCTGTCGGCGCTGCTGTGCGCCGCCGATCGCGTGCTGCCGGCGCGCGCCGAATCGGCGGCGCCGCGGCGAAAACGCCGTCACGGCAAGCCGCGGCTTGGCAGGAGCCGGGCGTGAAGAAGACACCGGCCGCCCGTCCGGCGCGCCGCCGCCGCGCTGCGCCGCGCAAGTCGAAAGCGATCGCCGCCGCTCCGGTCACCGCCGCGGAGCTGCGCGCGCTCAAGGGCGAAATCGAGAAGCGGCTCGGCAAGTCGGCGACCGTCGCGGTCGGCAAACAGCACACCGCGGCGACGCGTAAGGGCGGTGCGCCGATGCGGTGGAACCCGCAGCCCGAGGACGTCCAGAAATCGGTCGCCCAGTTGGTGCTGACGATTGTCGAGTTCCTGCGCCGCCTGATGGAGCGTCAGGCAATCCGGCGGATGGAGCAGAAGACGCTGACGAAGAAAGAAGTCGAAGCGGTCGGCGCCGCGCTGATGACGCTCGAACAGACCGTGCGCGACATCGGCGGCAAGTTCGGGCTCACGGCCGAGGACCTGAACCTCGATCTCGGTCCGCTCGGCAAGCTGATGTAACGCCCCATGCGGCACCGCCGTTCAGGGCGGCCACGCGTCGGAGCCCCGCGCTTACCGGAACGGCAGCTCGTACGAAAAATAGGTGAGCAGCGCCGGCGACCAGCGGCGGTCGGCGTGGGTGACCGGCATCGCCAGGCCGACCACGAGTTGCCGGTCCCCGACATTCCAGCCGCGCCGGAATCCGGGCGACAGCGTCGCCGATTCGTCGATCTCCACCACCGCTTCCAGCATCAGATTCAGCATCGGCGCGACCCGCCAGATCCCGCTGGCAGCGGCGTTCGTCGTCTGCTGCACGTCGTGCACCCACGTGTGTCCCACGTTCGCGTGCACGTAAAAGTCGCCGAACTGTTTGCTGACCGGCACGTTGACCTGCAGTCCGGCGCTGCCGCCGCCGAGACCGTCCGCTTCGCGGCCGGTCGGCAGGATCACACTGAGACGCGGCGAGATCGCGGGGCCGCCCGCGGTTTCGTTGCGCAGCTGAAAACGATAATTGAGCAGCGTGTCGCCAAACCCGGTCGCGTCGCCGGTGCTCGCATACATCAGCGTGTACGACAGCTGGTGCAGCATGCCCGGTGCCGGCCATTCCTGCGTGAAGTTCGCGTCCCATGCGCCGTCCCGGCCGCGTATCCACGAGAAGATATTCTGGACGACGCCGGGCTCCTGATTGAACGCCTCCTCGACCAGGAACGAGTTGTCGGTGATTTCCCACTTGCGCGACGAATCGGACGATGAGGAGCGGGTCTGCGCGTCGATGCGCGGGGCAAGCAGCAGGAACGCGAGGGTGAGCGCGGCGCGCCGCGCCGTCACGCTGACGCGACCTCGACCAGGAGCTTCGACGCCGCCCGCGCCCCGATCGTGATCTGCCGGTCCTTCTGCTGCAGCACGACCGAATCCGCGGCGTCGTCGCGCGACTCGACCGCCACCGCCTCGCCAGGCTTGAGGCCGTTGCTTTCGATGAAGCGAAGAAACGCGGGATCCTGATCCGTGATCCGCGTTACTTTGAGCGGCGTCGCGAGCGGACAGGTGAGCAGGCTTTCGAGATGGCGCGTCGTGATGGCGCCGTCCTGGTTCGGAATCGGATCGCCGTGCGGATCGTGCGTCGGCCGCCCGAGCATCTCGTCGATCCGATCGATCAGGCGCTCCGATACGACGTGTTCGAGCTGTTCGGCGTCGTCGTGGACGTCGGCCCAGCTCATGCCCATGAACTGGACGAGAAACAGCTCCACGAGGCGATGGCGGCGCAGCACGAGTCCGGCCAGTTTTTCGCCGGACGCGCTCAGGCGCACGCCGCTGTACGGCTCGTATTCGGCGAGGCCGGATTCGGCCAGCGCCTTGACCATCGTCGTCGCGGTGCCCGGCGTGACGCCGAGCGCCGACGCCACCTGTCCCATCGGCACGAGCCGCTGGTCCGGCCCGAGCGACGACTGACCCTGATGAATCGCCTTGAGGTAGTTCTCGACCGTGCTCGACGGGAGCATGGCACGATATTATCCGAAGATGTCATTGCGCGAACGGATCGCCACGCCCGACGGCAAGCGCCGTTTCGTCCGCGCGATCTTCGCGACCATTGCCGATCGCTACGACTTCATCACCGCGTTCCTGTCGTACGGGCAGGATCGGCGATGGAAGCGGCGGCTGATCGACCTCGCGGCGCCGCGGGCGGGCGCGCGCGCGCTGGATCTGGCGACCGGCACCGGCGACATCGCGTTCGCACTCGCCGCCAGGGGCGCGCGCGTCGTCGGCCTCGATATCACCCTGCGAATGATCGAGCTCGCGCGCCGGAAAGGCGCTGCGCAGCCAATGGTCAGCTTCCTCGTCGGCGACATGCTGGCGCTGCCGTTTCCGCCCGGGTCGTTCGACATCGTCACCACCGGATACGGATTGCGGAACGTGCCGAACCTGGCGACGGCGATCGACGAGATTCAACGCGTGCTGTCGCCGGGCGGGCAGCTGCTGTCGCTCGACTTCAATCGGCCGTCGAACCGTGCGGTGCGGTCGGCGTATCTCGCGTATCTCACCGTGGTTGGCGCGGCGCTTGGCTGGATGCTCCACCGCGATCCGGACACCTACCGCTATATTCCCGCGTCGATCCGGCAGTACCCCGGCGCCGCGGCGGTGGCGGGGATGTTCGAGGCGCGCGGCTTTACCGGAGTACGCTGGTACCCGGTCCTCGGCGGGCTGATGACTATCCACCATGCCACTAGAACTTGAAGCGTCCGCGTGGTCCGGCGAGGGGACCTTCACGCAGTTCCTGATCGACCAGCTGCGCGAGGTCGACGGCGTGCGCTTCGTGCGCGTCGAGGACGCACCGGCGACGCGATCCGACGCCGATTACAACTTCATCAGCAACGAGCTCTACGTCGGCTTCGCGACCACGGAGCGGCAGGAGCGCATCAAGCGGTTCGGACTGCTGCCAGGCATTCGCACGGTCGCGGACAAGGCGATGACGCTGCAGGGGCTGGAAGCGGCGCTCACCGGCATCGAGGGCGTCGGCGCCCCCGATTACGGCGACGAAGGCATGCTGCAGTACTTGCGGGCCGAACGGATCATCCCGCCGTATCAGACGCGCGGCTACAAACTCGTCGAGATGGTCCGGATCTACGAAGTGGGCACGCCCCGGCGTTCCTAATGGAACGGACCGATCCTGCCGACACTGACACCGTGCGCAACTGGTCTCTCGGTGTGCGAACGAGAGCAGGCGCGTAAATAAATGAGCCGCGTTCCGTCATTGCTTCAGGCGAGTGTCCGCGGCGACGGCGAAGCGCTCGTCATGCACGCCGGCGACAAGCCCTATGTCGTGTCGCCCACCGGGCAGGTGGACCTCGCGAGCCGTGGGCTGACGCTCGACGCGGTCAACGGCATCGTCTCGCAGCTGCTGCCGATCGACCTGCAGAACGCGCTCGAGGAGTTCGGCGCGGTGCAGCACGAGCTGGGGCCGATGGCCGAGTTCCCAGGCGAGCACTTCACGATCGTCGCCGCGCGCGGCGGCGATGACGTCTGGGCCGAAATCCGACGGCGGCGGATCCCGGAAGACGATCGCGTACCCGACGAATTCTTCGTGCCGTCGCCGACGCATGCCGCCCCCCAGGACGTCGCGGCCGACGCCGCAGCCCCGCACGCGCCGGCGCAGATCGCCGCCGCAGTGTCTGCGATTGTCGAGGACGACGACGAGCTCCCGATCGAAATGCTCGGTTTCGATCCGCCGGCTGCCGCAGCATCGGATTCGCGCATCGCGGAATCGGCGCCGCTCACATCGTCCGACGAAGCACTGGAGCTCGACGACGACCTGCTGCTGCCGGATGCGGGGCATCTGTGGCCGGGTCAGAGCATCCCCGGCGCCCCGGCGATGTCAGCACGCCTCGACGAAGAGGCGATCGACATCGACGTCAATCTCGAAGAGATCGCGCCGGTCGCGCCGGAACCAGAGCCTGTGCGCGAACCCGAGCCGCTGCCGGAGCCGATGCCTGAACCGGTTCGGATGCGACCCGCGGCACACGTGATCGCCCCGCCGCCGCCCGCACCGGTCCCGGTTGTTGCCGCAGCGCCTGCTGTCGCGGCCGCCGCGGATCCAGTCGCACCGCCGCCACCCATCGTGCCGGTTGCGCCGCCGATCGCCGCGTCGATCGAGCTGCCGCCGCACGCGGCTCCGATCGCCGCGGCCGAACCGCCTCCACTCGCGGTGATCGCGGCCGAGATGCGGAGGGCGCAACACGCGCCGATCCCCACCGCGATCGAAGCACCGCAACAGGCGCCGCTGCCGCACGCTGAGGAGCCCCCGATCGCGGCGTCGATCGAGGCGCCGCCACACGCGGCTCCGATCGCCGCGACCGAACCGCCTCCGCTCGCGGTGATCGCGGCCGAGAGGCGGCCGGCGCAACACGCGCCGATCGCCACCGCGATCGAAGCACCGCAACAGGCGCCGCTGCGGCACGCTGAGGAGCCCCCGATCGCGGCGTCGATCGAGGCGCCGCCACACGCGGCTCCGATCGCCGCGACCGAACCGCCTCCGCTCGCGGTGATCGCGGCCGAGATGGGGCCGGCGCAACACGCGCCGATCGCAACGGCGATCGAAGCACCGCAACAGGAGCCGCTGCGGCACGCGGAGGAACCCCCGATCGCGGCGTCGATCGAGGCGCCGCCACACGCGGCAGTGATCGCCGCGTCGGTCCCGCCGCCACAGACGTCCTACCAGCCGCCGATCGCCGCGTCGGTCGAGCCCGCTCCGCCGATGCGCTCGGTCGCGCCGCCGCTTCGACACGCTCAGGCCGAGTCGCAGCCGGCGGTGGTGCTGAACATCGCGCGCAACCCGATTCGGTCGGAAATCGCGCCGCCTCCGGTTGAGGACCCGACGTTGTTCGGCCTGGAGCGGCTCCTGCGCGTCTCCTCGGCGCGGGGTGCGTCGACGCTGTACCTCTCGTCGGAGTCGCGCCCCTCGGTTCGCGTCGACGGCGAGCTCCAACTGCTCGACGGGGAGCCGATCCACGTCGCCCGCGACGTCGAATCACTGCTGCTGACGCTGATGCCCGAGCGCAGCCACGAAGCGCTGCGCACCGGCGCCGCGACCGAGTGGATCTGCGATCTCGACGGGGTCGGCCGCGTCCGCTGCATGAGCTTCCGCGACCAGCGCGGCCCGGGCGGCGTCTTCCGCCTGATGCCGACGCGGTCGGTGTCGGCGGATCAACTCGGGTTGCCCAAGCAGGTCCAGGCGCTCGCGATCGAGCCGGAAGGGCTCGTGCTCGTCGCCGGCCCGCGCTCGAGCGGCAAGCGGACGACGATGTCGGCGTTCGTCGACCTGATGAACCGGACGCGGCGCGATCACATCATCACGATCGAGCGCGAGATCAACATCCAGCACGAGCGCGGCCAGTCGTTCATCAGTCAGCGCGAAGTGCGCGGCAGCGACGAGGACGTCCTGGCGGCGGCCCGCGCCGCGATGCGCGAGGATCCCGACGTCCTGGTGATCGAGGAGCTGCGCACCGGCGCGCTGATGAACGTCGCCCTCGAAGCCGCCGCGGCCGGCCGGCTCGTGGTCGGCGGCTTCACCGCCCACACCGCGACCGGTGCGGTCGATCGGATCATCGATCTCTACGCGCCGGAATATCACCGCCAGGTGCAGATGGCGCTCGCCGACTCGATGCGCGGCGTCATCGCCCAGGCGCTGCTGCGCAAGGTCGGCGGCGGGCGGCTGCCGGCGCGCGAAGTGCTGCTCAACACCCCCGCGGTGTCGAGCGCCATCGCGGAAGGCAAGACGTCGCAGCTGCCGATGGCGATCGAAGGCGGGCGCCGCTACGGCATGATGCCGCTCAACGACGCGCTGGTCGGCCTGGTCCAGAACGGCTCGGTCGAAGCGCGCGAAGCCTATCGCCATTCGCCCGACCGGCCGGGCTTCCTCGCCGCGCTCAACCGCCAGGGCATCGACACGACCTTCGTCGAACGCCTGGCCAACGGATAAGAACGAACCGCCGGTTCTTTCCTATCTTTCGACGAACGCTTCCAGTTCTTTCAGCAGAAAATCCAGCAGCTGTTCTTCGGTGATCTCGGTCGGCGCGCCGACCGGGCGCTCCGCGTCGATCACGCGGCGGCCGCGCGTGCGGCTGATCTGGCCGACGACTCGCGGTGGGTTGTCCGCGGTGTCGAGCGTCAGTTCGATGTAGTCCTCGGTGGCGCGGTCGGACATCAGGCGGACGCTGCCGGTCGGGGTGAAGACCGTGAAGTTGTAGCCGTCCGCCTTGAGCGCATTGGCAACCTGGCGGAACAGCGGCACGGCGATCTTCTGCAGAAAGAGATCGAAGTCGCGCGCCGCCTGATCGCCGCGGCCGCGGCGCTCGGCTGCCTGGCGTTTGGCGCGCTCGATCGTTTCGGTGAGGCGTTTGCGGACGAGGGAAATTTCCATGCTTAGATGACCTGCTGCCGGCGCAATGCGGCGATCGCGTCGGCGGTGATTCCAAGATCGTGGCGCAGCACGGCGTCGGTGTGCTGGCCGAGAGTGGGCGGCGGCGTGCGCACCGCGCCCGGTGTGTCTGAGAGCTTGACCGGAATGCCGAGCGCCTTGAGCGGGCCGATGGTGGCATGCTCGACCATCGCGATCATGTCGCGCGCGTCGAGCTGCGGATCGGCGAACAGCTCGTCGAAATTGCGGACCGAGCCGCACGGCACGCCGGCCTTCGTCAGCGCTTCAATCCAGTGCTGCCGCGAGCGCGTCCGCAGTTGATCGGCGACAAACGGCCGCAGCGCGTCGTAGTCCGACACCCGCTGACGGTTGGTCGTGAACCGCCCCTCGTCGGGCAGGCCGGCGACCGCGCAGAACCTGCGCCACTGCTCGTCGTTGCCGACCGCGAGCACGAAGTCGCCGTCCGATGCGGTGAACGTCTCGTACGGCACGATGCTCGGGTGGCGGTTGCCGAGGCGCGCCGGCACCGTGCCGCTGGCGAAATAATTGCCCGCCTGATACGTGAGCAGCGCCACGGTCGCGTCGAGCATGGCGAGGTCGACTTCCTGCCCCCTGCCGGTGCGCTCGCGCGCGAGCAGCGCCATCGCCACGCCGTAGGCCGCGAACATGCCGGAGACGATGTCGACGATCGCGACGCCGAGCCGGACCGGCGGATTGTCGGCGGCGCCGGTGATGCTCATGAGCCCGCCCTCGGCCTGCATGATCGCGTCGTAGCCCGGCTGCGTGGAGCGCGGACCAGTGTGGCCGAATCCGGAAATCGAGCAGTAGACGAGGCGTGGATGCTTCGCCGACAGCGTCGCGTAGTCGAGGCCCAGTTTGGTCATGATGCCGGGGCGGAAATTTTCGACCAGGACGTCGGCGTTCGCGATCAGCCGATCCAGCAGCGCGCGACCTTCCGGCTGCTTGAAGTCGAGCGTGACGCTCTCCTTGTTGCGGTTGATGCTGAGAAAATACGCGCTCTCGCCTTCGAGGAAGGGCGGCCCCCACGCGCGGGTGTCGTCCCCCTTCCCCGGCTGTTCGACCTTGATCACGCGGGCGCCCATGTCGGCGAGCAGCATCGTGCAGTAGGGCCCCGACAGCACGCGGGTCAGGTCGAGCACGGTCAATCCGTCGAGTGGCGCCATAATGATCGAATGATTATCGTCTACGCAGGGACCGCCTGACACGGCTGCGAACAAGTGAAAGAGTTTCTTTCACACGCCGGCGTGCCCTTCACTACTCGCAACATCGAGGACGACGACACGGCGTACGACGACCTGCTCGCGCTGGGATTCAGAACCGTCCCGGTGACGGTCATCGGCGCGGCGCGCGTCAAGGGGTTCGACGCCGCCGCCCTGGAGACGGCGATCGCCGCGTGGCGGTCGCGCCCGTGAGGCCCCGTTCGATCGCGATCAGATCCGACAGCAGCGCATAGGCGGTCTGCGTCAGGCTGCCGCTGCGCTGGACGACGGCGATTTCTTCGAGCAGGTCGGTCGTCAGGATGAGCGCATTCTGTTGCCCGTCCAGTCCGGCGAGGAGATCGCCGGCGTCGAGCTCCTCCGGGCCGACGCGCGCCGTCATCCGCGTGCCCTGCCGCTCGGCTCGGGCGACCAACTTCAGCCGTCGACCTGCGTCACGCGCGGCACGGGCGCGCGCGCCGGTATCGGGCCCGATTCCCCGCCGATCGACGTCGTGCGGCGTGAGGCGTGCGTCCAGCAGGACGTTGGCGAGCGCCGCGGTTTTCGCCGCCGCATCCCAGCCGTCGACGTCGAGCGACGCGTCCGCTTCGGCCACGCCGCGCGCCTGCATTTCCGCCAGCGCCGCATCGAACGTTTGTCCCTGTTCCATGGCGGTGAGGATGAAGTTGGTCGTGCTGTTGACCACGCCGCGGAAGCCGAGAATCCGCACCGCCGGCAGCGTCTCGCGCACGAGATTGAAGATCGGGACACCGTCCATCACCGCACCTTCGAACAGAAAGCGCCGATCCGCGCGCG
>JAOBWF010000059.1 GCA_025463215.1 Acidobacteriota bacterium | reverse complement strand
ACTTCGGCGACGGCACGACCGGCAGCGGTGCGCAGCCATCGCACATTTACGGCACGGCCGATCAGTTCACGGTCACGCTGACGGTCAGCGACGGCCGCGGCGGTTCCCATGCGACGACCGCGCTGGCATCGGTCGCGCAAACCAATCGGGCGCCGACCGCGTCGGCGGGTGGTCCCTATAGCGGCGACGCCGGCTCGCCGATCGGTCTGAGCGCGATCGCGTCCGATGCGGATCAGGATGCGCTCACCTACGCCTGGGATTTCGGCGATGGATCGCAGGGAAGCGGGCCGTCGCCCAGCCATGTTTACGCAGCGCAGGGCACCTACGCCATCGTCTTGAGCGTCACCGACGGCCATGGCGGAGCGGTGGCCGCGATCTCGTCCGCCGTCGTCGGCGCCGCCGCGGATCGAGCGCCGCCCGTGGTGAAATTGTCGGCAGCGACGACCGCGCTGCCCGGCACGCAGACGGTGGTGACGGCGCAGGCAACCGACAACGTCGGCGTCGCCAGCGTGTCGTTCGACGTGGACGGGGCGGCGAGCTCGCAGGTGACGACCGCGCCGTATCAGCGCACGGTCGACATTCCCTCACTGGCGACGCCGGGAAGCACCGTCAAGGTCAAGGCGACCGCGCGCGACGCGGCCAACAACGCGGGCAGCGACGAAGTCACCATCACAATCGCCGCAGCGCCCGACACGACGTCGCCCACCGTTTCGATCCAGCTCCCGCCGCAGGCCTCCCCCGGAGCGACCATCGTGGTATCGGCCGCGGCTGCCGACGCCGGCGGCGTGCAGTTGGTGTCCTTCTCCAGCGGCGGCGTCGCGTTCGCGAGCGATGGCGCCAGTCCCTACTCGGTCCTCTTCACCATTCCTCCGGACACGGCGCCGGGATCGACGCTCGCGTTCGTCGCCCGTGCCGTCGACTTCGCGAACAACTTCGCGGAGAGCAGCGGCCAGGTGACGATCGTGGCGACGCCCGACACGCAGCCGCCGACGGTCACGCTGACCGCGCCGGGCTCAGTCGTGCAAGGATCGACGCTGCGCGTCACCGCGACCGCCGCGGACAACGTGCAGGTCGCGTCGGTGGACTTCCTGGTCGACGATGTCGTGATCGGCAGCGCCATCGCGCCGCCGTTCGCGGCGGAGATGACGGCCGGCCGGCCGGCGGGATCGGTGTTGCGCGTCCGTGCGGTGGCGCGCGACTCGTCCGGCAATCAGGCGTTCAGCGATCGCGAGTCGCGCGTGGTATCGCCGGCGGCGAGCGGCGCCGCCGTCGTCACCGGGCGCGTCTACGACGACGCCAGCGGTTTGCCGCTGGCGGGCGCATCGGTCGCGCTCAACGGATCCGACGGCAACGGGCAACGGTACACCGCGACAGCGACCAGCGACAATCGCGGCGCCTACTTCCTGAACGCCGCGAGTGGACACGGCACCCTGACGATTACACGAGCCGGTTGGACGCGCGTGGATCGGCCGGTCGATGTGCCGGGCAGCGAGGCGCTCACCGTATTCGACGCGCGGCTCACGCCGCTGGCGGCCGTCGCGCAAACGGTGCCCGCGATCGTCGGCGGCACCGTGCAGGGCGGCGACGCGTCGCTGACGATCGTTTCCGGCGGGCTCGCCGCCGACGCGGCGCTCACGGTCACCGTCGTCGGGCAGCAGGGTGTCGAGGGTGCGCTGCCGCTCGGCTGGTCGCCCGCGGGGGTCGTCGACATCACGCCGCACGGCGTCGTTTTTACCGGCGCGCAAGCGCTCTCGCTGGCCAACCGGCTGAAGCTGCCAACCGGGACCAGCCTGATTGTCGCGGGCTGGGACGAAGCGGCCTCTGCGTGGCGCGCCGTCGCCGTCAACCCCGTCGCGGCCGACGCGTCGCGTCTCGACGCCGCCATCCTGTCGTCGGGCCAGTACGCGTGGCTCGCCGCCGACGCGCTGCCGGCCGTGCCAGCGGCGCCGGCGCCGGGCGCGCTCCTCGACGGCGTCGCGCGGGCCGATGTTCCGGACCCGGCTGCGATTCACATCAGCCCGCAGCCCAAGGTCCTCTTCTACACGCCCGGTGTGAATTCCACGGTCGGCGTCGTGCTCGACTCGCAGCTGCCGAGCGGCACACCGCTGCGATCGCGCATCGTCGAGTTGTACACGTTCACGTCTGCCGGCGAGGCGCGTCCCGATCCGTTGGAAGAGGATCTCGTCTTCTACCAGCGGCCCGGACCAGCCAAGAGCGTATCGGCCGGGTTCGTGGTGACGCCGTCGCTGACTTTCGATCCGCTCGACCTGCAGCAGGGCGTGATCACCGTCGAGCTGACCGTCCCGTTGGAGAGCCACTCGCAGCCGAGCGTCGGACCCGCGGGCGGTATCGTCAGCACGGCAACGGGCGAGACGCTGGAGGTCGCGGCCAACGCGTTCTCGACCAGCGTCCCCGTCGAGTTCGTGGCGCTGACGCCGGCGACGCTCGGCATCACGCTTCCCCCGGAACTATCGTTCATCGGCGCGGCGAGCGTGGCGTTTGCTGGCGCCAGTCCAGGCGCGCCGGCAGTTCTCTCGATTCCGAGGCCGCCGCAGGTCGACGGCTCGTCGCCAATCGTATTGCTGCGCCTCGCCATGATCGAAGGGAAGACGCGCCTGCTGCTGGTGGGCGTCGGTCGCGTGGTCGGCACCAGGATCGTGTCCGACTCCGTTGTTCCGGGCGCCGCCGCGACCCTCGACGGCGTGACCGCGCCGGGGCGGTATGTGTTCGTCCGCGGTACGTCCGGCTTAGCGTTCGCGACCGGCATCGTCACTGGGTCCGACGGCCACCCGCTTCCACAGGCGCTGGTGTCGGCCTCGGGTCTGCCAATCGTCGCGTTGACGGATCTTCTCGGCCGCTACGTCGTGCCCGTCGGGGTCGGGCCGGTCACGATCACGGCGAAGAATCTCCAGAACCAGGACACGCACACGATCGAGCGAACGGCCGCCGCCGGCAGCGTCGTGTCGGGCGACGTTCCGCTGTCGGTGCTGTCGCTGACCATCACCTCGCTGACGCCGGTAGAGGGTGCCACCTCGGTGGCGCTGTCGGCGGCGATCGTCGCGACGTTCTCGGCTCCAATCGATCCCGCCACGCTCACCGGACCGTCGGGCTCGAGCATCGTCGTCAAGACGAGCAGCGGCGCCGTTGTCAGCGGGGCCATCACTGTATCGGCTGGCAATACGAAGGCGACGTTCCGGCCGTCGTCGCTGCTGGCACCGAACCTCTCGTTCACGGCCACGGTTTCGACCGACGTGAAGGATCTTGTGGGGCGGCCGCTCTCGGCGGGAGCGGTCACGCATTTCACGAGCCTCGACACGACGCCTCCGGTGGCGCCGGCGGCGGGCAGCATCACCGCGACGATTCCGGACGCCAGCGGTTTCACCACGGTCACCGCCACACAGGGCACGGCCGGCGCGCACGACGACGTCTCCATCGTCAACAAGACGAAGAAGACGTCGTTCCCGGCGACGGTGGCGGCTGACGGCTCATTCTCGGCGACGTTTGCCGTGGCCCTCGGCGACAAGCTGCAGGTCTCGATTACCGACAAGAGCGGCAACCAGACGGTGGTCGCGCTGCCGGCGTTCACGCGCACGAATGTCGACGGCAGCATGGCGACGGTGGTCGGCAGCGAGGGGGGCCATCTTCTCGGACCCGCGGGGATCGCCGTCGATGTTCCTGCCGGCGCGTTCGGCGACGGGACGGTGGTCACCATCGGCTCGGTCGGCGAGGCCGCGTTCCCGGTTCACATGACGGCGGCGCAGAAGCAGTTCTTCGGCTTCGCCGGAGGGCTGACGCTGGACTTCGGCGGCGCCACGCCGTCGATCTACTTGAACGTGTCGTTCCCGGCTCAGGGAGGCGAGACCCGGGACGACCGCTGGATTGTCGGTCAGGTCGCGACCGTCAATGGCGCTCAGATTCTCACCGTCGCCGACACTGCGCGCATCATCGACGGCCGCATCACCACGTCCTCGCCCCCGTGCCCGGGCGTGCAGGCAGCGGCGACGTACGGCCTGTTGAAACCGACCGCGATGCCGTTTGTCGGGGTCGCGTACGGCCGCTTCCCGGCGCCGAACACGAGCCTCTACGCCGCGCAGATCATGACGATGAGCGTGTCGGCGATGTCGTTGGGATCGTTCGGCTTCGCCGGGATTGCGGCGATGCCGCTGACCCTGCCGTATCAGCTCCTGTCGACGCCGGTACCTGCCGATGTCTGCATTCCGGTCCTCTCCGGCCGCGTGACCGTCCAGCCGAACAGCCAGAAAGTCGTCATCACGGCCGACCAGTTCACCCCAGCCGACCGCGAGATCGTCGTCCGCAATCAGAAACTCGGTCGCGACTTCCACTATCCGCGCAACGTCGCCGAATACCGCTTCACGGTCGACGGTACCGCCGACGATGCGTTCCGTGTGAACGTGGTCAGCAACGGCAAGGAGCAGCCGGTCACGTTCGATCTGGTGAATGCGGCGACGCCGGGTCTGGTGACACTGCGGCTCAACATGAACACGTTGACCGCGGCGGTCAGCGAAATCGTCATCCGCAACATCAGCAAGAACCCGGTTCAGGAGCGACGGTTCCCGCAGAGCGGAGCCTCGGTCAAGATTGCGGTCGAAGGCGGAGTGGCCGACGGTTTCGAAGTGTCGGTCGTCGACACCACCAAGACGTCGCGCAGCGTGCAGTTCACGGTCGAATCGCCGAGCGGCCAGGGCAACCTGCTCGCCCGCGCCGTCCCCGTCACCATCGATCCCGACACGGACGTGTTCATCGAGCGCCACGACGGCACCAACTGGGACACGATTCTCGCCCGGGTGCCGGTCCCCGCCGGCGTCCGGCAGTTCGGCGGCTTCGAGCTCACGTTCGACGGCAACGCCGGGGGTGGCGGCATCGCGCCCGACGTCTTCCTGGTCGTCGTCGAGTACCACGACGGCCGCCCGCGTGACTCCATCGCCATTCCCAACGTCGCGATCACGGTGTCGAACGCGGCGACGGGGCGCGTCATCAAGACGCTGTCGGCGCTGATACCGCCGCCGGACGAGCCGTTCAACCTCGGCGTGATCAACCTGGACGATCACGCGCCGCCGATCATGACGGCGGCGCCACCGCAGCTGAACAACTTCGATCCGAGCGCGTTTCTCGAGTTCACCTTCTCCGAAGGGATCGATCGTGCCAGCGCCCTCCACGGCGTGGTCATGACCGACGCGGCGGGCGCCGTGGTCACCGGCCAGGTGCGGCTGTCGAACGAGAATACGGTCGTCACGTTCGTTCCCGACGCGCCGCTGCAGATGGCCACGAGCTACACCATCCGCTTCGACGGGCTGGTGGACAACGCCGGGAACGCGTTCAAGACGACGACGCAAAACGTCACGACGTTCACCCCGAAGGCGACCGGCCCGCCCTTCACCGCCGGCGAAGCGCTGAGCGTGCTGCGCTACCTGACGCTGTACAAGAAAACTTCAGGCCCCGGCCCCGCCAAGACGCTCGGCTTTGGCATCACCGGCGATCTCGGTGAGAGCTCGCACAAGCTGGTCATTCTCGATCTGACGGATCCGAGACAGCCGGTGCTTCTCAGCACGGTCAATGAGGGCGACCTGCAGCGCGTCACCGTCGTACCGGGAGTGCAGAATCTCGCGCTCGACGGAACCAACCCCTGCGGCGGCGGGACCAGCTTCTCTGGCGATCTGGCGATCACCTCTTCATACACCGCGGTCGGATCCGCGGTCAGATTCTTCGACGTCAGCGATCCGTCCACCCCTTGCCAGATGGGCTCGAAGCTGCTGACGCTCAACCCCGCGTTCTCCAACTTTCCGCAGGGCGTGGTGCTGACGCCGCTGGCATCGGCGCGCGCCGTCGTCGCCATGTCGGACGGCAGCCGGCTGAAGTCGTACACCGCCATGGAGAACGTCGGGCTGATGATGGCCGACGTCGGCCACAACGTTCCCGCGGTGCTCCCGGATCAGCGGGTTCGCGAACCGATCGCGTCGGGCAACTACACCGACGTCGTCGTCGGCGCCAACCGGCTGCTCGCGATCGAGCGCACGGCCAAGACCCTCGATACGTTCGACGCCAGCCTCGCCCAGTCTTCGTCCGTGCCGCTGCCGCTCGGTGACGCAATTGCGATGACCTACGCCGAAGGCATCTCGATCGATGTGAACGGCGATGGCGACATCGGTCAGGACGAAGTCCTCAGCCTGGCGTTCGTCGGCGGTACCGGAGGCGTCGTGATCCTGGACGCCACCAACCCCGACGCTCCGGTGATCCTCGGTACGGTGCCGATGAAGGGCGCCGTCTACCAGATGGACTTCGACGCTGACAAGCGCCGGCTGTTCGTGAGCGGCCCAACCGAGCTGCCCGACGGGAATTGGGCCGTCTCGATGATCGATCTCTCGGGCCGGAAGCCGTTCACATCGTCTGGGCCCGAGGGGCCGGACACCCGACTGACCTGGCACACGCCGGCGGTGGAGCTCTACGGCCTCGGCATCTCGAACTACCGGGGACTGCGCTTCGATGCCGACCGGCGCATGCTCTACGTCGGCGTCAGCACCGATACCAACAGCCACGGTGGACTCGAGGTCTGGTCCCTCGACAACACCTGCTGCGATCTCGGCGCCGATTTCACCGCCAAGCCTCGGCTTTCGAGCGGCGGCACCGGTGAGCGTCCAGAGCTGCTGGCGCGTGAGAAGAAGGTGCTGCAGGCCGGTCTCGGCGCCGGTCTGGCCGCGGCCGCCTCGTGCGGCGTTCCCATCCGCAGCGCGGGCGTCGCCGACTCACCGGGGTCGCTGGCGATCCTCGAGCAGGGCAGCGGCGCCTGTCTGTGGAAGGGGAACCCACTCGTCACCTGCAGCGACTCCTATCAGCCGGGGCTGAGCGATCACGACTACGAGGTGCTGATTCCCGCGTCGTTCTTCAGCGCGGGGGGCGCCGGCAGCGCAGCCACCTGCGTCACCGATGCGTTGAACGGTGCGTTCACCAACACCGACGGCACCCCGAAGGAGATCGATGCGGGAGGCGTCAAGATGTCGTTCGACGACATCACCTTCTTCGCCGTGAGCCGCAGCGGGTTCGACGCCGCCAAGCTCGACGTGCTGCCGCCGAAGTCCTCGGGCGGCGATATCACCGGCGACCTCGGCCTCGGACGTCAGCAACTGCTGTTGAAATGGCTGCTCGAAGGCGAGTATGTCACGGTGCCCGGCTACGAGGTCGGCGGCAAGTCCCTCGACCTCGTCCTGTCCACTCTTCGCACCACGACCGGAATCCCCGCGCTCGAAGGGCACGAGTGGGGAACGCTCCAGAAGTTCAACCTCGTCAAGTCCCGCGCGTTCATCCGCATCGCCGGCTCGTCGACGACCGGGACCTCGCTGCACGACATCTACATCGCGCAGGTGCACGACACGGGCAAGGCGGGCATCCGCGCCGCGCTGGCGCGAATGGTCGCCGATCCGGCCGCCAACGCGCTGGTTCTCAACATCACGCGCGCCGAATTCGCCAGCAACGGCTGCCGCAACATCAATCCGGCGTCGCTGCCGGCCGAGTGGAACCCCAAGGCATGCAACTCGTTCGAAGAATATGTGGCGTCGGCCGCGGCGAGGAGCCTCTCTTTGCCCGCGCCGCCGTTCGACGACAGCGTGGTGGCCAACACGATCCACTGGTTCTATCGCGTCAAGGCGAACGTCAAACCGTTTCTCAAGGACGAGGCCGAGGCCGATCGCCTCATCGCCACCGCGTCGATCTTCATCGACAAGGTGATTGCCGACACCAAGGTCATCTACGACTCGACCATCGGCGGCGATGCGGACCAGGCACAGCGCCAGTCGAACCTGCAGACGGCGCAGACCAAGACCGACGACGGTCTCACCGGCACGAACCTGCACATCGTTCCCCGGTTCTTCAACCATGGGTTCGTCGGCGCGTCCGCCGTGCTTACGACGATGTATCGCGGGTCGGATGGCGTCGGAACAGCGGCGGTCTCGCGCCGCGTCGACCTCGCCGGCGGCGAGCAGAAGTTCGCGGAGACCGACGCGGACATTCTCACCGCCGCGCCGGACGGCATCTCGCCAGCCGATCGGAATCTGAACGACCTCGACCGGCTTGACGTCAGCCTGCACAAGCCCACGTTCCTCCTCGGCAGCGGCGAGCTCGGCAACCCGAAGATCAATCAGGAGGTCGATCCCGGCCAGCTTCGCTACGTCGCGTTCACGATCGATCTACCCGAGAAGAAGGTCAAGGAGCCGAATCGCCTCAACAACGTCGACGGGTTCTGGTACTACATCCTCGATCGCAGCAGCGAAGAGGTGCTGCCGCCGACGATTCCGCCCAGCATCCCGTTGCCGGTTGCCGATCCCGACGGAGATCTGCTGAAGCCGGATCTTGAATGCGGCCAGACCGCGGATCTCCAGATCACGCAGAGCTTCAACTTCGGCGGCACCCTCGGCGAGCTCACCGACCCGGCGACGCTCGAGCCGGGAGAAACCATCGGCGTGCAGATAACGGTACGCAACGAATCGGGCAAGGTCGTCAAGGACGTGGTGGCCTGCTCGTCGCTGGCGCCCGACGATTGCCGGCCGATCGGCACGCTCGGCATCGGCGAACAGAAGGTCGTTACCGTCAACTTCACGTCGCCGGAGGATGCGAGGACGCTCGAAGCGATCGCGCTGGCAAGCTCGCCGGACGTGGGCGTCAGGCAGAGCGATCCGCGCATGCTGATGGTCGGCTGCGAGGCGTCGCAGATTGCCGAGGTGCCCGATTTCCCCAATCCGGATTTCGTCGAGCAGGAAACCGCGGCCGACGTCGCCAAGGTGATGATCGGCGGCAACGCGGTCCGCTACTTCAACGTCGTCAATCGCCGGACTGGCCAGCGCGTGGCCGGCGCGCAGGTGACGATTGAAGTGACAGGGCCGGGCGGAACCAAGACGATGGTCGCCGGCACCAACGCCAACGGCCGTATCGAAACGCCGCAGACACCCTATTTCGTGTCCACGCCCGGAGCGCCGCTCCAGTACGACGTCGAGCCTGGGCTGGTCATTCCGGTCGCGTCAACGCTGAATGACGGCGATCGGCTCACCGTCACGCTCAAGTCGGTCACGGTCAACGGCAAGACCAGCCAGCCGTTCTGTTCCGCGATGCTGCCGATGGTCATCCCCGTGGGCGATCGCGATTTCAAGCGATCGTGGAACGCCGGCGCCAGCATCGCCGCCGAAGGGGCGATCGAGGTCGGGCTGGCGGGGAAAATCGCAGCGGGCATGGCCTTCACCATCGCGGAGAAGGCGAAGCTGGGACGTCAGCAGCTGACGCTGGTCCGCACCGCCGGCGCCGAAGGCGGATTCAAGGAGACGCTGACCGAGTTCCTCGACGCCAAGGCGAGCTTCTCGGTCGGCGGCGCAACTGCGAAGGCCCAGGTCGGCGCCGGCATCGAAGGGACCGCCGTCGCACAGCTGATGCTCGGCGATCAGTACGATTTCAAGTTCGTCCCGGGAACGCCCAACCTCGACAAAAGTCAGTCGGTCGCCCTCGGTGGGCTGATGCTGGCGAGCTTGGTCGGATTCAACAACCCGATCATCACCAACCTGGTGCAGGGCGCGGTGCAGGCCACCGGCCTGGACATGGAGCAATACAGGACGGCGACGACGGCCGCCGTCGGCGCGGAAGTCTCGACCACCGGCACCGCGAGCGCCGTCGCCGGCATCGTCGCGACGAAGGCCTCGCATCGCTACGGCGAAATTGCCTACGGCCTCGAGGCGAGCGCGTCGCTGTCGGGGAAAGCGGGCGCGACGATGGGCGTGGAGTTCAAGTCGAAGCCGACGACGGTGATCACGCCGAGCGTCGAGCTTCGCGCCGGTGTCGAGCTGGGAGTTGCGCTGGGCGTCGGCATCGGCTCGCCGACTCCCGACCCGAACGATGCCAAGGCGGTGGCGAAGGCCGCGCAGAAAGTATCGCTTGGCGACAAGCTCAAGGCCGGGTTGAAGGGAAGCCTCGGCGGGAAATTCGGCGCGAGCCTTGCCCTCGATCAGAATCTGAAGCCGACCAGCCTGACGATCAGCCTCTCCGGATCGAAGACCGCCGGCCTGGTCGTCTCGGGATCGAATTTTGTGCTCGGTACCGGCGGCCAGTTCACCGGGACCGCCAAGGGGACGATCAAGTTCACGACCGCCGATCCCGTCGTCATGCAGAAGGCGATCGCCCAGCTGCAGACCGTCGCCAAGCTGAACTCGGTGATCGCGGTGGTCGTTCCCGGCGCCGGCGTGCCGATCGCGCTGGTGAACGCGCTGACGCAGGAAGTCACCAACCTGGTCGAGCTGCTCGTGAGCAACGACTTCGATTTCGAGATCACCGAGGAAATCGGTGACGGCGAAGTCCTGCCGATTATCGGCGTCGACCTGGCCGCGCTCGGTCTCAAGCTCAAGGTCAGCGACGCGCTGGCGCTGGACCGCGCGATCGCCTACACGACGGAAAAAGGCCGTATCCGCGGCGGCGTCTACTATCCGCTGGCGCGCTACACGAAGGACGCCTTGATTCCGGATCTGCCGGTCGGGGCCGCCAACGACGCCTTCCAGAGTGTCGGCGCGCTGGCGATGTCGTCGATGAGCGACGCCGGGAAGCTGGCGGTCGACCGGGTCGCGAAGACCGCCGTCGCGGGCCTCGACAGCGTGCGCTCGCACTTTACTGCGCAGCTCGATTTCAACGGTACCAATGAGCCGCCGTTCGAGATCGGCATCGTGTCGACCCGCTTCACGGCGATTCCGGGCTCGCTGGCGCCGCGGCTTCAGCCTCCCAACGCCACGTCCGGTCCGGCCGATCGGCCTCACTACGGCATCGGCCACTTCCATCAGTTCACGCCGGACGGGAGAGCGCTCGCGTCGCCAGCGACGCTGACGATCTTCTACAACGAGGACGAAGTCACTGCGTTCGACAAGTCCACCTTCGGCATCTATCGCTGGAACGACGCCACGAGCGATTGGGACTACCTGGGCGGCGTCAACGATTCGTCGACCAATACGATCCGCGTGACCGTCGACCGGCTTGGGCTGTTTACCGCCGCTCCGCCGATGCCGGCCGGTGCGATCGCCCTGATCGGCCAGGCCACCCGCACCGGGAGCGGGCTCGAGTCCCATGTCGTCGCCAGCTACACCAGCGCGCCGTTGCGGATGAACAACGGTCAGCCGGTGCCGGACGGCACGCTGTACACCGTGATGGGGGTGCCGCGCGGCGCGCCGTTCGTGTCGTTCGGCACGGTCATCGCAGCCGACGAGGATCCCTCGGCTGACGGCGTGCAGGTTCGCTCGCACAACGGCGTCATCCAGTTCACGGTGGACTATCCCGTCGCCGCCGATGCGGTCACCGCCGCGGCTTTCGCGTCGTCGGGAACCGCCTTCGGCTTGACGGTGGTCACGGTCCCGCCACAGCCGTGACGTCAACTTTGTCGCGCGCCCGACGTCTCATCGCGTTGATGGTGTTCGCCGCTGTTGCGGCGGCGGCGCCGCAGGTACGCGTGCGGGCGCAGGATCGTTTCCTCGGCAAGGAAGACATCGTGCTGCTCGGGCTCGGTCTCCGCGTCGAGCCCGACCACCAGGTCGCCCCCAGGGACATCGCCACGATCGTCAGCACGTTCCTGTCGGTGCCGCCGCCGCTGAAGGGGCAGGTCGCGCCGTTCGCGCCCGACGCGATCGTCAAGGGCACGCTGCGCGGCCCTGGCGTCGGCACCGGCCTCGAGCTGACCGCGACGCCCAACTCGCCGTTCAACATCCCGCCGCTCGGGACCGCCGGGATCTACACGCTCGAAGAGATCCGGTTCGAGAGCGGCGGCCAGATTCTGATGCGCGGCACGCCGGAGAGCGTGACCATCGAAGTGATCGACAAGCTCCTCGTCACCCAGGTGACGGCGCGCGCGCTCTCCGCGCAGGAGATTCGCGACAAGGGCATCGTCTTCGACAAGTCGAGCTTCCAGGCGTACAACTTCACCGCCGCGTTCGCGGTGAAGGACACGCCCATCCAGATCAGTTTTCCCGTGGTGCTGCCGACGCTGCAGGGTGCGCAGGACGTCACGGTCAGTCAAGCCTCGCTGGGAGCGATCCCGGCGCCGGTCCTGCCCGAGCTGAAAACGATCATTCCCGACACGCTGCGGCTGCAGGCGCAGATGCCCAACCTCAAAGTGGTCGGCTTCACGCTGACCGTGCCTGCGCTCGCCGGCAAGCAGCTGGTGGTGCCGCCGATTCCCGGCGTCGTGGTGATTCCGGGCGATATCGGATTCCTCAATCAGTTCTTCAGCGTGATGCTGCTGGTCGGCAACGTCGCGCCCGCCGGATCCAACCTGGTCGTGACCGATCTCTCGGGCGAGATCCTGCTGCCGGCCGGCAACGACACCGTGGTCGGATCCGACGACGACCCGCTGCGGATGGCGCAGACGAACGGCGGACCGTCCCCGAAGATCCGCCTCGTCGTGCAGCCGGGAGCGGACGGGAAGCTGGGCACCGCGGACGACATCGCCGCGCTTGGCCCGGGCGACTCGGGCAGCGCCGAGTATCTCGTGGAAGGACGGCGCGAGGGCAGCCACGTCATCGAGTTCAACATCGGCGGCACGCTGCAGGGGCTGCCCGGCGGTCCGGTGCAGGTGACCGGCCGGGCGGTGGGCTCGGTGCTGGTTCGCAACCCGAGCTTTACGCTGACCTTCACCCACCCCGAGACCGTATCGGCCGGCGAGCACTACTCGCTCGACGTCACCGTGACGAACACGTCGCCGTCGGCGGCGAACTTCGTCAGCGTCAACCTGTTTTCCGGGAACGTCGTCGGCGCCACCGTCGTCGGCGATCCGACCAGGCAGATCGACAGCATTCCCGCCTCCGATTCGGCAACGGTCAGCTTCGACATGGTGTCGCGCGTGACCGGCAAGGTCACGGCCGCCACCCTGGACACGGAAGAGAACGTGCAGGGACGGTTCTCACTGAAGACCGCGGTCGGTGAGCTCGGCGTCCCGCTGTCCCCCGACTCCCTGATCCTCCCGTCGGAAGCGAAATCGCTGCCGGCGGATTTACGCACCGCCGTGCTCGGACTGCTGGGGAAGGCGTGGGCGGTGGCGACGGCGCCCGCCGCGGCGCTGCCGCCGGACGTCGCGCGCATCTCGAAGCAGATCGTGCTCGACCGCGCCGTGCAGGCGGCCGAGGCGGGCGTGCGCATCAGCCTGCACGAGCCGGTGCCCGACAGCACGGCGCAGCTCGCGATGGACTTCATCGGCAGCGACTTCGCGCGGCTGGCGGCGCTGCACCCGGATGCGACCGATCTGCAGTTCACGCAGGCGGATTTCACCGCGTTCGACGAGCTCCGGCGGCGATCCGTGCGCGGCGATGTGCTCGCGTCTGCGGTCGGCGCGCACCTCGCTGCGGACGTCGCGGCGCAGGGCGCCACCGCATTCCACCAGGCGTTCGCGGAAAAAGTGTCGTACCGACCGCCGCACCTGTCGATTCTCGTCACGTCCGACGCCGGGCCGCTGCCTTACACGGTGGCGCTGGTCGATGCGCAGGGAAGACGCGTCGGCGGGCAGGATCCGGCGGGAAAGATCCTCAAGCAGATCCCGTTCAGCGATCTCATACCGTTTGTCGACGATGCGGGAGCGACGACCGGCCAGATGATCGTGCTGGCGGCGCCGGCGGCGGGCGATTTCCATCTGCAGTTCAGCGCCGTCGCCGCCGTCCCGCCGGGCGGGTCGTTCGGCGTGAGTCTGATCGTGCCCGACGGCGCCGGCGGGCTGCGTCAGATTGCGTTTGCCGGCCTCACCGGGGGCACGACCGTACCGTCGCCGTTCAGCGGCGCGGCGCCGTACCGCGTCCTCCTGGATCTGCCGGCGATCGCGGGCGGATCGTCGTCGGCGGCGCCAAGCCGTGATGCCGCCATCGTGCCGCCCGCGCCGCACATGCTCGGCGTGGTGCAGCTGGCGGACAAGGACGTGCTGGCGTGCGAGGCTCTCGTCAGCTTCGATGGCACCTCTGACATTCCGGTCGGCCGTGTCGTCGCGGTCCTCTTCAGCGAAGAGGTCACAGCCGCCAGTGTCCAGGATCGGGTGAGCGCGAACAACATCACCAACTTCACGGTCGACGGCAACCAGGTCGTCGGCGTCGCGCTCCAGCCCGGACGGCGGGTGGCCTTCCTCGCCCTGCGCGATCCGATCGGTCCGTTCGTGGCGCGACACTTGACGGTCCTGAACGTGATGGACGGCCACGGCCGCGCGATGTCGGCGCAGACGCTCGATATTGAAACCACCGTCACGAACGACGCCTCGGTCGTCGGCGGCCAGGTGCTCGGCGCCGACGGCGCCGCGGTTCCATTCGCCAACGTGCGGCTGCTGATCACCAATCCCTGCAGCGGAGCGCTCGTCGGCATCAGTTCGAAATCGGCCGACGCGCAGGGACGATTCAGCTGGGACTGGGTGCCCAACACCCCCCGCAATCGCATCACGGCGGTCACGCCGGGCAGCGACGAAGCCCGCTCCGTCGACTTCACCAGCCAGCGCAATGGCCAGCGTCTCAACGTCAACGTGGTGTTCCTCGGCCGCGGCACGATCAAGGGGCGCACGGTGGACGAGAATGGTGCGCCGCTGCCGAACTCGACGGTGAAGGTCACCAGCCTCACCGACCAGAGCTCGTACGGCGCGACCTCCGACGCGGCGGGACAGTTCGCGATCACGCGCGTGCCGGTCGGCAATATTTTCATCGAGGGCGTGAACCTGGCGGCGAACGCGAAGGGCAACGCGAGCGATTTGATCCCGCTGGCCGGGGCCAGCGTTGCGCGGGATCTGACGCTGTTCAGCCTGACGGCGCCGAAGATCACCGTCAAGTTCGGCACCGCCAGCGGGCACGTGCTCCGCGCCGACAGCACCTCGCTCGTCTCGGCGGTCCCGGTGGTCGCCTACTACCAGAGCAACTCACAGCCCGGCGTGCTGTGTCCGCCCGGCCAATCGGAGTGTCCGGTCGGCGTCGGCCAGACTGATGCGGGCGGCCGGTTCGAGCTCCTGCACATCAGCGCCGGTCAGATTCGCCTCGTCACCTTCGACCAGCTCACGTTTCAGCAGGGCGAAGCGCGCGTGACGCTGCCGGCCGACGGCGTTGTCGACGCCAACATCCTACTGGCGCAGGGAATCGGCACCGTGAACGGCACCGTCGTCGACGCCGGCGGCAGCCCGGTCGCCGGCGCCCGGGTCGGCGGCGGACTGAGTCTCGCCACCGCGGACGGCACCGGACATTTCGTGCTGATCGATGTGCCCGTCGGCCATCGCGACATCGTCGCGGTCAGCGATCAGCTGGGGACGAAGGGCACGGCCACCGTCGACATCGTGCAGGCCGGCCAGACCGTCAACGTGACGGTCGTCCTCGAAGCGGTCGGAACCGTCGCCGGCACGGTGTTCCGCGCCGACGGCGTGACACCGGTGCCGAGCAACAAGGTCTACCTGTTCTACACCCTCGACGGCGACGACGCCGCCAGGATCCAGGTGGCGGCGGTGGCGACCACCGATGCGCTCGGTCACTACACCATCGGCAAAGTGCCGTTCCGCGAGACTGGATACGGGCTGTCCGCGTTCCTCCCCGACTTCTCCGACGGCAACGTGAAAACGCTCGTCCTCAAGTTCAACAACCAGGTGATTCGCGGCGACATCGTGTTCCGCGGCGGCGGCGGGCGGGTCGCCGGCCGCGTCCTGGACGCCGACGGCACGACGCCGCTACAGGCGGCGGTCGGGATTTCCGGCGATCAGGTTGAAGTTGCGGGAGGGCTGGTCGGCGTCGCGTTCCGCAACGTGAGCAACGTGCAGATCGCCAATACCAACATCACGACCGGCACGTTCGCCTTCAACAACATCTTCGTCGGCCGCTTCACGCTCGCCGCGGCGGGCCAGTTCAGTCCGGATCCGATCACCTTCGACGGCAGCATCCCGTCCGCGGGCGCCGCGGTGAGTGTGGATCTTCGACTGCAGGCGACGAGCCGGATTCAGGGCACGGTGTTCCAGCCCGATGGTGTGACCCCGGTCGCGCGCGGCGTCATCGTCCGCTACAACTCCAGCGCCTTCAAGCAGGTCTGCGCCACCAGCGGCAACATCACCGTCGGCAACACCACCGTCGACGCAGGCACATGCCGTGACATCCCGCAGGGGATTCAGGAAGAGACCGTCATCACGGACGACAACGGCCGCTACCTGCTGCCGCTGGTCAACGCCGGCGCCTTCACGTTGACCGCCGTCGACAACGACTCGCACAAGACCGCGCAGACGATCGGGGCGATCAAACCGGGTCAGGTCGCCGACTTCTCGATCCGCCTGCTCGGGCTCAGCACGCTGACCATCAACGTCCGCGGCAGCGATGCCACGACCGTCATCCCCAAGGCGGAAGTGCGGGTGACGCAGATTGCGTATCCGAAGAAGGTTGTCACCGGCCCGGCCGATGAGGCAGGAGTCCTGGTGCTGAGCGGCGGCGACATGTTCAGCGAGGGCGATGTCATCGTGATGGCGACCGATCCGCGCAACGGGTTCGCCGGCCGCGCGAGCGGGAGGGTGACCAAGGACGGCGACAACGTCACGATCAACGTGTTCCTGTTCAACGCCTCGGGAACCGTGCTCGGCACCGTGTTCCAGGCCGACGGCGTGACGACGGTGCCGAATGCCGAGGTCGTGATCAGCAACTGCGTCGGCGATCCGTTGTTCATCGGCATCGGCGCAGCGCCGTGTCTGTCCGGTGGTCCGCTCGCCTTCGGCGTGACCGATTCGGCCGGCACCTACCGGGAGGATCTGATCCCCCTCGGCAGCTTCCGTGTCGACGTCTTCGAGGCGGCGACGGCGCGGCGCGGATTCGGCGCGGGCCGGATCGATCTCGATCATCAGCAGGTGCCGGTGAATGTGGTCGAGGCGGCGCGCGGTCTGGTCACCGGCACTGTGGTGGCGGCCGGATCGCTGGCGCCGCTCAAGAACTGGGAAGTCAGCCTGACCCAGAACTCGCCGGGCGGACGCCCGTTGCCGCTGCTGCGGACGACTACCGGCGTCGACGGCACGTTCTCGTTCCCGGGCGTGACCATCGGTGATTTCCATCTCAACGTGACACGGCCGATCGCGGCGGCGGGAGAGCCGTTCGGCAACGCCGACGTCACCGAGACGCTCACGGCTGAAGGGCAGCTCGTCGACGTGCCGATCGTGGTGCAGGTGATCGAGCAGCACCACGGACGCGTCGAAGGCATCGTCGTCAATCCCGACGGCACGCCGGCGGCAAACGTCGCAGTGGACGTATGCCCGGTGGCGAACTGCATCTCCTACCTGCCGGGCTCCGGCCATGTCAACGCGCAGACCGGGCCCGACGGCGCGTTCGCCTTGGATAACGTGCGGGTCGGCCGATTCTCGATCACCGCCAGGTCACAGGCGAGCCTCAACGCGACCACCGCCGAGGGACAGCTCCAGTTCGAAGGCGATGTCGCGCGCGTCACGCTGACGCTGGTCGGCTTGAGCCGGGTGAGCGGAACCGTGGTGTTCTCCGACAACCGGCCCGCGCCGCGCGTGCAGCTGAGTCTGTTCGGCTACCCGACCAGCGGCTGCGCCGGGAATGGCGGGTGCAGCGCGTTCGCCGACGACAACGGCGCGTTCGAGTTCCTGAACATCACCGCGAAAACCTATTACCTGCGCGCCACCGATCCCGTGAGCAACCTGAGCGGCGTGCTGACCGGAACGTTGAACGCCGGCGATCACCCGGTGTTGCGCCTCGTGCTCCAGCCCACCGCGAGCGTGACCGGCCGTGCGCTGTCGGCCGGCGGCGGCGGCGCGCCGCGCGTCACCGCGGAGCTGATTCAGACGGGCGTGCTGCAGCCGATCGACATCTTCCAGGTGACCGACAACGACGGAAACTTCACGTTCCCGGCGGTGCCGATCGGGCAGTACACGCTCAATCTCGAGGATCCGGTCGGCGCCGGCGTCGCGCACCGCAGCGTGCAGGTCGCCAACAGCGTCGCGCTTGGAGACCTCGTGCTCGACGAGGCGGCGCCCACGGTGGCGGCGCTGCTGCCGCACGGCTCGGCGATCGGCGTGCCGCTCGCGTCGGCCGTGCGGGTCGTCTTCTCGGAACCGATCACCGCGGGCACGATCAACCAGACCAACGTCAAGCTGACCGGGCCGGCGTCGCCGGTGTTGGGAACCCTGCAGGTGACCGACGGCGACACCACCGCGGTGTTCACGCCGCTGGTGCCGCTCAGCGAGAGCACGCGCTACACGCTGAGCGTGCAGGGTGTCACGGACCGTGTCGGCAAGGTCATGCCATCGACGTTCACCACCACCTTCACCACCGTCGATCTGACGCCGCCGGCAGTGATCGATCTATCGCCCGCGATCGACGCCAACGGCATCGCGCTGGCATCGGTAATCCGCGTCAAGTATTCGGAGCCGTTCGATGCGGCGAGGTTCCGCGGGCCGCCGATCGCCGTCGCCAAGGGCGCCGCCGGCGTCGCCGGGCGCACCGATTTCCTCTTCGGCAACACCACCGTCGTGTTCACGCCGGCGCAGCAGCTCGAGGAGAACACCGTCTACACGGTGCAGCTCGGCGCGGCGCTGGATCTGGCCGGCAACGCGCAGGCCCAGGGCGCGCAGTTCTCGTTCCGCACGCTCGATCGTACGCCGCCCCAGATCCTGTCGCTGAGCGCGGGCGGAAACGGCACCGTCATCGAGAACGGCATCACCACCATCGTGGCCGACGTCGGCGCCGCCCACGACGTGTCGGTGGTGGACTTCTTCATCAACGACCAGCCGGCGGCCGCGGCGCGGACGGCGCCGTTCGTCCTGAACGTCCAGGCGATCGCGGCACTCGGCAAGCCGGGCGATCAGATCAAGATCTCCGCGCTGGCGACCGACACGTCGGGCAATCGCAGCGTGACTCCCGCGGCGATCCTGGTACCGATCGTCGCCGACACGCCGCCGCTGGTGACGATCACCGCGCCAGCGCCGGGCGCCAGCTTCCACAACGGCGATCACATCACGGTGACGGTGCACGTGACCGACGATCTGGGCGCCGCGCAGATCGGCTACCGGGCGCGGACCGGCAAGCCGCAGGACGTCGCGACCCAGACGATTGCGCCGACAAGCCTCGACGTGACCCGCACGTTCGCCTTCAACATCGCCGCCGACGCCGTGCCCGGCGCGCCGATCGTGATCGACGCCACCGCCGTCGACAGCAAGGGGCAGGTCGCCAACGCCGCGCCGGTGACGATCTCGGTGCTCGATGCGACCGCGCCGGTCGTGACCATCACCGGCACCACCACCGGCGCGAAGGTCGCACCGGGCCAGCAGACCAGCGCCGTCATCTCGGCCCAGGACCTCGGCGGCGTCGCCTCCATTACGTTCACCACCGGCGGCGTGCTCGCCGGCACGCAGACGCGGACGGTGTCGCCGGCGCAGAATTCCGTCGTGACCTCCTTCGCCTTCACCGTGCCGGCGACGGCGCGTGCGGGCGATACGCTGACGCTCGACGCCACGGCGGTCGATGCGGCCGGCAACGCCGCGAGCGCGGCGCGGGTGCTGTTGCCGATCGCCGATCTGAACCCGCCGACGCTGCAGCTCCACACGCCGACCGGCGTTCTCGAGATCGTGCCGGGCGCCACGGTCACCGTGATCGCACAGGCCGAGGATGAGACCGGCGTCGCCACGGTGGCGCTCGGCGGCCAGGGCGCCTTCACCGTCAGCCAGGCCAAGCAGGTGTCGCCGGTCTCGAACAGCGCGCAGGTCACCTTCCAGATTCCCGTGCCCGTGGGCGCCGTCGAAGGCGCGGTGCTCAACCTCGCCGCCAGCGCCACCGACGTCTTCGGCAATGTGAGCGCGCCGGCGACGTTGGCGCTCACCGTGCGGTCGCTGACCAGCGTGGTGCTGCCGCCGTCGCTGCTGATCGCCGCCGGCGACTCCTCGGCGATCGACGTTCGTCTGTCGACCGCCGCGCCTGCCGGCGGGCTTCGCGTCGATCTGTCGTCGGCCAACCTCAACATCGCGCAGGTGACCAGCTCGGTGTTCCTCTCGGAAGGCGAGACCGTGAAGCCCGCCACGGTGACCGCGTTCAGCGGCGGCATCGTCACGCTGACGGCGACGGTCAACAACGTGCAGCGCGCCAGCATGACCGTCACCGTGCGCGGCGGCATCGTCAGCGGCCGCGTGTTCAACCCGGCGCTCCAGGCGGTGTTCGGCGCCGACGTGAGCGTGGTCGACGGCAACGGTACCGTGCATCACACGATCACCGACGCCAACGGCGACTACCTCGTCGAAGGGGTCGCGACCTCGGCGTTCCAGACGACCGGCTTCTCGATCAAGGTGTCGGACCCGGCCACCAATCTGATCGGGTTCAGCACCGGCGCGCTGAATCTGCCGAACGGGTTCGCGCACGTCAACGTTCCCGTGGTCACGGCCGGCCGCATCGGCGGCATCGTGTTCGCCGCCGATGGCCACAGCCCGGTCGGCGCCGGGGCGCACGTCGATCTGCTCGCGAACGCCGACCTGTTCACCGTGCTCACGACCGTGTTCACCGACGCGAACGGCGCCTACGAATTTCCGCTCGTCTCGCTCGGGACCTACGCGGTGGAAGCGTCGGACGGATCCGGCCATCGCGGCCGCACCACGCAGCTGGCGATCGTGTCGAGCGGGCAGCACCTGGATGCGCCGGTCACCTACCTGGGCCGCGGCATCGTCGCCGGCACGGTGCGCGACGGATCCGGCAACCCCGCGCCGAACGTGCCGATCGTCCTGACCGCCACCAGCCTGTTCGGCCAGGCCCCGCCGGTCGGCGCGAACTCCGCCGGCGACGGGACGTTCCGCTTCGACAACGTGCCGGTCGGGTCCTTCACCGTGCAGGCGCGCGACCCAGTCACCAATCTCGTCGGCACGGTCACCAATGCGATCGGATCGGATCTGCAGGTCGTCACCGTCGACGTACGGCTGGCGACGTGGGGCGGCTTGCAAGGGACGGTTTATCGCGCCGATGGCGTGACGCCGCTCGTCGGCGGCGTGGTCACGGTGTCGGCGCCGGGCGAGACGGTGACGGCCAAGACCGACGCGGCGGGACACTACGCGTTCGATTTCCTGCCGCTCGGATCGTTCTTCATCGCCGTGAACGAGCCTGCGACGCACGGGATCGCGCGCGCCCTCGGCGCGCTGTCGGTGCACGCGCAGGTCCTTACCCTGAACCTGACACTGCTGCCGCAGGGAACGCTGGTCGTCACGGTCACCGATGCCAATCAGCATCCGATCGCCGGCGCGCTCGTGGGCGTCCAGAGCTCCGACGGGCAGGGCGGCGATTCGCTCGACGCTACCACCGGCGCGGACGGCGTCGTCCTGGTTGAGCATGTGCTCGCGACGCAGAACATCGCGGTGTCCGCCAACGCCAACGGTTTGTTCGGCAGCCTGCTCACGACGCTGCTGCCGAACGAAATTAAATCGATCACCGTCAAGCTCCAGCCAACCGGCAGCATCGTCGGAACCGTGTCCGGGCCCGACGGCCAGACGCCCGTCGCGGGCATCCGCGTCTCGTGCGAGGGGTGCGCGGACACTGTCACGACACCCGCCGACGGCGCCTACCGCTTCGACAACGTCACGCTGCGTCAATGGACCCTCACCGCCACCGACGCGCAAGGGCGCAAGCGCGCGGTGGCGAGGAATGTCGCCGTCACCGCCGGCGGGCAGGTAGCCACTGCCAATCTGACGCTGGTCGGCCTCGGCACCGTCACCGGCCGGGTGCTCAACCCCGACAACTCGAGCGCGCCGAGCCTGACCGTGATGATTCACGGCCTCGATCCGGACTTCGGAACCTTCTACGGACCGAGCACCGACGCCGCCGGCTTCTACATCGCGGAGGGCGTTGTCGTCGGTCCGCTAACGGTGAGCGCCGGCGATGCGCCGCACGGTCTGCTCGGCGAAGCCGCGGCCACGCTGGCGCACGACGGCGATACGTTGACCGTCGACATCCTGCTGAAGAGCAACGCCATCACCCTGCCGGTGACCAGAGTCGACGGCAACGCGTTCACGTTCGACATCCAGAAGGACGGCTCGATCGGCGCCGGCTTGAATGGGGTGTTCGCCGCGGCCGCTTTCGGCGCTCCCGGCGGCGCGTCCCACCTCGACATCTCGGTCGGCGCCGCCACCACCCGCTTCACCGGTGCGAACATCGCGACGACCGAGAACAACGGCCGCGAAATCGCGGTGTCGCAGACCAACGTCGCCGGCCTCAACGTCACCCGGAAGGTGCTCGTCGCGCCGGAATACTTCGCCCGCTACCTCGAGCTGCTCTCGAACCCGACCGCGAACCCGATCACCGTCAGCGTGAGCGTAGAGAGCAACGTGCGCGCGAACAGCGTGCTGACCACGTCGAGCGGCGATGCCGCGCTGAGTGTCGCCGACCCGAACGCGGCCGACCGCTGGGTCGCGCTGAACACCGGCAGCGACGGCGACGTCTTCGACCCGGCGATCGGCGGCCCGGTGCAGGCCGGCTTCGCGTTCGACGGTGTCGGGGCGGCACGGCGCGCGTCGACCGCCTCGTTTGCGGTCCTGCCGTTCTCGAGCATCTCGGGCCAGGTCACCTACGGGTGGAGCAATGTCACCATCCAGCCCGGGCAGACGGTCGGCTTCATGCACTTCGTCGCGCAGCAGTACAGCCGCGCCGCGCTGCAGGCGTCGGTCGATCGGCTCGCGCAGCTGCCGGCGGAGGCGCTCGCCAGCCTCAGCCCGGCTGAAATCGGCGCGATTCAGAACTTTGCGATTCCCGCCGACGGCACCAGTACGCTGCCGCCGCTGCCGCCGTTGGGTGGATCAATCACCGGCCGCGTCTTCGAAGGGGATCAGAGCACGCCGGTGCCGCAAACGTTCCAGCAGGGGATCCGCTACCGCAGCCAGGTGATCTTCTTCGGCCGGACCTACGCCGCGGCGATGAACGCGACCGGCGTCTTCACGTTCGGTCCCAGCATCAGCGTGCCGCTGGGCGCGTTCACGATCGAAGCGTTCCACCCGTTCACCAGCCTGAAGTCGGCGGTGACGACGGCGAGCTTCGCGGCCGGCGCGACCACGGCGGTCGCCAATGTCGTGTTCAGCAATACCGGCATTCTCAAGGGGACGGTGCGACGCACGTCCGGCGCTGTCGCCGCGAATGCGACGGTGATCGCGACGTTCCCCGCTCAGTTCGGCAACACCAGTATCCTGTTCCCGACCGCCGGCGACGGATCCTACTTCGCCGGCGGCCTGCCGCCCGGCGGCGTCACGGTGACCGGGTCGATTCAGCACCCACAGGGCGGTTCGATCAAGTTGACCGGCACGGCCGCGGCGACCGTCAACGCCGGCCAGACCCAGACGGTCAACCTCACGATCCAGCCCACCGGCGCGATCGCCGGCACGGTGCGGACGGCGCTCGGTGCGCCTGCCGTGAGCACCCTGGTCCAGCTCCGCGGCATCGACCCGATCAACACCTTCGCCGTGCTGCAGACGCAGACCGATTCGGCCGGCGTGTATCGCTTCAACGACGTCCCGCTGGGCACATTGACCGTCGCGGCAACCGACCCGGTCACGTCCTTCCAGACAACGCGCCAGACGACGGTGGTGCAGGATCAGACGTCGACGCTGGATCTCTCGCTGCGGCCGGTCGGCAGCGTGCAGTTGACGGTGACGTTCAACAACAACGCGCCGGCGGTCAACGCCTTCGTCGAAATCCAGACCGCCGTTCAGCCATTCTTCATCTCGGCCGGCGCCACCGACGCGGCCGGTCATCTGACGATCCCGAATGTCCCCGGCGGCTCGTTCGTCGTCCGTGCGCATCGGCCCGGCGGCCAGAGCAACATCAGCGTCGATGTGCCGGGAACACTGTCGACGCAGGCGCAGGTGGTGCCGATTGCCGCGGTGCTGCCGCCGGTCGGCACGCTGGTCGTCCGCGTCACCACCCTTGCGGGAGTGCCCGCGGCGAACGTGGTCGTGGAAAGCGACATCGATTCCCCGGACTCGTTCTCGGTCATCGGCACCACCGCCGCCGACGGACAATTGACCCGCCTGAACATCCTCGGCGGCCGGTCGTTCCGCGTGCGCGCCGACGGCAGCTCGGGACAGGCCCGCGAATCGTCCGCGACGCTGACGCTCGAAGGGGAGACGGTGACCGTTCCGATCGTCCTCGACACCTTCGGAAACATCTCCGGGCGCGTGACGCTGGCGAACGGCGCACCGGCGGTCAACGTGCTGGTGTTCGACCTCACGCTCGGCGGCTCGTTCGGCGCCAGCGTGGTGACCGACGGCGACGGCGTCTATCAGTTCACGCATGTGCCCACCGGGGTCTTCCGCCTCAGGGTGACCAACCAGCCGAGCCTCACCTTCGGATCGTTCGAGGGCGTGCTGATCCACGACGGCGACAGTGTCGTCGGCGACTTCGCGTTGTCGAAGGCGCTGACCAATTCCGATGGGTATCCGCTGGCGGACGCCAACGGCTACACCTACCTGTTCGGCGAGCCAGGCAGCCTGCGCAACGGCAACACGCCGGCCGACGGCTTCTTCAATTTCCCGATCATGCTCGTCGGAACGGCGGCGACCGGGCTGAGGTTCTTCAACGGCGACATGGGTGCGACGTTCGAGCTCAATCGGCGACAACTCGCCGTGCCGAATTTCGACAATCGATCGCTGGCGCCGCAGACGCTGGCGGGCCTGAACGTCACCCGCAAGCTGTATGTCGATCCGTCCGGGTACTACGGCCGCTACCTCGAAGTCTTCGACAACCCGACGCCGACGCCGATCAGCGTTGACGTCCAGCTGTTCGGCACGGTCAACGCGACGGGGTTCAACGACACCTCGAGTGGAGATGCCGCGTTGACCAATGCCGATCGCTGGTACATCACCGAGAGGCCCGCAACTCCCGGGTCGCCCAGCGACGCCCACGTCTTCCAGGGTCCGAACGCGGCGCTGGCTCCCGCCAGCGCGGGCAGCACCTTCGACGGCTTGCTGCAGCCGTTCGTGCGCTGGAACGGTCTGACGGTGCCGGCCGGCGGCCGTGCGATGCTCATGCACTTCGTATCGGTGGCGCCCGACGCGGCGACCGCCCGCGCCGTCGCGGAACGGTTGGCGCAGGTGCCGCCGGAGGCGCTCGCCGGGCTGTCGCCGGATGACCTCGCTTCGATTCGTAACTTCTCCGTGCCGGCGGACGGCTCGAGCCCTCTCGCGCCGTTTGCCACCGTGAGCGGCCGCGTGCTGGCCAACGGCGTCGCGCCGGTTCCGAGCGCCCTCGTGCTCGTCACCGGCAGCAGTTCGCCCCTCTTCAGACCGACCGCCACGGTGAAGGCGGATGCGAATGGTTTCTACAGCGCCAGCACCCTGGGTGGCGGCCCGTTCACGGTGCAGGCGAAGGATCCGACGACCGGCGCGCTTTCCTTGGTGGTCCCGCTCTCGCTCGCCCCGGGTCAGACCAGCGTCACCCAGGATCTCTCGTTCACGACGGTCGGTGTGCTCCGCGGCACCGTGCGGTTCGGCACGGGCGCTCTCGCGACGGCCGGGACGGTGACGATTACCGGCGGTTCCCCAGCCGCGACCCTGGTGGTGCCGATTGCGAGCGACGGCACCTTCGCGGGCGTGGCGCTGGCGCCCGGCACCTACGCCGTGCAGGCGACCTCCGCCGGCCACAGCGGTGTCTCGGCGGACGCGGTCGTCACCATCGGCAACACGACCACCGCGAATGTCGTGCTCAAGTCGTTCGCCGCCGTCCGGGTCACGGTCAAGCGCTTCGACGGCTCACCGCTGGTCGGCGTGAGCCTCAGCATCATCGCCGCCGACGGACAGCACTTTCCCACGTTCACGAACGCTGATGGTGTCGGACAGTTCAACAGTTTCATGCCTGAAGGGCCGTTCACGGTGTACGTGTTCGCGCCCGCGCTGATCGGCACCGCGACCGGCACGATCCTGCCGACCGACGACAACCGGGTGGTCGACGTCGCGGTGACATCGTCGGCGGTAAGACTCGTCGGCAGGGTATTCGAGGGGGATGGTGTCACCCCGATCCGGACCGGCACGATTCAGATCGTTTTCGCTAACGACAGCGTCGCGGCATCCTCGATCGCCGTCGATGGCAGCTACACGATCGAGGCGGTTGCGCCGGGCACGTACACGGCGTTCATCAGCAGCGCCGGCCGCACGCTGCAGACCGCTCCGTTCGTCGTCACCCCCGGCCAGCTGACGACGGCGAACTTCCATTTCCCCGTGAACGCCACCGTGCGGGTCACCGTGCACCGCGACGGCGGCGCGCCGCTTCCCGGCGTGACCGTTTACTTCCAGAATCAGGACGCGTTCTTGGGCCTGGGGGGCACCGACGCAAACGGGATCGCGTCCGTCTCCGGCGTCAGCGAAGGGCCGTTCACTGTGTATGCGTCGAAATCGGGCGACGTCATCTTGAACGTCACCCGCACGGGCACTGTCGGCGCCGGCGACGACGGGCATGTCGTGGACGTGGTCATCGACACCACCGTCGGCAACATCACCGGCACGGTGTTCACGGCTGACGGAGTGACGCCGGCGTCGTCGGTATCCGTGAGTCTGGTCGATCCTTCGAGCAACGACTCGATCGATTTCGCCACCACCGATGACACGGGCGCGTACCAATTCTCCCAGTTCGCGCTCGCGTTCAGTCCGTTCAAGGTGATTGCGCGCGCGCCGGGCAATTCTGCGGTTACCGTCGAGAAGCTCGCCTCGTTCAGCAACGGCGCGGCGATCGTCGACCTGATCCTGCCGATCGGTGTCGCCAACGGCACGGTTTTCTACGCCGGCGGGACCTCGCCGGCCGCCGGCGCCAACGTGAACATCGTGCAGAAGGATCCGCGCGGCCTCGCGATTCAGCTGTCGGCGATCGCGCACGACGACGGCCGGTTCAGCATCCCGGGTCTGTCGCTGGGCGAGCTCGAGGTTCAGGCGATGGACAGCGACGGTATCCTGGTCGGCCGCGCCGCCGGCTCTGTCGGCAGCCTCACCACTGCGTTTGTCGTCGACGTGCACCTCGCACCGTCGGGCACGGTGACCGGCACGGTCCGTGACAGTGCCGGGAATCCGGCGGCCTTCGCCCAGATCGTGATTTCCAGCGAGGGCGCGACCATGGGCAGCGACAAGTATTCGACGACCGGGGCTGCCGGATCGTTTACCGTCACCTACGTGCCGGCGGGAGCCTTCTCGGTCCAGAGCTGTGTCTACTCCGACGTCGTCACCTGCGGCCTCGCCGTTGGCGTCATCGAAGCGGATGGTCAAACCGTCACGGCCGACGTCGCCCTCCCGGGCACCGGCACCGTGTCCGGAACGATGTTCGATGCCGACGGAACGACGCCGTTGCCCGGTGTTTCCGTGCAGATTCGCAGCGGCGCGGAGAGTGCACTGGGGTCGTACCAGGCATTCACCGTCACCGACGGCAACGGCCAGTTCGTTCAACCATTGGTGCCCGCCGGCGCCGTGACGGTCGTGTCGCTCGACCAGTTCTTCATCGCCTCTGGCGCGAGCGCGGGCATCCTGATCGCGGACGGATCGTTGACGGCGAACATCACGCGCGGCACCGCCGGCTATCAATGCGGCCACTCGTTCACCGGCGACGACGGGTTCGTCTACAGCGCCGGTTGCTCCGGCCAGCTGCAACAGGGTGGCACCGCCGACGGCACTCTCAGCCGCGCCTATCGATTCGATGCCTACAGCCTGCGCGTGAACGGCGGCTCGCTCTCTGGAAACGCGCCGTCGCGGCTCGAGATCGGCGACCGTCAGGCGGTGTTCGGCCCGTACGCGCCTGGCGGGCTGATCACGACCCGCAAGCTGTTCGTGCCGACAACGGGCGGCTTCGCTCGGTTCCTCGATACCGTGACGAACCCCTCGAATGCGCCGGTCACGGCAAGCGTGCAGATCGAGGGCGCCCTCGGCGGTCTGGTCAACCTGGTGATCGATCCGACGACGACGGGCAACACCTATGCGATCACGCTGGCGGATGCGACGACGGTCGCGGAGTCGGAGGACGGCCCGGTGACGCGGCCAGCGCTCGGCCACGTGTTTGCCGGATTGAACGCGCCGGTGCCGGTGTCCGGAATCCACATCCAGCGGTTCTTCAGCCCGACCTATTACCGCTGGACGGTCACGATTCCCGCCGGAGCGTCGGTGACGTTCATGCACTTCGCACTGCAGCGCGCTCCTGGTGATACCGCCGGCGCCGAGGCGCAGGCGCAGGGGCTCGTCCACCTGACCGATCCGAACGTCCTGGCCGGGATGACGGCCGAGGAGAAGGCGCGTGTGGTCAATTTCAAGCTGCAGTAGGACGGCGCTTGCCGCGCTGCTGATTATCAGCGCCGGCCGGGTCGGCATTGCGGTCGAACGCATGGCGCTGCCGGCGTTCACGCTGATCGACCGCGCCGGCGCCGCGGTGGCCAGCGGCCGTCTGGTGCGGCCGGGCCCGTGGGGGATCGTCTATGTGGCGCGGCGGTGTCTGCCCTGCGCCTCCGTGCTTCACTCGATCGATCGCCCCGAGCACGCGGCGCAGGCCGGCCGGCTGGTGATCGTCGTCGCCAACGCCAGCGCCGAGGAACTGCTGGCCGAGGCGGCGCGGTATCCGAATCTCGCCACCGCCACGTGGCTGGCCGATGCCTCCGGCGCGATGCACCAGCAACTCGCCGGATCAGGAGCACCGATCGTGTTCGGCCTGCGCGCGCAGGTGATCGAATGGAGTCTGGCGGGCGTCTTCATGGACGCGACCGACACCAGCTCGATGCTCCTCGCCTGGCTGTCGTCGTAGCGTCGCGCTCCCTCCTCTTGGCTAGAGCATTTTCCACTTGTACTCAGTACGCGGCCATGGTACTTCTCGCGCTCGGGAGGTGCCGATGGCCGCAGCCTACTCGATGGATCTGCGGACGCGCGTGCTCAGGGATTCGGACGCGGGGATCTCGTCGAAAGACCTCGCCGCGCGGTATCACGTCAGTCGCGCCTGGGTGGATGCGCTGAAACAGCGGCGCGGCGAAACCGGAACCTTCGCGCCGCTTAAGCCCACGAAATTTCGCGGACTGGCCTTGATTCCGACGGACCTCGATCGTCGCGCGACGGTGCTCGCGGCCCGGCCCGATGCCACGCTCGAGGAGATCCGCGAGGCGCTTCGGACGTCCGCCGGCGTGACCACGATCTGGCGCGCCCTGAAGCAGCTGGACTTCACCTTCAAAAAAAGCGGTACTCGCCGACGAACAGCGGCGCCCCGACGTCGCGGCTGAGCGACGGCGCTGGCGCGACGGGTTGCCGCTGCGCGACGCCTGGCGATACGTCTTTATCGATGAATGCGGCGTCACGACGGATCTCCTGCGCCGCTACGGACGCAGTCGCCGGGGCGTCCGCGTGCGCGATCACCCGCCCTGCGGTCGTTTATGTAGAGCTATTTAGGTGGTGGGCGCTATAGGAGTCGAACCTATGACCTCGTGCGTGTGAAGCACGCGCTCTAACCAACTGAGCTAAGCGCCCTCGAGGAGGGAAGCGCCGATTCTATCGCTACTTGCGGCCCTCGGGCAACCGGCGCTGCCCCGCGCCGTCGTAGTCGTAGTCCTTCGGTTCGATCTGCCGCATCGGCGACTGCCGCGTCCGCTCCTCGTGCGCGTGCGCGATCAGGCCCGGGAGCCTGGAGATGAGGAAGATCGCGTTGCCGAGTTCGTAGGCGAACCCGAGGTCGGCGCTGATCGCGGCGATCGCGCCGTCGACGTTCACCGGCAGCGGTCGGCCGAAGTGCGACGCGTGCGTCTCGAGCGCGCGCTCGGTCGCGCGGATCAGCCGGACGTGCTCCCCCTCGACCTCCAGCTCCAGCGCCATCTGAAAGAGCCTGGCCGCGCGCGGATCGCGCGTGTGGAACCGGTGCCCGAACCCCGGCGGCTCGACGTGCGCCGCGACGCACTCTTCGACGATCGCGTCTGCCGCCTGCTTTTCGGACTGGCCCGAACGCATCAGCGTCAGCCCGCCATCGAGAAACCGCATGCACGACTCGATGTCGCCGCCATGATGCGGCCCGAACGCCAGGATCCCCGCCGCCACGCAGTCCTTCAACGGCGCCCCGGTCGTCGCCACGTTGCGCGCCGCCAGCGTCGACGGGGGAGTGACGCCGTGATCGATCGACGACACCAGCACCGCGTTCAGCATCCGCCCGATCGCCGGCGTCGGCAGCTCGCCCATCAGCAGGAGATAGACCGCCTCGGCAAACCCGAGACGGCCCATCATCTCGTCGAGCGGATAGCCGCGGACGCAGATCTTGTTCGGCTCGATGTTGGTCAGCGACGAGTGCCAACGCCCATTCGGGGCGCGCGGCTGCGTCCGGCGATCGGTGACTTCGAAATTGGTCCGCTTTGCCATACTCAGCTTTCAGAGACGCTCGGCTAAAGCCCTCGCGCGACAACCGGCACGCACTCAAGGCGTGGCGACTTCCAGAGCTAGCCTCGGGGCCCTCGCGCCCCTGTTTCAGATCGTCCCGTACAACCGGTCGCCGAAGTCACCGAGGCCGGGGACGATGTACTTCTGCGCGTTGAGCTTGACGTCGATCACCGGCGTGTAGATCGCCACCTGCGGATGATGACGCTCGACCAGCGCGACCCCTTCCGGCGCGGCGACGATGCAGATCATCCGAATCACCGTCGCGCCCGCCTGCTGCAGCAGGTCGAGCGCGGCCACCGCGCTGCCGCCGGTGGCGAGCATCGGATCGATCATCAGCACGTAGCTCGCGCCCAGATTCGACGGCAGCTTCGAGTAGTACTGCGACGCAACCGCGGTCATCTCGTCGCGCTGCAGCCCGATGTGGCCGACGCGCGCGCTCGGCACGAGCTCGAGCACCGCGTCGAGCATCCCCAGGCCGGCGCGCAGCACCGGCACGACCACGACGTCCGATCCGGCGCGGCGCCCGGGCGCCGGACCGAGCGGCGTCTCCACGGTGACGTTCTGCGGCGTGAGATCCTTCAGCGCCTCGGCAATCAGCAGCACGCTGATCCGCGTTGCGGCGCGGCGGAACGCGTCCGGCGCGGTGGCTCTGTCGCGCAGCGTGACGAGCGCGTCGTGCACCAGCGGATGGTCGACGATGTGGACTGACACGGGCTTCACTATACAACGGCTCCGCGACCGCGCCTCGCCGCAGGGGCGCCCCCGCTCGTGGCTGATGGGGCTACAATCTTCGCGATGAAACGGTTTCTTTCGGCGCTGCTCGTTGTCGCGGCAATCGTTGCGCTTTCGGGCCAGCCGGCGCGGCGGCGGGTGTCGTTGCTCGTGACCGGCGGCACCGTGATCACGCAGAACGCGGCGCATCGGATCCTGGCGCCTGGCGCCCTCGCGATCGACGGCACCGACATCGTCGACGTCGACACGCCGGCCGCGATCAGCGCGAAGTATCAGGCGGCGGAGACGATCGACGCGCGCGATCAGATCGTGCTCCCGGGCCTGATCAACACCCACACGCACGCGCCGATGGTGATGTATCGCGGCCTCGCCGACGATCTGGCGTTGATGGACTGGCTGACGAAATACATCTTTCCGGCGGAAGCGAAAACCGTGTCGCCGGAGCTGGTCCGCGTCGGGACGCGGCTCGCCGCGGTCGAGATGATCGAATCGGGGACGACGACGTTCGTCGACATGTATTACTTCGAGGAAGAGATCGCCAAGGCGGCGTTCGAAGCGGGGCTCCGCGGCGTGCTCGGCGAGACGATCATCCAGTTTCCGGTCGCCGATGCGAAGACGCCGGCGGAAGGGCTCGCCCGCGCGGAGCGCTTCATCAAGGAGTACAAAGACAACGGCCTGATCGTGCCCGCGGTGGCGCCGCACGCGCTCTACACCAACGACAAAGCGACGCTGGCCGCGTCCGCGGCGCTGGCGCGCAAGTACGGCGTTCCGATCGTGATCCACTTCGCCGAGACCGAAGATGAAGTGAAGACCGCGCGCGAGCAGTATCAGATGACGCCGACCGCCGCGCTCGAGTCGATCGGCGTCCTGGGCGAGACGACCATCGGCGCGCACGGCGTGTGGGTCAACGATGCCGACATCGCGATCCTGAAGCGGACCGGCACCGGCGTGGCTCACAACCCGGAGAGCAACATGAAGCTGGCGAGCGGCGCCGCGCCGGTGACCAAGTACTTGGCCGCCGGCGTCAAGCTCGGGCTCGGCACCGACGGGGCGGCGAGCAACAACGACCTCGACATGTTCGAGGCGATGCGCCAGGCGTCGTTTCTCGCCAAGCACGCGACCCACGATCCGACCGCGGTGAAGGCCCAGGACGCGCTCGACATGGCGACGATGGGCGGCGCCCGCGTGATCGGGATGGAGAAGGTGCTCGGCTCGCTCGAGCCCGGCAAGCGCGCGGATCTGATCACGGTGTCGATGCGCTCGGCGCGTCAGACGCCGATGTACGATCCGGTGTCGCATCTCGTCTATGTCACGCGGGGAGACGACGTGCGCACCACGATTGTGAACGGCAAAGTGCTGATGAGCGATCGCCGGCTGAGAACGCTCGATCGCGAGCAGGTGATTGCCGATGCGAACCGGCTCGCCGCGCGCGTCAGAGACGCGGTGGCGCCGCGGTGAAATCTCAGGGCTGTATTACTGCGATGTGCGGCAGGTTGCGGTACTGCTCGTCGAAGTCGAGGCCGTAGCCGACGACGAATCGGTCCTCGATCGTGAAGCCGATGTAGTCGACGGTGACCTCGACCTTGCGGCGCGACGGTTTGCTCAGCAGGCACGCGGTACGCAGCGACTTCGGGTGGCGCTTGCGCAGGATCTCCTGCAGGTAGGTGAGCGTCAGACCGGTGTCGACGATGTCCTCGACAATCACGACGTTGCGGCCGTCGAGCGCGGTGTCGAGGTCCTTGACCATCTTCACTTCGCCGGACGAAGTGGTGCCCTTGGCATAGCTGGAGACCGCCATGAAATCGAGCGAGACGTGGCCGGGCATGTGGCGCGCGAGGTCGGACAGAAAGATGAACGCACCCTTGAGGACGGCAATCACGTGCAGATCGTCGGGATAGTCCTTGCGGATCTCGAGGGCCATTTCGGCGACGCGCTTCTGGATCTGCGCTTCGGACAGTAGAATCTCTGCAGGACGCAACTCGGCCATAGGGACGAAATCATACTTCAATGAAACGGTTCGAGATCATCACCGAGACGGACGCGCGCGTGCTCGAGCGGGGCGACACGGTGATGCTGGCGAAAGGCGGCCACGTCACACCGCTCGCGGCCGACACGCTGCGCGAGCGCAGGGTGACGCTGGTGCACGAAGGACGCGCCGCCGCGGACGCGGCGAGCCTGGTGCCGACCGCCGACATCCGCACGGTCGCGATCGCGAGCGATCACACCGGCATCACGCTGCGCAAGGCCGTGGTCGAGTGGCTGCGCGGCCGCGGCCTGACGGTGCAGGATCTCGGTACTGACGGCCCCGATGCGGTGGACTATCCTGATGTGGCGGCGTCGGTCGCCGACGCGGTGGCGCGGCGCGAGGCGGACGGCGGGATCGTGATCGACGGCGCCGGAATCGGATCGGCGATCGCCGCCAACAAAGTGAAGGGCATCCGCGCGGTGATGGCGACCACCGGCACGATCGCCCGCTATGCCCGCGAGCACAACGGCTGCAATGTGCTCACGCTGGGGGCGACGTTGGTCAGCGCGGAGGAGGCGAGGACGATCGTCCTGACCTGGCTGACGACCCCGATGCGGGAAGCGCGCTACATCGCTCGCCTGGCCAAGATTCGCGCGCTCGAAGAGAGGGGCTCGGCGCCGGTGCCGAGACCTGGAGCTGGATGACTCGAGAAGAGCTGCAGAGACTGATCGACACGATCGTCGGCGAGCTGATGCCGACCCTGGGGACGCGGCCGCAGGGGCGGTGTGCCTGCCACTCGGTGCTGGACGACTGCTGTCCGGATCGTCTGCGCGGCGTCCTCGACGCGGGCGCGACCCGGGTCGGCATGTACGCCGGCGGCGGCGCGCCGTCCGGGGTCGCGTCGATGATCGATCACACCCTGCTCAAGCCGGACGCGACCCGGCAGGAGATCGAGTCGCTGTGCCGCGAGGCGGCCCAGTTCAAGTTCGCCACGGTGTGCGTCAACCCGACCTGGGTGGCGGCCGCGGCGCGGCTGCTCGCCGGCAGCGGCGTCGGCGTCTGCTCCGTCGTCGGCTTTCCGCTGGGCGCGACGACGCCGGACGTCAAAGGCTACGAGACGCGGCGGGCGATCTTCGACGGCGCGCGCGAGATCGACATGGTGATCAACGTCGGCGCGCTCAAGTCTGGCGACCTGCGGATGGTCGAGCAGGACATCGAGGCGGTGACGACGCCGTGCCGCGAGAGCGGCGCGCTGAGCAAGGTGATCATCGAAGCGGCGCTGCTGACCGACGAGGAGAAGATCACCGCCTGCACGCTGGCGAAGGCCGCCGGAGCCGATTACGTCAAGACCTCCACCGGGTTCGCGTCGGGCGGCGCCACCGCCGCCGACGTCGCGCTCATGCGCCGCGTCGTCGGCGCCGAGATGGGCGTGAAGGCCGCGGGGGGCGTGCGCGACCTCGAAGGGATGAAGGCGATGATCGCCGCCGGCGCCACCCGCGTCGGCGCCAGCGCCGGCGTCAAGATCGTGCAGCAGTCGCGGGGAGAAAAGACGTCCACGGCCCCGACCGGTTATTAGCGCTGCGCCGCCGTCGACGCCACGAGGACGCGCCACCCAGAGACAGAGCCCATCGAAACTTTTTCATCACAGACGCGCCGGGGCACCCGACAGATTACAGAAGCATCTTCGACAGCGTCCTGCGCCATTCCCGCACATCATCGCCGCGCAGTTCCCGCAGCGCATAGCCGACGACGTCCTTCGTGACGCGCTTGCGCCAGGTCAGATCGAAGTCGGTGTTGTCCATCGGCTTCGCGGGCCTGGCCGCTTCCTCGGCCGCATGCGCGATGACCTCGTCGGTGAGGCGCTGACCGATGACCGCGGTCGCGGCGGCGACGGCGTCGATCGGCCGTGAGGCGACGGCGCCCAAGATGATGCGCGCCGCTTCGACCGTGTTATCGCTGCCGAACTTGGCGGCGGCGGCGACCGAGAGCACGGGGAAGTCGAACGAGCCGCGGCGGCGCAGCTTCCAGTAGACGCTGCGCCAGCCATCCATCGCCGGGAGGCGGACCTCGGTGAGGATTTCGTCGGGCCTCCGCGTCAGGTACTGGATGCCGTCGTTCCGATACAGGTCCGATGCGGCGAGTTGACGCGTGCCGCTGGCGGAGACGAGCGTCACCTGGGCGCCGAGGGCGAGCAGCGCCGGCGCAGTGTCGGTGGAGGAGACCGCGAGGCACTTCGGGCTGCCGGTCGCGACCCAGCAGATCGTGCCGTCCTTCTTCATGCAGAAGTCGATTGCCTTGCGCCACTCGTAGTTCTGGTCGTAGTAGTTGCAGCGCGTGTCGAGACAGAGATTGCCGCCGAGCGTGCCCATGTTGCGCAGATGCGGCGTCGCCACCTGCGACGCGGCCTGCCAGAGGGCGCCGTACGATTCGCGAATCCGGCGGTGCCGAATCAGCTCGGTGAGCGTCACGCCGGCGCCGATCGTCAATGTGCCATCAGTCAGCCCGGGACGCTCTGCGCTGCCGCCGATGTGGCGCAACTCCGCGATCCGGCGCAGGCCGATCAGCGCCGCCGGCACCTGCTGGCGACGCTTCATGTTCGGCAGCAGATCGGTCCCGCCCGCGACAAGCATCGCCCCGCCAGCCGCGGCCAGCAACTCCGCCGCTTCGCGCACCGTCCCCGGAGAGTGATACGTGAAGTGCGGCAAACGCATCATCGCGTCACCGTCCGCGGGCGACGTTCCGCGTTCTCCGTTGTGAGTGTCGCCGACGCTTTCCCGTCCCCTCCGTCCCACGGCGGCGGAACGTCGAGCGGCTCCGGATAGGGAACCTGCGGAAAGCGTGCGGGACCATAACGCGGCGCTCTGCCGGCGGCCTTCGCCTCCAGCGCCTTGACGATCTTCTCCGGCGTAATCGGCACCTCGTCGATCCGCACCCCGATGGCGTCGTAGACCGCATTCGCGACAGCGGGCATCACCGGCAGCAGCGGACCCTGGCCGACTTCCTTGGCGCCGAACGGCCCCCGCGGATCCGGGTGTTCCACGAGCTCCGTCACCACCTGCGGCATGTCGAGGGTCGTCGGACTCTTGTACTCGAGCATCGACGGGAACTTGTGCACCAGCGCGTGCGACAATTTCGGCGGCAGGCGGCGGAACGTCTGCTCCTCCATCAGCGCTTCGCCGATCGCCATGTAGACGCTGCCCTCGACCTGGCCGCGGACCAGCGTCGGGTTGAGCGAACGGCCGATGTCGTGCGCAATCCAGACGCGCGGCACGTGGATCCATCCCGACGAAGGATCGACCTCGACTTCGACGATCGCGGCGGAGTAGGAGTAGGTGGGTGACGGTCCGACGCCGCCGCCTTTGAAGCGCGCGGCGGAGCGCGGCGGCGTGTAGGAGCCGGTGGATCCGATGGTGCCGAACATCGACTCCGCGAGCTGGACCGCTTCCGCGAACGCGACGCCGATGTCGGGATCCTCGGTGTCGAAGACGCGGCGGTCGGCGAACACGAGCCGATCTTTGGGGACCATGAGTTTCGCCGACACCGCCGCCGCGAGCAGATCACGCGCGCGCTCCGCCGCCTGGATCGCCGCGTTCCCCATCATCAATGTGACGCGGCTCGAGTACGAACCGAGATCGACCGGCGTGAGATCGGTGTCGCCGGTGACCGCGCGGATGTCGATCGGCTGGATGCCGAGAATCTCCGCGACACACCCGACCAGCACGTCGTCCGACCCTTGACCGATCTCGGTCGCACCGCAGAACGCCGTCACGCCGCCGCTGCGATCGAGCTTCAACTGCACGCCGGAGTGCGGCATGTCGTTGTAGTAGATCGGCAGCCCGGCGCCGGAGAGATACGACGAGCAGGCGATGCCCACGCCGCGGCCATACGGCAGCTTGCCGTGCCGGTTCGTCCAGTCCGACACCTGCGTGACGCGGCGCACGCACTCGGCGAGGCCGATGGTGCCGACTCGCAGGTAGTTCGCCGTCAGCGTGTCCGGCTGCTCGACGATGCGGAGGCGCAGTTCGGCCGGATCTATCGCCAGCGACTCCGCAATCTTGTCGAGCTGAATCTCCTGACCGAAGCGGCTCTGGGGCGTGCCGTGGCCGCGTTTCGGGCCGCACGGCGGCTTGTTCGTGAAGACGCGGCAGCCTTCGAAGTGGTACGTGGGGATGTGATACGTCACGGTCTGCAGCGCGCCGGTGTAGAAGGTGCTGGCGACGCCGTACGACCCGTAGGCGCCGCCGTCGAGCAGCGTCTTGACGTGCATGCCGGTGATGGTCCCGTCGGTCATCACCCCGGTTTTGAAATGCATCAGCACCGGATGCCGGCCGCGGTGGCAATAGAACACCTCCTCGCGGGTCAGGCAAATCTTGACCGGCCGATCGAGGATCAGTGCGGCCTTGGCGACGACCATTTCGTGGTTGAACGGATCGCTCTTGCCGCCGAAGCCGCCGCCGTTCGGCGTCGCGATGACGCGGATGTGCGCCGCCGGTATCGCCAGCGCCCTGGCGAGCGCGCGATGGACGTAATGCGGCGTCTGCGTGCTCGACCAGAGCACCAGCTTGCCGTCAGGGTCCCTGGCCGCGACGGCCGCATGCTGTTCGATCGGCAGGTGGGTGTTGCCCTGATAGAAAAACGTGTCCTCGAAGACGCGGTCGGCCCTGGCGAATGCCGCGTCGACGTCGCCGAAGCGCAGTGACACGGCCTTGTGAATATTGCCGCTGTCGCCGTACTCGTGGATGCGCGGCTCGGGAAACGCCAGACTGTCCTCGGGATCACCATAGGTGCGCAGCGGCTCGTAGTCGACGTCGATCAGGTCCAGCGCTTCGAACGCGGTGAGCTCGTCGCGCGCGATGACGGCGGCGATCGGGTCGCCGACGAAGCGGACGCGATCGACCGCGAGCGCATGCTCGTCCTGGCTGACCGGCAGGATGCCGTAGGAGATCGGAAAATCCCTGCCGGTGAGGACGAGATGCACGCCCGGCCGGGCCAGAGCGCGCGACGCGTCGAGGCGCAGAATGCGCGCATGGGGCACGCTCGAGCGCAGCAGCTTGCAATGCACCATCCGCGGCAGCATCACATCGTCCGCAAAGCGCGTCTGTCCGGTGACCTTGGCGCGGCCGTCGACGCGGCGGCGCGGCTTTCCGATGATGTTCATCGCGGCCCCCGCTCGTCTGAAGCCCCGCTACGCGCCACGGCGGCTTCGACCGCTTCGAAGATCTGCTGATACCCGGTGCAGCGGCACAGGCAGCCGGCGAGCGCCTCCTTGATCTGATCGCGCGTCGGGTTGGCGTACTCGTCGAGCAGCGCCTTCGCGGTGACGAGAAAGCCCGGCGTGCAGTAGCCGCACTGCGCCGCGCCGAGATCGGCGAAGGCCTCCTGCAGCGGATGGAGCCGGCCGTCGCTGACCAGCCCTTCGACGGTCAGGACGTCGCGGCCGTCGCACTCGACGCCGAGCACGAGGCAGGAGAGCACCGGCTGCCCGTCGAGCAGCACGGCGCAGGCGCCGCACTCGCCCAGTTCGCAGCCGTGTTTCGTGCCGCACAGGCCGAGATCCTCGCGCAGGAGCTCAAGGAGCGTCTTGTACGGCGCGAACGCGACGTCGGTCCCCTCGCCGTTTACCGTGAGCGCGATGTTGATCATGGGATTTCAGATTGACGGTTTCAGATTTCAGATTGGATTTCAGATTGGATTTCACATTAGTCAGGCCGGCGACGGCGTAATCGGCCACGAGCTCGGCGATCTCTTGCGGCGACTGCGCGCCGTCGGGACGGAACCAGTGCGCGGTCCAGTTCAGGGCGCCGAGGAAGGCGCGAGTGGCGACGGTCGGGTCGGCGGCGCGCAGCGTGCCGGCGCGGACGCCGCCGGCGACCAGCGCGCGAACGCCGCGTTCGTACTGGTCACGCTTGGCGACGATGCGGGTGCGGAGCTTCGGGGGGAGGGCGTCGACCTCGAGGTGCGCCGCGGACCCCTCGACCTCGTCGAGCAGACAACGGACATGCGCCGCCGCCATGTCACCCAGACGCGACGGCAGCGGCCGCCGGTCGTTGCGCGCCGCGGCGAGCGCGTCGAGCAGGCGATCGACCGAGCGGTCCTGACAGAAGAAGAGCAGCTCGTTCTTGCCGCGGAAGTAGTGATACAGGTTGCCGGGGGACAGGTCGGCGGCGATCGCGATGTCGCGCATGCCGGCGTCGGCGAAGCCGCGGGCGCGGAAGACGCGCGCGGCGGCGCGCATGATCTCGACGCGGCGGGCGTCGGCGCGGATTGAACGGCGGTTCGAAAGTTGAACCACGGTTCGATTCTATACCACGACGCGCACGACAGGGGCCGGGCTCACGCACGACACCGACACGACGGTCAGCTGCCGCAGAACAAACCCGGGCAGGCCCAGTAGCTGACGCCGCTGTTGCGCGCGCACGCCGTGGCCCTGTCGGTGGCGAAGCTCCACGACTTGTCCTTGCAGCGGGCGGTCGCACCGGTCGGCGGGACGAGCTGCAGCGGAAAGTCGGTGCGGATGTCGCGGGTCGCCGTGATCGTCTTCGTTTGCGGGTGGAAACCGTCGCGCGACACCGTGATGGTGTAGACCCCGCCCTTGAGCGGCGGGAAGCTGTAGTCGCCGCTCGCGTTCGTCGTGGTGAACAGGTTCGGCGACGGACTCGGCGTGATGTCGACCCGGGCGCCGGCGAGTCCGCCGAAGTCGGGCGGCGCCGCGGTGACGGTGCCGTACGCGGTGAACAGCAGGAACGGCTGCGCCGTCGTGTAGTCCTTGTCGCTGACGCCCTGATACGCGGCGCGGATGTCGGCCGATCCCTCCTTGAGCGCTGTCACCCTGCCGCCGGCGGCAACCGCGAAGATGGCCGGATCCGAGGTGCTCCAGGCGGCCTGGTTTGTCACATTGACGGCGGCGCCGTTGCCCATTGTGGCCATCGCCGTGAACTGGGCGGTGTCGCCGACGACGATGCGGCTGTTGACGGCGCCGACGATTTTCAGCGCCAGTGGTGCGCCGGCCGACGGCGATGTCACGCCTCCGCCCGGCGACGAAGACGATCCGCACGCGGTCGTGAAGGCGACCGCCAGAATGGCTGCGCTGGTCGGTGCGAACAACAGGCGGGACATGGGGTGCCCGACTGCAGAGCACGTGCCAGACCCGTACAAAAACCGGGGAGAACGCGAACAGCGCCGCGAACCAGGTGTTCGCCGCGTAAGGAATCTGTAGCCGTGCTTGTGACGTTGGGGCGGGGCATAATCGATTGATGCGCTGGCTGAAGTACATCGCGGCGGCGGTCACAGTCGCCCCGATCGTGCTCGTCCTCCGCCTGTTGTCGGTCAGCTATGCCGGCATCGCCGCGCCCCTGCTGCTCCTCGACGTCGTCGTTGTCGCGCGGTTGTGGGGCACCGGGCCGGCGCTCGTGGCCGCCGCGTCCGGTGCCGGCGCGTATTCGTATTACTTCCTGCCCCCCGCCGGCTTCGGGATCGAGGACGCCGAGGACTGGATCGCCTTCGTCACCTTCATCGTCACTGCCGTGATTGCCGGAGAGCTCGCGTCGCGCGCCGAGCGGCGCGCGGCGGAAGCGCAGTCGGGGCGCCAGGAGATCGAGCGGCTGTATCAGGAACTGCAGGGGGCCTTCGAACGAGCCAGCGAGGCGGAGGCGGCGCGGCGCAACGAGCAGCTGAAAGCGGCGCTGCTCGACGCGCTGACCCACAACCTGCGGACGCCGCTGACGTCGATCAAAGCCGCGGTGACGGCGCTGATCCGGAGCGGCGCGTGGAGTCCGGTCTCCGAGCTCTCGAGCGAGGGGCGCCGCGAACTGCTGCAGGTGATCGACGAGGAGTCGGATCGCCTGAACCGCTTCATCGAGGGGCTGTCGTCGCCGGTCGAAACGGCGCCGATGCTGCCGATTCATCTCCGCGCGATCGAGGTCGAGGCGGTCGTCCAGTCCGGGCTGCACCGCGCCGAAACGGTCACGCGCGACCATCGCCTCGCGGTGTCGATTGCGGACGCGATCCCGGCCGTCTCGGTCGACGCGGCATCCATCACCGAAGTGATCTACATCCTGCTCGACAACGCGAGCAAGTATGCGCCGCCCGGCACGACGATCGCGGTGCGTGCGGTGCGCGACGACGAACGGAACGTCCGCATCACCGTGTCTGACGAAGGACCGGGGATCCCGGACGCGATGCGCGAGCGCGTCTTCGAAAAGTTCTTCCGCGTCCCGGCCCGCGAGTCGCACGATCCGCACCGCGGCGGCGTCGGCCTGGGGCTCCCGATCGCGCGGCGGCTGGTGGAAACGCAAGGCGGCCGGATTTGGATCGAGACGCCCGCGTCGGGCAAAGGCACAGCCGTCACGATCACCGTGCCGTGCGCCGAGGCGGACGTTCGCAGTCTGAACGCTGATGTGAAACCTGATTCGAAATCCGATCTGAAATCCGATCTGAAGTCTGAAACCAGAAATCTGAAATCCGAAGAACAGAGGACGGCATGATGGCAACGGCAGTAGCGGAAAAATCGCGGGTGCTGGTCGTCGACGATGAGCCGCAGATCACGCGGGTGCTGCGGACGGTGCTGACCAGCCAGGGCTATCAGGTGAGCACGGCGGCCGAGGGACAGGCGGCGCTGGCCACTTTCGCCGAGTTCCGCCCGGAGCTCGTGATCACCGACCTCTACATGCCGCACATGGATGGCATCGAGCTGTGCAAGCGGATCCGCGCGGTGTCCGCGGTGCCGATCATCGTGCTGTCGGTCAAGGGGGAGGAGCGGACGAAAGTGGAAGCGCTCGACTCGGGCGCCGACGACTACGTCACCAAGCCGTTCGGGATCGACGAGCTGCTGGCGCGCGTCCGCGCCGCGCTGCGGCGCAGCGGCGGCGAAGTCGAGATGGCGTCGTTCGAAGCGGGGGAGTTCCGCATCGACCTCGAAGGCCGGCGCGTCCACTCACGCGGCAACGAGGTGCGGCTGACGCCGAAGGAGTTCGAGCTGTTCGTCTACATGGCGCGGCATCCCAACCGCGTCATCACGCACCGCACGCTGCTCGAGGCGGTATGGGGGGAGGCGTCACAGGAACAGCCCGAGTACCTGCGCGTGTTCATGGGACAGCTGCGCAAGAAGCTCGAGCCGGATCCGTCGAACCCGCGTTTCCTGGTCACCGAGCCGTGGGTCGGCTACCGGTTCAATCCGAACGGGTAGAACCGC
>JAOBWF010000038.1 GCA_025463215.1 Acidobacteriota bacterium | reverse complement strand
TTGGTCAGCATCCGCGTCAGGATCTGCGGCTTGGTGGCGACCGGCAGCCGATCGTCGCCTGACTGGCGCGCCAGCGTCTCGCGCGAGCGCAGCGCGCCGCGGTGGAACGGATCGATGATCAGATCCTCCGCGTACGGCAGGGTGCGCTCCGTCCGGCAGCGCAGCAGAAAGTGCCCGGGGAAGTTCACCCCCTCGACGGCAAGGCCGGCGCGCCGCGCCACTTCCATGTAGACCAGCGAGAGCGTGATCGGAATGCCGGTGCGGCGATCGAGCACTTCGTTGAGAAAGCTGTTGCGCGGATCTTCGTAATCGGTCTCGTTGCCCGCGAACCCCATGTCATCGAACAGGAACTCGTTGAGCGCCGCGATCTTCGCGTAGATCCGCGGGTCGGCGTCGTGCGGCGTGTCGGCGGGGGCCTCGGCGACGGCGAGGCGGCGGCGGGCTTCGTCGCCGAGGAAGTCGAGCAGCGCGACGTACCGCGGCGCGTCCAGTTCGGGATAGTCGACGTGGGCGATCAGCAGCGCCGCCCCCGCCAGGTCCGGGTCGGAGCTCAGCGCTGCGTCAGTGAAACGTCGAATCAGCTGCGGCGACGCCACGACCCAGGATAGCGCAAAAAAAGGCGGGGCCCGCGGCCCCGCCCTGAGAAGACGATGCACCGGCCAGGAGGCCGGCGCCGGCGTTCAGACTACCAGTTGAACTTGATGCCGAAGCGAACGACGCGCGGCGCGAGAATCGCTTGAATCTGGTTCGCATTCGCCGCATTCTGCGTACCGCGAATGGCCTGGATCGTGTTGAAGTTGCCGACGTTGAACACGTCCACCGACGGCACGAACCGAACGGTGCCCACTTTGACGGCGCGGTCGACGTGGAAGTCCACGTTCTGGTAGTTCGGCAGCCGATTGCTGCCGATCGGGTCGAGCACCACGAAGACGGTGCCACCACCGTTGGCGCGGGTCGGGCTGAGGATCCCCGTTTCGAACGGATATCCCTGGCGCGCGTTGTAGAACGCCGACACGTTGAGACCGAGCGGCGCCTGATACATGCCGCTCAGCTTGAAGAGCCACTTCGCATTCACGTACACATTGCCGACGCCGCTGCCCGAGGTGAGGTAGTCGTACTGGCCACCCTCGCGCACGGCGCGGTTCGTCGGATCCTCCGAGAACGGAACCGTGCCGCTGGTGCCACTCGTCTGGTTCGCCGCGCCCGGGAACTCGTTGAAGTTCACGACCGTGCTGTTGTAAGCGAAGCTGGTGTTCATCAGCCAGTGATTGGACATCCGCTTCCGGCCGGTCAGTTCGACGCCATTGAACGTCCGGGAGTAGCCCGGGATGTTGGCCTCGAGCTGAATCGTCGGCTGCTGGAAACCGGGCTGATAGTAGGTGACCGTCGGGCACGCCCCGGCGGCGGTGCGGTTGTCCGCGCCCGGGCAGCTCGCCGCCGTCGGGGTGAATGAGGTCGCGACCCAGTCGGCGCTCGTGATCCCGACGCGGTCGTTCCACGAGAAGTTGCCGTAGCGGCGCCAGATGTAGTTGGCGCCCACGGCGAAGCCGGCGCCGATCTCGCGATCCATGCCGATGATGACTTCGTCGGTCGTGTCGTTCTTCAGGTTCGGATCCACCGAGTTCGATGAGACCGCATTGCCCGGGTTGGCGGCCGACCACGTACCGGTCACGAGGGTGCCATTCGGGCTGACCTGCACTTCACCCGGGTCGGCGATGCCGTTCTTGTTGGCATCGATCCACGGCCATCGCACGACCGTCTGGGAGACCGGGTTGATGGTCGCGGCCACGCCGCCGTTGCCGACCTGGCCGTAGTAGCGGGCGTAGTTGGCGCGGGCGATCGTCTTGCCGCTTCCCGCGAAGTCGTAGGTCATGCCGACGCGGGGCGAGAAGTTGTTGAACGCCACGTTGGGGTCAGCACCGGGGAAGTTGATCGCCGGCAGGAACTGTCCGCCGAGCGGGTTGGCGATGATGCTGGCGGCCTGCGCCGTGTCCTTGTTGTAGTCGTAGCGCAGCCCGAGCTGCAGGGTGACCCGTCCGTGCGTGACGGTGTCCTGCACGTAGGCCGAGTAGTTCAGCAGGTCGTAGACGCTGAAGCCGTCGCGCGACAGATCGGCCTGGCAACCGGTCGCCGCGAGCGAGCAGTCGTTCGACAGGTCGGTCGGATAGCGCAGCGTGGCGAATCCGCCGGTGTGCGTGATCGACGTGGTGTTCGAGTCGCGCCAGTAGCCGCCGAATTTCAGCGCGTGGTCGCTGCCCAGTTTGCTCGGCAGGAAGTAGTTCGCGTTGAAGTTGAGGCTGTTGACCGGACGAATGAACACGCTCGCGGTGGCCGATCGGCCGTTCAGGCCGGTCGACACGATCAGTGTCGGCTGCTGGTCAGCCAGTTCGGGCGAGTGGAAGCCGAGGATGAAGTTGTTGCCGACGTGCGCGTACTGGACGTCGAGGAGCAGGCGATCGGTGACCACCCACTGGTCGCCGAACTTGAACGTCGGGTTCGGGCCGGTGTTCCACAAGTGCTTGCCGTACGAGGCATCCACCGCGCCCTGCGGCGTCGTCGTTTCGATCGGGTGCAGGTCGTCGGCGCCGCGCGCGTTGCGCTCCTTCTTGGCGAAGTTGTTGAACAGGGTCAGCTTGTTGCCCTTGAAGAGCGCGACCTCGGCCTTGAGGTTGGTCGTCTGGAGCAGCGTCTCGTCCGTGTTGAGGCAGCTGTTGATGGAGTCGATTGACGCCCCGAGTGCCACCGCCGAGTTCTTGTAGGACTGGCACACCGCCGTCGGCTGGTAGAATCCGAGAACGCCGACGTCGACGAGCTGCTTGCCGAAGCTGCCCCAGATCCAGGCCTTGCCCTTCTTCAGCGGCCCGCCCGCCTCGACACCGTAGTCCTTGATGTTCTGAATCGGGTTGCCCGAGCTCGCGCCCTGGCGCCGGATGGTGTCGTCGATGTTGTTCGACTCGAATTTCTGGTCGGTGACGTAGAAACGCGACGAGCCCCTGAATTTGTCGCTGCCGCTCTTGGTGACCAGGTTGATGCCGACGCCGCCGGTCTGCTGCGTCACGTCGACGCCGCCGGTGGTGACCGTCATCTCTTCGAACGCGTCGAAGTCGAAGTAGCTGGGCGAGGCGCCGGTCGCCGACATATCGGTGATGTCGACGCCGTCGAGCGACCACTTGTTGTTGGTCGGGTTGCCGCCGCGCGAGACGTAGTTGGACTGCTGGCCCGACATGTTGCCGCCGACGTTTTCGCGGTCCATCGCGATTCCGGCGGTCTGCTGGAGGATGACCCACGGATCGCGTGCCGACGGGATGCTCTGGAGCAGCTCGTTGGTGAAGGTCTGCTTGGTGCCGGTCGCCTTCGTGTCCACGATCGGGCTCTCGCCGGTGACCGTGATGGTCTCCTGAACGGTCGAGATGCCGAGCTGGGCGTTGACCGCGGCGCTGAAGCCGACCGTCACGCGGATGCCCTGATTGATCACCGTCTTGAAGCCGGCGAGCTCGAACTTGACCGCGTACTCGCCGATTTCGATGCGCGGGAACTGGAACGTGCCCGTTTCGCTCGTCACCGCCGTCAGCGGCTGGAGCAGCACCGGACCGGTCACGGTCACCGTGACGCCGGGAAGCACCGCCCCGCTGCCATCCGTGACCTTGCCGAAGATCTCGCCCGTCTGACTCTGCGCGCGCGCCAGCGCGCTCGTGGCAAACAGCGCCACGAGTGCCAGGACGACTACCTTGAATCTCATCCGACCTCCTGAAAACAAAACAATCCGACTGTGGAACAATCCCGGTTGCGCACATCGTTCGTGCCGAAACCGAGCGCTGTCCGGGATGAATAAGTATCTCTACCGTCAGGCGACGGTGTAAAGACGGAACGCCGTCAAATTACGTGAAGACGGGTCTGAATCCAAGGCGTTGGATTGAGGCAGGGTCGCTTCGGTTATGCGGAACAGAGGCCGCGCAGAAAATCCAAGTTCATCGCCTCGAGCGACGTGATTGTCAGATCCGCGGTCAGGTCCTCGGCGCGATACGTGGTCGTGACAGCAACGGTGCGCAGTCCTGCCGCGCGCGCCGACTCGAGCCCCCAGTGCGAGTCTTCGATCGCGATGCAGTCCGACGCGTGCAAGGGATCGGCGAACCCGGGCGCGAGCTGCGCCAGCGCGCGCAGATACGGATCGGGCGCCGGCTTGCTGACGGCCGTATCCTCGGCGGCGACGATGGCGGCGAAACAGGTGAGCAGATCCTCGCGCGCGAGAAGGCGGCGGATCTCCTCGCCGCGCGCGCCCGACGCGATCGCGATCGGCATCGCGGCCGCGGCACGGCGGATGGCGTCGGCCGCGCCGGGGAACAGCACCGAGACATCGCGCTCGAGCGCTTCGAGCATCACGGCTTTGCGCGCCACCAGCTCGGTGACCCGCGCCGCGCTCCACGTCACCCGCTCGCGCACGGCGATCGCCTCGAACGCGCCGACATCGTCGAACCCGAGATACTCCGCGTAGTACTCGGCCTTGGTGAGCGTGAGGCCTTCCTCCGCGAGGAGGTCGCGGAAGGCGCAGAAGTGCAGCGGCTCGCTGTTGGCGATGACCCCGTCGAAATCGAAGACGATCGCTCTCAGCGCCATTTTTTACTTCTCACTTCTGACTTCTGACTTCTGACTTCTCACTTCTCACTTCTCACTTCTAACTTCATTTTCTCACCCGCGCGAATCGGCACCTGCAGCCGGTTTTCCCGCGGCGGGTACGGGCATTCGTAGGTCGGGTTGTAATAGCAGTACGGGATGTAGGCGCGATTGAAGTCGACCTCGTACAGGCCGGTGGCGTTGCGTGCGAGATCCATGAACCGGCCGGCGGCGTAGGTTTCGGTGCCGCTGGTCAGGTCGCTGAACGCGATGAACAGCGATCCCGGATCGGTGCCGAGCTCGTTGAACGCGAGCAGCTTCATCGGCTGCCCCTTGAGCGTGAACTCGAGCGAGCCGACGCGTCGCATCTTGCGATTCGCGCCGCTCGATGTCGGCATCTCGACGACCGTCTTGTCGTCGATCGGCTTGAGGACCCCCGGCGCATTGTAGTCAGCGTCGATCGGGAAGTAGGCGAGCGGCAGAAACTGCGCGTGGCGCGCGCGCGGAATCGGATCGTCCGCGGCCAGAAACGCCGCATCCTTCGCCGCCCGCTCCGCCGCAATCTTGCCGACGTAGTCCTTCGGCTGATCCGGCGGCTTGCTCGAGCACGCCACCGCCAGAATCAGCACGCACGTCGCGCAGGCGATCAGGCCTGCCCGCGCGCCTCTGGCCGGGCTAGCGCCCTGCGCGACGAAACCGCGGACCGGCCGCGCTGCGACACGATTCAAGCCCTCCGCTGGGAACGCGACGCTAGCCAAGCGGATATCCACCCCGCTCCACCGTCGCGTCAGCGAGGCGGCGGCGTGCGGCCACGGTGTTGATCGGGACGACCTTCAGCAGCCGCCGCAGCGCCGCCAGCATGATCCGCAGGGTATCACCGTCGACGGTGGCGGCGAGCGCCTGACGCGCGGACGCGTCGATGCGCATCGCCGCGTCGTTGACGAACACCCGCGCGGCATCGACGTGCAGCGATGCGCGCGGCGCGCCCGACGCCGACGCCGCCTGGGCGCGCAGCACCGCGCTTTCCGCGCTGAACAGATCGATCGAGATGTCCGCCAGGTGCATCAGCACTTCCTGCTCATCGGTGAGCTTGGTGCCGAACGTCTGCATCGCGAGGCCGAACAGCATCAATGCCGTCTTCTTGAACGCCGTCATCGCACGCCGCTCGTCGGCGAGGACGCCGTCGCTGTCGTCGGCCGACGGCATCGATGGCGGTCCGAGCAGTTCTTCCTGCAGCGCCTTGGCCGCCGGAATCAGGCCGAGGTCCCCCTTGACCGCGCGGCGAATCAGCATGCCGGGGATCAGCAGGCGATTGATCTCGTTCGTGCCCTCGAAGATGCGGTTGACGCGGGCGTCGCGGTAATGACGCTCGGCCGGATAGTCGTGGACGTAGCCGTTGCCGCCGTGAATCTGGATGTTCTCGTCGAGCACGTAGTTGAGCGACTCGCTGCCGGCGACCTTGGCAATCGACGCTTCCACCGCGTACTCCTCGAACGCGGCGAGCGCGGCCGAACCGTCGTTGGCGTCGTGCGGCGTGGCCGCGATGCGGGCGTCGACCAGGCCGGCGGTGCGATACAGCAGGCTTTCGACGGCGTAGGTGCGGACGACCATTTCGCCGAGCTTGTGCTTGATCGCGCCAAACGCCGCAATCGGCTGACCGAACTGACGCCGGGTCGCGGCGTACTTCGCGCTCTCCGCGATCGCGCCGATCGCGCCGCCGCCGCACATCGCGCCGAGCTTGAAGCGCGCGAAGTTCAGCACGTTGAATGCGACCTTGTGTCCCTTGCCGACGTCGGACAGGACGTTTTCCGCCGGGACCTTGACGTCCTGGAAGATCAGTGCGGTGGTGGACGAGCCGTGCAGGCCCATCTTGTGTTCTTCCTTGCCGCTCTTGACGCCCCACTCGCGCTCGACCAGCAGCGCGGTGAACTGATCGCCGTCGACCTTGCAGAAGATCACGAACAGGTCGGCGAAGCCGCCGTTGGTGATCCACATCTTCTCGCCGTTCAGCAGGAAGCTGCCGTCCGGCTGTCGCGTCGCCTTGGTCCGCGCGCCGAGCGCGTCGGATCCCGATCCGGTCTCGCTGAGGCCGTAGGCGCCGATGAGCTCGCCCGACAGCAGCTTCGGCAGGTACTTCTGTTTCTGCGCTTCGCTGCCGAACAGCATCAGCGGCACGATCGTGAGATTGGCGTGCGCCCCGAACGTCGCGCCGAACGACGCCGACCGGGCCAGCTTCTCGCTGACGACCAGCGAGGTGACCTTGTCGAGGCCGAGGCCGCCGTACGCCTCGGGCACGTCGACACCGAGCAGGCCGAGGCTGGCGCCCAGCTTGACCAGCTCGCGCGCGAGCGCCCAGTCCTTGGTCTCGAGCTGATCGAGCTTCGGCAGGATTTCGTGGTCGACGAAGTCCTGGGCGGTGCGGCCGATCAGGCGATGTTCTTCGGTGAGGCGCTCCGGCGTGAAGACGGCGTCCGCCTCCGAGGA
>JAOBWF010000385.1 GCA_025463215.1 Acidobacteriota bacterium | reverse complement strand
TGTTTTTCGGCTCTCATGGTGGGCTCCTTAGAATTTGTTGAACTCGGTGGTCGCGAGCTTCACGCCGGGGCTCATCGAGGATGAGAGGGTGACGCTCTTGATGTAGTGACCCTTGAACGCGGCCGGCTTGGCCTTGCCCACGGCCTCGAGCACCGCGGAAACGTTCTCGGTGATCTGGTCGGACGTGAACGAGCGCTTGCCGACGCCGACGCCGATGTTGGCGGTCTTGTCGACCTTGAACTCCACCCGGCCGGCCTTCACGGCCTTGATGCCCGCGGCGATGTCGTCGGTGACGGTGCCGGATTTCGGGTTCGGCATGAGGCCCTTGGGGCCGAGCACACGCGCGAGCGTGCGGACCTGCTTCATGGCCTCGGTCGTGGAAATCGCGACGTCGAAGTCGAGCCAGCCGCCGTTGATCTTGGCCATCAGTTCCACGAGGCCGGCCTCGTCGGCGCCCGCGGCCTTGGCCTTATCCGGATCGTCCGTGAAGACGATCACGCGGACCTTCTTGCCGGAACCGTTGGGCAACGGCGTGGTGCCGCGGACCATCTGGTCGCCTTGGGCGGGATCCACGCCGAGGCGGAAGGACAGCTCGACGGTCTCGTCGAACTTGGCCTTCGGGAATTTGGTGAGGATTTCCACTGCTTCTTTCAGTGGATACTCCTTGGCGAGATCAGCGGCCGAGGCCGCGCTGCGGTAGCGTTTGCTTTGTTTGACGGGCATTTTGGACTCCTTGCGGTGCGAACGTTCCTGGCGGAACTCCCGCGGTGAGTGGGTTTTTGTTCTTCCTGTAGGTCGGACTTTACGTCCGACGTGTCGGGGATAAACCCCGACCTACAAAATTGGTGGTTATTGGTTTAGTCGACGACTTCGATGCCCATGTTGCGGGCGGTGCCGGCGATCATGCGGATGGCGGCTTCCTCGCTGTTGGCGTTGAGGTCGGCCTTCTTGAGTTTGATGATCTCGATGATCTGCTTTTTGGTGACCTTGCCGACCTTGTCCATGTTGGGCTTGGCCGAGCCGGTCGCGATGCCCGCGGCCTTCTTCAGGAGGACGGACGCCGGCGGCGATTTGCAGATGAACGTGAAGGACTTGTCGGAGAAGACCGTGATGACGACCGGAATGATCATGCCATTCTGGTCCTTGGTCTTCGCATTAAATTCCTTGCAGAAGGCCATGATGTTGACGCCTTGGGCGCCAAGCGCGGGGCCGACCGGGGGCGCCGGGTTGGCGGCACCGGCGGGAAGCTGGAGACGGACGTAGCCTTGAATTTTTTTGGCCATGGTGGTTTTTGTTTAAGTGGTGACTGGTTGGTGGGAGGCGGCGGCGGCTCAGCTTTCAGAGGCGCGCTGGACCTGCCAGTATTCGAGTTCGACGGGCGTAAACCGGCCGAAAATGGAGACGGAAATCTTGAGCTTGCCGCGGGCGGGATCGACCTCGTCGACGCGGCCCGTGAGATTCGCGAACGCCCCGTCGGTGATCTTCACTTCCTCGCCGACCTCGAAGGTGACCTTGGGGATTTCCTTGCCGGAGGCGGCTTCAATGCGGGCCTTGATCTCGTCGATCTCGGCCTGGCGCAGCGGCGCCGGCTTGTCGCCACCGACGAAACCGATGACGCCCGCCGCATCCTTCACGAAATAGAACGGCTTGATGATGACCTGCTTTTCCGCGTCGTAGAGGCACATGTTGATGAACACGTAACCCGGGTAGAGTTTGCGGACCTTGGTGGATTTCTTGCCACCCTTGACCTCGGATACGACCTCGGTCGGCAGGAGGACCTCGAAGATGAAATCATCGAGCTCCTCGGCCTTTTTGAATTTCTCAAGGTAACCCTTCACCTTGTTCTCCTGGCCGGAGAGGGTGTGGAGGGCGAACCACTGGGCGCTGGTCGGCGTGGAAGTCTGGGCGGTCATCGGACGAAAGGTTAGCGGCTGACGAGCAACGTCACGGCATCGACCACGTTGTAGAGGGCGAAGTCGCTGATGCTGGTGAACACCCCGAGCAGGAGGCAGGCGACGATCACGACGATCGTGGAATCCTTGAGCTCGGTCTTGGTCGGCCAGCTGGCTTTCTGCAGCTCGGCGACGAGTTCGCCGAAGAAGATGCGGGCGGTGCGGAAGGGATTGGCCATGTTTTTTATCGGGCGAATGTGGCAGGGGCGGAGGGAATCGAACCCCCAACCAACGGTTTTGGAGACCGCTACTCTACCAATTGAGCTACACCCCTGTGTTTATGTTCTATTTCTTTTAGACGACACAGCCGGGACCCCCAAAGGAGCCCCGGCAGCGTCGGCGGAAGAGGTTTAAAGGACGCTTATTCGACGATCTCGGTGACACGACCGGCACCAATGGTGCGGCCGCCCTCGCGAATGGCGAACTTCTGGAGCTTCTCCATGGCGATCGGCACGATGAGCTCGATGTCGACGGCGATGTTGTCGCCCGGCATGATCATCTCGACACCCTTGGGAAGGTTGACGACGCCCGTCACGTCCGTGGTGCGGAAGTAGAACTGGGGGCGATAGCCGTTGAAGAACGGCGTGTGGCGGCCACCCTCGTCCTTGGAAAGGACGTAGATTTCGGCCTTCGCCTTCCTGTGCGGCTTGATGGACTTCGGGGCGGCGATGACCTGGCCGCGCTCGATGCCTTCCTTTTCAATACCGCGCAGGAGGATGCCGACGTTGTCGCCCGCCTGGCCTTGGTCGAGCAGCTTGCGGAACATCTCGATGCCGGTGACGACGGTCGTGGTCGTGTCCTTGAGGCCGACGATCTCGACGGTGTCGTTGAGCTTGCAGATGCCGCGCTCAATACGACCGGTGGCGACGGTGCCGCGGCCGGTGATCGAGAAGACGTCCTCGACGGACATCAGGAAGGGCTTGTCGAGCTCGCGAACGGGCTCGGCGATCTCGTTGTCCAACGCTTCCATCAGCGCCTGGATGGCGGCGAGGCCCTCGGGCTTGCCCTCGAGCGCAGCCGTGGCGGAACCGCGGATGATCTTGGCGTTCTTGCCGTCGAATTGATACTTCGTGAGCAAGTCGCGGATTTCCTCTTCCACGAGCTCGAGCAGCTCCGCGTCCTCAATGAGGTCGACCTTGTTCAGGAAGACGACGAGGTTCGGCACGCCGACCTGGCGGGCAAGGAGGATGTGCTCGCGGGTCTGCGGCATCGGGCCGTCCGCGGCGGAGACCACGAGGATGCCACCGTCCATCTGGGCGGCGCCGGTGATCATGTTCTTGACGAAGTCAGCGTGGCCGGGGCAGTCGACGTGCGCGTAGTGGCGCTTGTCGGACTCATACTCCACGTGGGCGACCGAGATCGTGACGATCTTGGAGGCGTCACGCACGGTGCCACCCTTGGCGATGTCCGCGTAGG
>JAOBWF010000359.1 GCA_025463215.1 Acidobacteriota bacterium | reverse complement strand
CGGCACGTAGCCGAAGCGCAGATAGCCGGGGTGGGCGTCGACGTCGAGGTCGGCGGTCACGTCGGGATGGGCGAGGATCGCCTTGATCTCGCTGCCGAACCCGAACGACCGGCTCCCCTGCCACCAGTGCAGCGGCTTCTTGCCGAAGCGATCGCGGCCGAGGATCAGCCGCTGGCGTGGCTCGTCCCACACCGCGACCGCGAACATGCCGCGCATCTTCCGGAAGCCGTCGATCCCCTCGGCGGCGTACAGATGGGCGATGACTTCGGTATCGCACGCGGTGGCGAAGTGACGGCCGGCGCGTTCGAGCTCCGCGCGGAGCTCGACGTAGTTGTAGATCTCGCCGTTCTGGACCACGGTGATGGCGCCGCCGTCGATCGAGATCGGCTGATGGCCGCCGGCGACGTCGATGATGCTCAGGCGCGCCGCCGCCAGCGCGGCCACGCCGTCGGTGAACAGGCCGTGATCGTCCGGGCCGCGATGACGCAGCGTTCCGATCATGCGGTCCAGGCGCCCCGGCGCCGGACGGCCGCCGCTCAGCGACGCGAAGCCGGCGATTCCACACATGGGGTTGTCAACGTGCGTCCGAGAACATCGGACAGTTCGGCCGCGACGAACGACGCGACGCGGTCGGCCGCGCCTCCGTCGAGAAACTGGCACTGCTCGTCCACGACGCGCCGGCGTCCCTCGCCGTCCAGCGATGGGTCGTCCAGGTAACGGCCGATCGCGTCCACCAGCTGCGCCGGCGTCTCCGCGACGCGGACGGCGCCGTGACGGGTGATGTTCGTGTAGTGGGTGAACCGATAATAGCGACGCGCCGAGCGCACCCACGCTGCCGGCGTCTCGCCGTCGAACGCAATGTTGACGACCGATGTATCGAAGATCGCGGCCTCAATCGCGAGCGTCGAGGCCACGTTCACGACCACGTCGCTGTGGCGCATGGTGTTGGCGAGATGCCGCTGGTTGTCGGCGGTGACGTCGACCGCCAGTCCGTCGCCGGCGCGCACGGTGCCGCGAAACGGCTTCTCGATGATCACATGCGGCAATCCCTGGAACGCGGCGTAGGCGTCGAGCTCGTCGCGCGGGTGCAGCCGCACCAGGATCTGCGCCGGCTGGCGCCACGCGCCGCGCTGCAGCGCGTCGACCAGCACCCGCAGCACGTGATCGTGGTGCGGATACAGTTCGCGCGGGGTGGTGGTCAGCGTCACCAGCTTGCGGCCCGGATCGGCGCCGATCGCCGCGCAGAACTCCGCGCGCGAGATCAGTGTGCCGGGGCGGAAATAGAGATCCCATTGCGGCGTGCCGGCGACGCGGATGTCGGCCGGCTCATAGCCGTGGAGCTCGATCGCCTGCTGCTTCATCAGATCGTTCCACACCACCAAGCGATTGACGCGGCGGACCGGGATCAGCTTGTTGGTGAAGTTGTCCCAGCTCGGATCGACCGCCATCGATCGCACGCGGCGCCGCACCGCGGTGCGCAGCAGTGGAATCTCGGAAAAGATCAGTCCCGGGTTGGAGGTCACGAGCAGTTTCGGTTGGTACCTATCGAACAGACGATCGGCCCACGGATGCGCGATGCGGCGATCGATGACGTCGTAGCGCGTCGGCTTCCGCACGATCGACGGCGCGATCGCGCCGGCGAGCAGCCGCTTGGCACGAATCCAGCGGATGGTCTTCTTGGCGACCGCCTCCTGGCGCCTGATCTTCACCGACTCGGTGACGCCCGAATCGATGTAGCTGGCCTGGATCAGCGCCATCAGCCGCCCTTCGAGCCCGGCCGGCCGATGCGGCGGCAGATCCTCGAATCGGACCCGATCCCGCGTGAACTCCAGGACGAAGCCGGGATCCTTCACCAGCGGCGACAGGATGACGACCTCCGCCTCGGGATGAGCCGACAGCAGGCTGTCCACCAGCCCGGTGCGCAGCACGTTGCCCGCGGCGCCGCCGTGCGGGATCGAGACCAGCACAACCGGGATCAATCGAGCGCGAACTCCATGCGCCAGGACTCGTCGGCCGCGAGCGGCGTCTGCTCGTTCTTCATGAGGATGAAGTTCTCGAGCACGAGCACGTCCATGTCCGTGCGCATGAAGCAGCGGAAGGCGTCTTCCGGCGTGCACACGATCGGTTCGCCGCGGACGTTGAACGAGGTGTTGACGATGATCGGGCAGCCGGTGCGCCGGTTGAACGCGTCGATGATGTCGTAGTAGAGCGGGTTGGTCTCGCGTCGGACCGTCTGGACGCGCGCCGAATAGTCGACGTGCGTGATCGCCGGCACGGTCGAGCGCGGCACGTTGAGCTTCTCGATGCCCCAGAGCGCGTCGGCGACGTCCGGCACCGGGAGCCGGTGCGTCGGGAGCACGTCGGCGACCAGCAGCATGCACGGGCTGTCGGCGTCGAGGTCGAACCATTCGGCGACATGCTCGCGCAGCACCGCGGGCGCGAACGGCCGGAACGACTCGCGGAACTTGATCTTGACGTTCATCACCGACTGCATTTTCGGCGATCGCGCGTCGCCGAGGATCGAACGGCCGCCGAGCGCGCGCGGGCCGAACTCCATGCGTCCCTGCACCAGGCCGATCACCTTCTCGTCCGCGAGCAGCGCCGCGACACGATCGGCGAGCGCAGCCGGATCGACGCGCGTGGCGGGACAGCCATGCGCCTCGAGAAATCGCTGGATCCCGGTTTCGGTGGCTCGTGGACCGAGGTAGGAGCCGCGCATCGCGTCGGCGTAGCGCGGCATCCGGCCGCTGACGGTCGACGGCCGCTCCCACGTGCCCGCCGCTTCGGCGCTGACCCGCGGCCGATCGAGATAGCGATGCCAGACGCTCATCGCCGCGCCGAGCGCGCCGCCGGCGTCCCCCGCCGCCGGCTGAATCCAGATCTGGTCGAACGCCTTGTCTCGGAGGATCCGGCCGTTGCCGACGCAGTTCAATGCCACCCCGCCGGCGAGGCAGAGGTCGCGCATCCCGGTCTCCCGGCGCGCGTAGGCGGTCATCTTCAGCATCACCTCTTCGGTGATGTCCTGAATCGATCGCGCGAGATCCATCTCGCGCTGCGTGAGCTTGTCTTCCGGCTTGCGCGCGGGACCGTCGAACAGCGCCTCGAACCGGCCGCCGGTCATCGTCAGACCGTGCGGGTAGGTGAAGTACTCCATGTTCATCCACAACGCGCCGTCGTCGCCGATGTCGAGCAGATGATCCTTGATCGCTTTCACGTACTTCGGCTCGCCGTACGGGGCGAGCCCCATCACCTTGTACTCACCCGAGTTCACGCGAAAACCGGTGAAGTAGGTGAACGCCGAATACAGCAGGCCGAGCGAGTGCGGAAACCGCAGCTCGTGGAGCATGTCGAGGCGATGGCCGCGGCCGACGCCGATCGAGGATGTGGCCCACTCGCCGACGCCGTCGATGGTGACGACCGCCGCGTCCTCGAATGGGGACGGATAGAATGCCGAGGCGGCGTGCGACTCGTGATGCTCGCCGAACAGCACCGTGCCTTCGTACCCCTCGAGGCGACTGCTGATGTCGTCGGCCATCCACAGCTTGTCGCTGAGCCACACCGGCATCGCGGTCAGATATGAGCGCAGGCCGCGCGGCGCGCAGGCGACGTATGTTTCGAGCAGGCGCGCGAACTTGACGAGCGGCTTTTCATAGAACGCGACGTGGTCGATCTGATCCGTGCCGATGCCCGCTTCCTGCAGGCAGTACTCGACCGCGCGCGATGGAAAGCCGGCATCGTGCTTTTTGCGCGTGAAGCGCTCCTCCTGCGCCGCCGCGACGATGCGGCCGTCTTCGAGCAGACAGGCGGCCGAGTCGTGGTAATACGCCGAGAGGCCGAGGATCCGGACAGGCACTGACAACTAGAACAAGGTGTAGATGAACGGCGCGACCGCGCTCGACTGCGAAAACACGATCAGCAGGCCGAACAGGATGAAGACCACGACGATCGGCACCAGCCAGTATTTTTTCTCCTCGCGGAGAAACTGCCAGAAGTCGGAGAAGACGCGGCCTTTACTCATGTCGCCCTGCTTCGCATTCAGAACATGCGCTGGTAATGCTTGGGATCGCGGTAGCGCGCCGGGTACGGCGTCCAGCCGCGCCAACTCGACCGACGGCGCGCGAGCGGATCTTTGCCGGTCAGCCGCCACACCGCCGAGACGGGCACGAAGACCAGCGCAAAGAACAGTGTCAGCAGCACACGCGCGTTGACGTGGCCGAGCACTCGCGATCCGCGCCACCAGACGCGGCTCGGGTACTTCAGGATCGGCGCGTAGACGAGCCCTGCGATCAGAAGGAACGCGCCGGTCGCGCCGAGAATCTCCGCCCGCAACGGCCGGCCGCGCCACCACAACGCGATGGCGATCGCGCAGAGTACGAGCCCAACCGAGACGCCGAACGACCGCTCCTGGTTGACCGTCCGCCGGGCTGTCATCGAGCGGCGCCTTCCCCTGTCCGCAGCTGCTCGAGGACGATCGGGGCCACCGTGTCTGCGGCGCGCGAATGACCGCCGGCGCTGAAGTGATAGCCGTCCAGGCGAAGCTCGGGACTGAGCATTCGCGCATCGCCCGCGAGCCTGACGATGCGCATGCCGCGATCCTCGGCGGGCAGCCCCGACGTGGCATCTGCCCAGCGCGGCGGCAAGACGAGGAGCACGCCGGTCGTCGCGACCTGTCGTGCGGCGGCGATCGCGGCACCGATCGGGTCGGGCCGATCGGCCGGCGCGTCGGCGGCATCGGCCACCTGAACGTCGGCGGCAGTGAGCAGTCGGGCGGCGGCGCCAAGCAGCGCGGAGTGCGTCACCGCGCTTTTTTCGCGAACCACCAGCGGCAGGATCGGGGCATAGCCGCTCGCGGCGAATACAACCGACCGGCGATCGGGCAGGAACCGCTCGGAATCGAGGGCGTGGCCCGGTTCGTCGGGCAGCACGCACACGATGTCCGGCTGCAGGCCGCGGAAGTGCCGGATCCACCCGCCGTATTCGTCGGCGCGCATCCCGCGCGCGGCGGCGACGATCGGCGTGATCAGGCGCGACCGGCGTCCCGACCGGTTCATTTCGATGCTCACCAGCCGGGCGACATAGCTCGCCATCGTCTCGTCGGAGGCGACGCCCCATCCGAATGCGAGGTCACCGCCGAAGACAGCGATGCGGATTTCGTTGGTCCGCTTCGCGCCCAGCTCGAGGCCGCGATAACCCCAGACGTTGACGCCGCCGAGGCGTTCGACCCTGTTGTGCGCGCGCATATCGAGGACCACGAGGCCGATTGCCGCGACCATGGCGGCTTGAACGGCGATGGCCAATGCGAGCGAGCGCGTCATCGCCAGGCCACGGCTTCCGGGCACGACAATCGGCGGTGCATTCCGCCTTTCATCGCGAGGACGATGGCCGCGGCGGCCAGCACCAGTGAACCAGCAATCGCGAGGTGCGCGACGAAGGGGATCGGCAGCTGCGCGGCCACGCGCAAGTTGCCGACGAAGAACAGCGCGACGGTCCCCCACGCGAGCGCGGGCGGCACGGCGGCGAGCACGATCGCCGCGAGCGGCACGATCAGGTAGTGAAAATTCCAGAGCGCGCGATCGGGCTGCTGGGCGATGCAGAAGATCGCGGCGATCGGCACCGACACGAGCGCGAGCCGGCGCAGACGTGGGGGAGCGGCGAACAGCCCGACGGGCACCAGGAGATAGAGCGCGCCGAACTCGTTGAACATCGCCGATGCGATGCCGCGCGCGCTCTGCTCACGGAGCCACATCGCCAGCGCCGCTCCCTCCGCGAAATTGGCCGACCCGACGCCGTTGCGGCCCCACGTGTAATGCACGCCGAGCATCAACGACACGGTAAGCGCGACCCACGTGAGGAACGCGAAATTGGCCGCGACAGTCGCGCGCAGCGCCGTCAGCCAGCGGCGCTCGAGGAACGCGCAGCCGGCGAACGCGTACAGCGGCGCGGCGGCGAACTCCTTGGCTGTGACGCCGATCACGGCGATCACGCCGGCCACGGCAATCCGGTCCATGAGGAGCTGATACGTCAGCACCGGTCCGAGCGCGAACATCAGCGAATCCGAGGTGAACGGGTCGTGCAGCGTGTACAGCGATCCGAAACCAGCGGCCGACAGGGCGGCGGCGATCAGCGCCGCGCGCCGGCCGAGGCCGAACGCCAGGCTCAGCGGAAACAGCGCGGCGGCCGCCGCCGCATTGCAGACGGCGGCATACGCTTTCCAGCGCCGCTCGGACGAGCCGGGGAACAGCCGCAGCGTCCACGGCACCAGCACGCGAAAACACTGGAGGTCGGAGCAGTCCGTGACGATCACCTGCGCCGCCGACGCTTCGTAGATGCCGCGGTCGGTGACGCGGCCGGGCGAGGGCGACAGCCGTGCGATCGCGAGCAACGCGACCACGAACACCGCAAACAGGACCGCGCACATCCGCGGCGTGCTCAAGGCGCACTCCCACCTGACCGTTCGGCGGCGAGCTTCAGCACCGGGTCGACCAGCGCGGCCGCGACGCGGAGGTTGCCCGCCGGCGTCAGATGCATGTGGTCGAACGACAGCGACGGATCGCCCAAGTCGATCAGCGGCCCCAGGTTCACGTAGGCGACGCGCGCATCGCCGCCGAACCGGCGCTGCAGCATCGCCGCCATTTCGGCCTGCTGCTCGACGTGCCGCTGCCGAACATACGGCGACACCATGGCATACGGCTGCGTCGCGACCAGCACGCGCGCACCGGATTGCAGCGCATAGTCCACCGCCTTCAGAGTCGACCGGCAGTACTGCTGCCACGGCGTCTTGCAGCCTGTCGACTGATCCACGTCGACGACATGCGGCGGCTCGACGGCGACCTTCCCGAGTTGCCGCTCCAGCGACTGGCCAACCGACGCGGTCGCGTCGAGCACGCCGGCCGCCGCCCGTGCCGCCACGCTCGCGTGGAACACCGTCTTGTCGGGTGCCCGATAGAGCGCGCCCGCATCGCCGTGCGCCAGCGCCGCCGCTTTCTCCTTGAACACGATCGGAAAGATCGGCATGTAGCCGGTGAGGCGGAACACGGGAGAGTCGTGCCGGAAGACCGCGACGTTGGGCGCGGCCGGGTCGCCGATCAGATCGTTGTAGCCCTCGTAGAGGCAGGCCAGGTCGTAGTGCAGCGAGGCATAGTCCTCGAGGGTCGGCTTGAACGAATAGGCGCCCTCGTTGTTGTAGCCGAGATTGACGACCGTGAAGCGCCGGACCGGCCCAGCCGGGCGCCCCGAAAGCTGGCGCTCGAGCGCTGCCGGGATCGCTTCATCCCACGTCGTGCCGTAGCCGTACGCCGCGCTGCCGCCGAGCACGGCGATCCGGTATTCGCCGGCCGCCTTCCGCCCGACGGCGGGGCCGCGATATCCCCAGATGTTGAAGCCCGCCGACTTCTCGAACTTGCCGTGGAGGTAGACGTCAATCGCGAGCAGGGCGAGCAGCGACATGCCGACCGCGATCGCCGCGGCCGTCAGCGCGTAGGCGACGCGCCGGCGCCGCGGCAGCGGTGACCGCGAGGCCCCCTTGGTCATGCGGTCACCGGAGTCTTGACGCCGGTCGTGATCGCCGTGCGCGACGATGTCAGACGGTCGACCGCCAGCACCACTGCGGCGACCGCGAACGGCACGACGTGAATCGACATCCGGCCCGGATAGTTGTGCGTGTGCACCAGAAACGCGCTCGCACAGCCGCCGAGCGTGACAATCACCAGCGCCAACGGGAGCTGACGCAGCCGCGGCACCTGGCACAGCGCAACGGCCGCCGCGCAGACCCCCGCGGCGACGAACAGCGCGCGCGGATCGGGATGGGGCGGCTCGTTCATCCAGATCAGCGAGCTCAGGCTGTGTCCGATCTTCTGCCACGGCGCCGCGGTCGCGATGGTCCGGAGCCGCAGGCCGGTGTCGTTGTTCTTCAGACTGGTGCCGTACAACAGGCTGAACACGCCGGTGAACCACCAGGTGCGCGCCGCGAACAGCGCCACGCCGGTCGCCACCGTCGCGCCGTAGGGCGAGCACCGCCGCCACGGAATGCGCGCGACGAATCGCCGCGCGCCGGCGATCGTCGCCGGAATGTCAGCGGGACACAGCAGAGCCATCAGAAAAAGAGAAAACAG
>JAOBWF010000349.1 GCA_025463215.1 Acidobacteriota bacterium | reverse complement strand
ATGGTCCCAGGTATTACCCGAGCCGTTGTAGCCGGCGCCGGCGCCCTCCGAGGCGACCGCCGCGCCCCGCATCGTGCCGTCGTCCTGCATGTTGGAATACACGTAGTACGGCACCTGCGTGTCGACGGTCACGTGATACATCTGCCCGATTGGCAGCTGCACGCGCTGCGTGCTCCGGCCGTGCTGCGTCGTCAGGGTGATGCCGGCGTCGTGCGTGATCGCGAAGCGATCCGCGTCCTTCGGATCCCACCAGATGTCGTGGTTGTCGCCGCCCCAGTTGACGCTGCGGAAGGTCTGGCCGCCGTCGACCGACTGGAAGAACGAGCTGTTGGAGATCAGGATCTCGTCTTCGTTGGCCGGCGAGACCGCGAGGTGGATGTAGTACCCCGCCCGTCCGATCAGCTCACGCGACCAGTTCACGACGCGCCAGGTCGCGCCGCCATCGTCGGAACGCCACACCGATCCCTGATCCTTGGTTTGAATCAGGGCATAGACGCGGTTCGAGTCGGTCGGCGCGACCGCGACGTCGATCTTGCCGAGCGGCGATTTCGGCAGACCCGCCGCTTCGACCTTCGTCCACTTCGCGCCGCCGTCGCGCGAGACGTAGATGCCGCTGCCGGGGCCGCCGCTGAGCATCGCCCATGGGTGCATCTCGACCTGCCAGGTCCCCGCCCAGATCGTCCGCGGGTTCTTGGCGTCCATCGACAGCCCCGAGCAGCCGGTGTTCTCGTCGACGAAGAGCACGCGATCCCAGTGCTGGCCGCCGTCGATCGTGCGGAACACGCCGCGCTCCTGCTGCGGCGCGGTGATCCGGCCGATTGCGCACGCGAACACGATGTCCGGGTTGGTCGGGTGGACGAGGATGCGGCCGATCCGGCCGGTGTCGTCGAGCCCCATGTGCGTCCAGGTCTTGCCGGCGTCGGTCGACTTGTAGATCCCGTCGCCGATGACATCGCTGTCGCGGATCGCCCACGCTTCGCCGGTGCCGGCCCACACCACACTCGGATCCGACGGTGCGACCGCGAGCGCGCCGATCGCCGCGACCGGCATGCTGTCGGACACCGGCAGCCAGCGGGTGCCGCCGTCAGTGGTCTTCCACACCCCGCCCGACGCGGCACCGGCGTAGTAGATCGAGGGATCGCCGGGGACGCCGGCGATCGAGGCGACGCGGTTACCGACGACCGGACCAAGGAACCGGAACGCCAGGCCGTCGGGCTGCGCGCCCCCGCGCCGCTGCGCGAAGAGCGGGACGGCGAGCAGGCACGCGGAGACAACGCCGAGAAGCAGTCGCGAAGATCTCATGCCGATATTGTAGTGCGGGACTTTCAGAGCAGGAGCTAGGCGCTGGGTGCTGGCAAGATCAACGGCACGCGGCGGCAGTGCCATCGACGCGCGCACGCCGCGACACGCGGCTACGAGCTCCGCCAACGCAAACGGAAACTGGTCGAGCAAGCCGTCGGATCGATGAAGACCGTGCGACGGTTCCGGAAACTCCGCCGCCCCGGCGGACGTTTGGTCGACTGGATATTTGCGTTCGCGCCGCGGCGAACAGCCTCGCCCGCTGGCGCAATTTGATCGCCCTCGCACCCAGCTCCTTGGCGCCCAGCCGCTACCTAAATACGTTTTTGACCACAAACCAGACGTTGGCGGGGCGTTCGGCGAGGCGGCGCATGTACCAGGCGAACCAGTACTCGCCGTAGGCCACGAGGACGCGGAGCGGGCGGCCCGATGCAACCAGACGCTGCTGCAGCGGTCGCTGGATGCCGTAGAGCATCGCGAATTCGTAGGCGGACGTGGGGACCGCCTGTGCGTCGATGAACGCGGTGAGGCGATCGACCAGCACGGGATCGTGCGTCGCCATGTGCAGCAGCCCGCCGGCCGCGCGCGCATCGCCGGCCAGCAGACGGCACGACAGGGCGTAGAAGTTTTCGTCGACGTCCGATTTTTTCGGGTACGCGATCGACGCCGGCTCCAGGTACGCCCCCTTCACCAGGCGGATCGCCGCGCCGAGCGGCACCAGCGACTCGACGTCGTCTTTCGTGCGATAGAGATACGCCTGCAGGGCGACGCCGATCCGCGGTGAGCGCGCGCGCGTGCGGCGGAACAGATCGAGCGTCGGATCGACGTACGGCGAACCCTCCATGTCGATCCAGACGAAGTTGTCGCGTTCGCCGGCGCGGTCGACCAGGCGCTGCAGATTCCGGAAGCACAGCTCCTTGTCGAGATCGAGCCCGAGTTGCGTCGGCTTCACCGAGATCTGGGCCCGCAGACCCGCTCCCTGCACCCTGTCCAGGACGTCGAGATAATGCCGCGTCACCTCCTCCGCGTCCTCGACACGGGTCAGGTTCTCGCCAAGCTTGGTGAAGATGGTGTTGACGCCGCGCGCTTCCTGCACGGACGCGGCCGCCATCGCATCCTCGAGCCGCTCGCCCGGCATGAAGGCCGACACCGACCGCCGCACGAACGGCGTGCGCGTTGCCCGCTCACGAAGCCAGCGGTTCGTCGAAAGTGCGAGGAGGAGGCGGCGGGCGACGCTCATATTGCGGAGTACGGAGTGCGGATTGTGGATTGGATTGAGGGTTCGATGGTGGATTTCTGAATCCGCAGTCCGCCATCCGCCATCCGCAACATCGCGGTCACAGAAGTCCCCTCAGCAGACCGCCGTCGACCTGCAGTGCCGCGCCGGTGATATACGATGCCGCGTCGGACAGCAGAAAGGCGCCGGCCCGGCCGAACTCGTCCGGCTCCCCATAGCGTCCCGCCGGGATCGCCGCCATCGCGCGCCGCTTCTGCTCCTCGGCGGTGATCCCCGCCTTGGTCGCGTTCGCCTCGTCGAGATACGTCAATCGATCGGTCGCAATCCGTCCCGGCAGCAGCGAGTTGACGCGGATGTGATCGGCCGCGAGCTCGAGCGACAGCGTCTTGACCAGCGCGGTGACGCCGGCCCGCATCACGTTCGACAGGGCCAGATTCGGGACCGGCTCCTTGACGGTCGATGACGTACCCACGAGGATCGCGCCGCCGCCGCGCGCGCGCATCGACGGCACCACCAGACGCACCGACCGGACGACGCTGAGGAGGAGCAGCTCGAACGCGTTCTGCCACGCCATGTCGTCGAAGCTGAGGACGGTGCCTGCGGGCGGACCGCCGGTGTTGGCGAACAGCAGGTCGACGCCGCCGAAGCGATCGTTGGTCGCCGCGACCCAGCGCGTGATCGCGTCGGCCTTACTGAGGTCCGCCGGGACCGCCAGCGCCCGGCCGCCGCTCTGCGCGTTGATCGCCGCCGCGGCGCGCTCGATCCCGTCCTGATCGCGCGACGCGATCGCGACGTGCGCCCCCTCGGCCGCGAGCGCGCGTGCCACGGCGAAGCCGAGGCCCTTGCTCGCGCCGCCGACCATCGCCACTTTGTTCGTCAGGCCCAGATCCATGGGCCGCTATGGTAGCTCAGGCCTCGGGGTGCAGCAGCGCGCGGATTTCCCACCAGAGCAAATCGGGTTGACATGGCTTGGCGAGAAAGCCGTCGCAGCCGGCCTCGCGCGCGTGCTCGCGCGCGGCCAGGGCGGCCGACAGGGCGATGATCGGGATGTGCGCCGTCGCCGGCGATGATTTCAGCCAGCGCGACGCGGTCCACCCGTCCAGCCGCGGCATGGCCAGGTCCATGACGATGACGTCGGGCGCCCAGGCGTTGGCCTTGGTGATGGCGGCGTGGCCGTCGCGCGCCGTGCGCACTTTGCAGCCGACGTGCATCAAGTACATGCGATACATCGCGCGCGCGTCGCGATCGTCATCAACCACCAGCACCGAAATGGCGACGTGCGGCTTGCGCATCCGCTATTTGATGCGTGCATCAACGGTGCCTGCAAGTACCCGTGGAAAAGGCTGAATCCGCACACCGCGAGTTACGGAACTCGAGCGCGAGGTACGAACATGTCGATCGCTTGGCACCTGCCTTGCGACTTCAACCGTGCGCATGGATGAGCTGAGCAGCGTGTCGGCCGACGCCCCCGCGGCGACCGGCCGCGTCCACGTCCGCACAGTCGCGATCACCGTCCTGACATCCGCCGTCTCTCTGCTCGCCCTGCGGCTGGGGGCGAGGTGGCTCGCCCCGATGCTGGTCAGCGTGCTGCTCGCCTACGCGCTCGAACCGATTGTCGCCCTGCTGACCCGCTGCCGGCTGACGCGCGGCTGCGCGATCATCGTCTTATCGGTGTCGCTGCTGGCGACCGTCGCGGCCACTGGCCGGATGGCGCGGCACCGAGTCGCCGGTTTCATCCAGACCCTGCCGGCAACCGCCCGCGATCTCACACAGTCGATCGAGGACGCGCGCCGCGGCGCGGATGCGCCCACGGCTCCCGGACCGCTCGAGCACTTGCAGCACGCCGCGATCGACCTCGAGGCGACGCTCGGCGAAAAGGGGGGGCCGCGGGCAGGGGGGATCAGGCGTGTCGTGGCGGTGTCGGCCCCGTTCAACCTGCGCGGCTATCTCGCCGGCTCGCTCCCGGCAGTGGCCGGGATCGTGGCGCAACTGAGCGCGATCGGGCTGCTGACGCTGCTGCTCCTGCTTACCGGCGAAACACTGAAGCGCAAGCTGATCGCGATCGCCGGCCCGCGCGCCAGGCAGAAGGTGACGCACGACGTGATCAAGGCGATCGATCGCCAGATCGAACGCTATCTCGTCGCCCGCGTCCTGATCAGCGCGATCGTCGCCGGCGCCACCGGGCTCGGACTGTGGGCACTCGGCATCCGCGATGCGCTGCTGCTCGGCGTGATCGCCGGCCTCCTCAATGTCATGCCGTTCATCGGTCCCGCCGCCGCTGTCGCGTTGATTGCGGTCGCCGCCTTCGTCCAGTTCCACACGATGGGGATGGCCGTCTGGGCGACCGTCATCGCCGGCGCGATCGCCGCACTGGAAGGCAACGTGATCTCGCCGTGGCTGACGGGACGCGCAGGTGAGTTGAACACCGTGGCGGTGTTCGTGTCGGTACTGTTCTGGGGTTGGCTATGGGATGTCTGGGGGCTGGTGCTGGCGATCCCGATCATGGTCGCGATCAAGGCTGCAGCGGATCACATCGAGCCGCTGCAGCCGCTCGGAGAGTTGTTGGGACGTTAAACCATGGCTGATGGCCAATGGCTATGGGCCCATCAACTATCACCCATAACCATCAGCCATTAGCCATTAGCCATTCACGGGCTTCACCGTGAGGAACAGGCTGGCGCCCTGACGGCTGATCAGCACCAGCGTCGTCTTGTCGCTCGACTTCTTGAGCGCCGCCTTCAGATCGTCGACCGACGTCACCGCCTGGCGATTCACTTCCTGAATCACGTCGCCGGCCTGAATTCCCGCGGCCGCCGCGCGGCCGTCCGGGTTGACGTCCTCGACCAGCAGGCCATGCGCGTTCTTCGGCGCGCGCGCCCGCGCCGCCAGTTCCGGCGTCAGCGGTGCGACGGCCACGCCGAGCGCGGTCTTGTCGTCGCTCGCACCCGGGTCCGTGTCGCGCAGCCGTGCCGATTTCGCCGGCTCCGCTTGATCGAGCTTCACCGTGAGCCGCTTCTCGCTGCCGTCGCGCACGAGAACGACCTCGGCGCTCGAGCCCGGGCCCGCTTCCGCGACGCGGTTGCGGAGCGTGTTGGTGTCGTGCACCGGCACGCCGTTGAACGACTGGATGACGTCACCGCGCTTGACGCCGGCCTTCTCCGCGGCGCTGCCTTCTGTCACGTCGCTCACGATGGCGCCGGTCGCCTGCTTGAGACCGAGGCTTTCCGCCAGCTCCGGAGTCACGCTCTGCACTTTGACGCCCAGCTGCGCGCGGGTCACCGAGCCCTTGGTCCGCAGCTGCTCCATCACGTTCTTCGCCATGTTCGACGGAATCGCGAAGCCGATGCCGATATTGCCGTCGTTGCTCGACAGGATCTGCGAGTTGATGCCGACCAGCTCGCCTCGGGTATTGACCAGCGCGCCGCCGGAGTTGCCGTGGTTGATCGGCGCGTCGGTCTGGAGGAAGTCCTCGTAGCCGCCGTCGCCCACGGTTGTCGACCGCCCCTTGGCGCTGATGATCCCCATCGTCACCGTCTGGCCGACGCCGAGCGGGTTACCGACCGCGAGTACGACATCGCCCACCCGCACGCCTTCGGAGTTGCCGATCGCGATCGGGTGGAGGTCGCCGGCGGTCACTTTCAACAGCGCGAGATCGCTCGCCTTGTCGGTGCCGACCAGCTTTGCGGTCAGGGTGCGATCGTCGGTCAGGTCGACCTTGATCTCGTCCGCGTTCTCGACGACATGGTTGTTGGTGAGGATGTAGCCGTCGGTCGTCACGATGACGCCGGAGCCGAGCGCCCGCTGCCGCGGCACGCGCTGCGTGCGCGGCGTCCGCTGGCCGCGCTGGCCGCCGCCGCCGAACTGATCGCCGAAGAACCGGCGCAGGAAATCGCTCGGGTCCTGCCCGTCCTGTCCGTCCGCGCCGTCGCCGCCCTGGAACATCGTCGGCATGATCTTCGCCTTGCCCTCGGTGCGAATGGTGACGACCGCCGGCGCCGCGAGGCCGACGACATCGGCGTAGGAGTCGCGGCCGCCGGCGACGCCATGCGTGATCGGGGTCGAGATGGTCGCCGCCTTCGGCGTGTCGGATTTCTGCGTATCTGCCGCTGCCAGACCGTGCCACGCCGCGCCGGTCGTGAGCGCGCCCGCCGCCAGTACCGCCAGTAATGTTTTCTTCATGTCCGTCTCTCCGTCCTTTCGAGAATCTGTAATCGATTCTACGGACTAAGACGGCGCGGAGCCTTGCGGGGCCGTTACAGGGAGATTACAAACGTGAAAGGGTTACGGATTGCGGATTGGGGATTACGGATTGTCCATTACGCATTGTGGATTAGGGGCTGGTCGGGAGCCGGACCGTGAACGCCGCGCCGCGGCCGGGCTCGCTTTCGACTTCGACACTGCCGGCGTGGGCTTCGACGATCGCCTTGACGAGGCTGAGGCCGAGGCCGAGGCCCCGTTCCGTCCGGCTGGTATCGCCGCGGAAGAGGCGGTCGAAGATCCGCGGCAGCTCGTCGGGCGGGATGCCCGGGCCGGTATCCCGCACGCGCAGCAGGGCGGCCTCGCCGTCACGCTTCACTTCGACGCCGACCTGGCCGCCGGCGGGCGTGTATTTGACGGCATTGTCGATCAGATTCGCGGCCACCTGCTCCAGCCGCGTCCGATCGGCGGTCACGATCACATCGTCCGAGGCAACCGCCGTCAACGCCACGCCCTTCGCATCGGCGACATCGCGGTACAGGTCGATGGCGCGCGTGACGACCTCGCCGAGCGGCACGGGCTCACGCCGCAGCTGCATGGTACCGCTCTCCGCTTCGGAGATGTCCATCAGCGTATTGAGCATGACGAGCACGCGATCCGACTCCTCGACACAGTCGGCCAGCACCTCGCGGTAGTGCTCGACCTGCTGCGCCGGATCGCCTGACGGCGGCGACGCGAGCGCCATCTCCGCGGTGCCGCGCAGCCGGGTCAGCGGCGTGCGGAGATCGTGCGACACGTTGTCGAGCGCGCCGCGCATCGCCGTCACCAGACCCTCGATCTTGTCGAGCATGGTGTTGAACAGCGACGTCAGCTCGTCGATCGCGTCGCCGGTGCCTTCGAGCGGCACGCGCGCGTCGGTCCGGCCGGTGCGGCTGATCCGCTGCACCGCGAGGGTGAGGCGGCGAATCGGGAACAGCGCCGACTGGGTCGCGACCCAGCCGCCGGTCAGCGCGATGACGACGATCAGGAGCGTCACGAACCCGAGCGTGGCCCGGAACCGCGACAGCAGATCGTCGCGCGCCTCGGTGCTCTTCCCCACCTGAACGAGCGTGCCGTCGGCCAGGGTCGCCGAGACGATCTCGATCTTCGCCGGATCCCAGCCCTCGTTGTTGCTGAGCACGACCGACTCGACGCCGCGGTCGACGACCCGGACGAAGAGCCGCTCGGGCGCGACCTGCTGCTCCGCCCGCACCGTGTTGGCCAGCACCCGGACGCCGCCGCGCAGGTACGCCGCGGCGTAGTCGCCGAGCTTGCCGTTGATGATCTGATGGTCGCGTTGCGCCAGAGACGAAGCGGTCAGGTAGTAGGTGACGAAGACGATCGCGATCGCGCTCGACACGAACAGCGTCGCGTACCAGAGCGCGAGCCGCAGGCCGAAGGTCCTACGCTCGGAGGACATAGCCCACGCCGCGCACCGTGTGCAGCAGCTTCTTCTCGAACGGCCGATCGATCTTCTCGCGCAGCCGGCTCACCAGGACGTCGACGACGTTGGTCTGCGGATCGAAGTTGTACTCCCACACGTGCGACAGGATCATCGTCTTGGAGACGACATGTCCCGCGTGGCGCATGAGGAACTCGAGCAGGGTGAACTCGCGCGGCCGGAGATCGAGCGGTTTTCCGGCGCGCGTCACCTTGCGCGACAGCAGATCGAGGACGACGTCCTCCACCGCCAGCGTGGTCGGGTCCGGCGATCGGGTCGCCCGCCGCACCAGCGCCTGCACCCGGGCGAGCAGCTCGGCGAACGCGAACGGCTTGGTCAGGTAATCGTCGCCCCCCGATTGCAGCCCGTGGACCCGGTCGTCGACCGAGCGTCGCGCGCTGAGAATCAGGACCGGGGTCGCCACTCCGCGCCCGCGCAGCGCCTCGATCAGCGACAGCCCATCGCGCTTCGGCAGCATGAGGTCGACGATTGCCGCGTCGTACGGCTCCTGCGAGGCCGCCGCCAGACCGGCCTCGCCGTCGGATACGTGATCGACCGCAAACCCCGCCTCGCGCAAGCCGCGCACCACGAACTCCGCAATCGTCGCATCGTCTTCGACCAGCAGCGCGCGCATGCTGTGATGATAGCGTTTGAACGCAAAGGCCGCTAAGGCCGATAAGCCAGATCGCTATCTTGGCGGTGTGTCGCGGTGCGCCGCGCGCAGGTACTGCGCTGGCCAGG
>JAOBWF010000318.1 GCA_025463215.1 Acidobacteriota bacterium | reverse complement strand
CAAAACGCGGAATTTTCTGGCGGATGCGGCCGGTGAGCGGGACAAACAGCGACAGCGTTTCGATCTCGTCGTCAAACAGCTCGATGCGGATCGCCAGCTCGGAATGCTCTGCCGGAAAAACATCGATCACGTCACCGCGAACGCGGAACGTGCCGCGTGCAAAGTCCTGGTCGTTGCGCGAATACTGCATGCGGATGAGGCGCGCGATCACATCGCGCTGGCCCATCTTGTCGCCGATGCGCGCGATGAAACGCATCTGTGTGTAATCTTCCGGCGCACCTATGCCGTAGATGGCGCTCACCGTTGCCACGATGATGGTGTCGCGGCGTTCCAGCACGCTCTTGGTGGCTGACAGGCGCATTTGCTCAATGTGCTCATTGATGGCGGAATCCTTTTCAATGAAAAGGTCGCGCTGCGGCACATAAGCTTCAGGCTGGTAGTAGTCGTAGTAGCTGACGAAATACTCGACGGCGTTGTCGGGAAAAAAGTGCCGGAACTCCTGGTAGAGCTGGGCGGCGAGGGTCTTGTTGTGGACCATCACCAGCGTCGGCCGGTTCACTTTGGCAATGACCTGCGCCATCGTGTAGGTCTTGCCCGAACCGGTGACGCCGAGCAGCACCTGATGCTTGTCGCCGCGCTCCAGCCCCTCGACCAGCTCGCCGAGCGCGCGCTGCTGATCGCCGGCGAGCGAGAAGTCGGAGACCAGATTGAAGCGGTCGTACAGGGACGGCATACGAACTTGCCATAGTACTAGGGCCTAGGGGCTGCGGGCTAGGGGCTAGCGCTGGCGCAGAGCTTCGAACGGGCTGACGCGTGCGGCGCGGCGCACCGCGATGGAGGCGGCCCTCACCGCAATCGCGATCATCGCGATCGCGCGGCAGCGGTTGACAGCGCGCCGGCCGTCGCCAGGTTGTCTACGAAAGTCACGGCCACCCGCGCGCAGACAAATGACCCAGAGCAACGGCGGGCGCCGGCGTGTGCACAACGGCACAGGTCGGCCGACGCACCGCGGATAGTCTCAGACCGCGCGCCATGACACTGTTTCCCTCGCGCCTGCGTTCGCGCCTGCAGCTGGTCGCCCTGGCGGCGGTCGCGCCCCTGATTGCCGCGATTGCATTCACGCAGTCGGTCGCCAGGGAGCGCGCGCACGATCTGATCCTCGCCGACAACCTCCGCCTCGTCCGCCTGGCCGCGGACCAGCAGGCGAGCGTGTTCAACGGCGCCCGCAATCTCCTGCTGACGCTCGCCGAGCTGCCCCAGATGCGCGACGCCGACCCGCAACCGTGCGACGGTCTGCTGCCGAAAGTGCTGCGCGCGCACCCCGGATATCTCGCACTGACGGTGGCGCGCCCGGACGGCACCATCTTCTGCTCCACCGCGCCGCCCGACCGCCTCGTGCTCGCCAACGCGCGCGACCGCGTCTGGTTCCACCGCGCCATGCAAACCCGGACGACCGCCACCGGCGACTACCAGTTCAGCGCCGTCACCGGCACGCCGGCGATCGTCGTCGCCCACCCGCTGCTCGACGCCAGCGGACAAGTCGAACGCGTGATCGTCGCGATGATGGACCTGACGCTGCTCGACAGCGTGATGTCGCGTGCCGATCTGCCGGCCGGCGGCGTGCTCACGTTGTTCGATGGCACGGGTACCATCCTCGCCCGCCTGCCGCGCGGCGACGGCTGGATCGGCCACCAGGTCCCGGATCCTCGTCCGGTCCAGGAACTCGCCGGCGGCGCCGCCGACTATTCGAGCGAGAGCACCGGTGTCGACGGCGTGCGACGGTTCTTCGTGAACGTGCCGGTGCGCGCCGCGCTGGTGTCCGGGCTGTATCTCGGGATGGGCATCGCGTCCGACACCGCGTTCCGCGAAGCCAACCGCACCTACCGGACGTATCTCGCGCTCCTCGGCCTGATGTCGCTCATCGGTGTCGGCGTGGCCATTCTCGGCGGCAGCCTCCTGGTGCTCGCCCCGGTGAAGGCGCTGCGCGGCGTCGCCGATCGCATTGCGGCGGGGGATCTCACCGCCCGCACCCAGCTCGAAGACAGCGTCTCCGGAATCGCCGAGCTCGGCGACGCGGTCAACGCCATGGCCGGCGCCCTCGATGCTCGCGAGGCGGCGCTCACCGAGCGCGCCGCGGTCATGACCACGCTCGCCGAAGTCGGCGTCGCCCTCAACCGGCCGCGCGGCCTCCAGGAATCCGTGCAAAGCTGCGCCGAAGCGATCGCGATGAACCTGACGCTCGCCGCGGTGCAGATCTCCGTGACCGACGTGCGGACGGGCGGCGTCGAACCGCTCGCCAGCGTCACGCGACAGCCGGCGACCGGCCCACCCGACCGCTGGCCGCTGCTCGACGACGAACGCGAGATCGGGATGATGACGGTGTGGGCCGGTCGTCCGCTCCCGGAGGGGGTCACCGCGGGCCTGCGGTCGATTGCCGCGTCGCTCGCGCTCGGGGTGGCGCGCCACAACGCCGAAGGGGCGCGCCGGCTGCTCGCCGCGATCGTCTCCAGCTCAGACGATGCGATCTTCGGCGCGACCGCCGCCGGCATGATCACGAGCTGGAACGACGGCGCGGCGCGGCTGCTCGGTTACGCCGCCGACGAGATCCTCGGCCAGTCCGGCGCGCTGCTCGATCCGCCCGGCCACGAGGACGACCTCCTGGAGCTGATCGGCCGGGTGCAGCACGGCGACCACATCAGGGGGCGCGAAACAGTGCGCCGGCGCCGGGACGGATCGCTCCTGCCGGTCACCCTGACGCTGTCCCCCATCAAGGATGCCGCCGGCGGCGTCGTCGGGCTGTCGGTGATCCTGAGCGACATGACCGAACGGCGGCGCGCCGATGCACGGCTGCGCCTGCTCGCCCACGCACTCGAGTCGACCACCGAGATGGTCAGCGTCACCGACGTCGAGGATCGGTTCACCTTCGTGAACGCCGCGTTCCTGCGGGAGTACGGCTACCGCGCCGACGAAGTGCTCGGCCAGACGCCGGCTCTGGTGCAATCGCCGGATACACGTGCCGCGATCGGGCCCGACATCCTGCGCGAATCGCGGCGCGACGGCTGGAAGGGCGAGCTGCCGAACCGGCGGCGCGACGGCACCGACTTCTTCATCAGCCTCGCCACGTCCAGTGTACGGGACGAACAGGGTGACATCATCGGCCTCGTGGCGGTGGCGCGCGACATCACCGAGCGCCGCCTGCTCGAAGAACAGCTGCGGCAGTCGCAGAAGATGGACGCGATCGGCCAGCTCGCCGGCGGCATCGCCCACGACTTCAACAACCTGCTGACGGTGATCCGCGGCTTCGCGGAGTTTCTCGCCGAGAGTCTGGCCGAGCCGGACCAGCGCCACGCCGACGTCGTCCAGATCCAGCGCGCCGCCGAGGCCGCAACGACGCTGACGCGGCAGCTGCTGGCGTTCAGCCGCAAGCAGATTCTCGCCGTGCGGGTGCTGCACATCGGCGACGTGGTCGCACAGGTGACCCCGATGCTGCGCCGGCTGATCGGCGAATCGATCGATCTGCGCACCAGCAGCAGCGATGTGCATCACGCGAAGATCGATCCGGGCCAGCTCGAACAGGTGATCATGAATCTGGCGGTCAACGCGCGCGACGCGATGCCGTCGGGCGGCCGGCTCACCATCGATACCTGCGACGCGCTGCTCGATGACGCGTTCGCCCGCACCCATCCGTCAGTGGTGGCCGGCGCCTATGTCCGGCTCTCGGTCTCCGATACCGGTTACGGCATGGACGCCGCAACCCAGAAACGCGTGTTCGAGCCGTTCTTCACGACCAAGCCGATGGGTCAGGGCACCGGACTCGGGCTCGCGACGGTCTACGGCATCGTGCAGCAGAGCGGCGGCACGATCTGGCTCGAGAGCGAACCCGGACGCGGCGCGACGTTCACCGTCTATTTTCCGACCACGTCGGAGGCCGAGGACGCCGCGACACAAATGCCCGCCCGCACCGGTTCGCATGACGGTTCGGAAACCGTGCTGGTCGTGGAGGACGAGGCGCAGGTGCGCGACTTCGTCTGCCGCGTGCTGCGGCCGCGCGGCTATGCGGTGCACGGCGTCGGCACACCGGCCGGCGCGCTCGCCTATATCCAGAACCACGGCGCCGGCGTACAGCTGGTGCTCTCGGACGTGGTCCTCCCCGACATGAGCGGGCCGGAGATGGTGCGGCAGATGCGGCGCACGTACCCGCGGCTCAAGGCGCTCTTCATGTCCGGCTACGTCAACGCCAACATCGGACAGGGCGGTGTCATCGACGAGCACACCATGTTTCTGAACAAGCCGTTCCAGGGCGCCGCGCTCGTCGCCAAGGTGCGCGCGGTGCTCGACGCGGCCCCGGCCCCCGGCCTCCCCTCCTGATCCCGCGGCTGTATCACCAGTGACATCAAATGAGCTTGGCCCATCTTCACGCGACACGACGCAACTTGACGGTCATATAATCCCTCCGTGACCTGTCGGGGCGCACGACTCACGATGACGCTCGTGGTGTTGCTGGCGACAGCCTCGATGGCCGGGGCGCAGGCCACTCGCCCGGTCGTCCTCGATCAAACAAATCTTCCTCTGCCCGGCGCGCGGATCGAGGTGTACCGCGGCGATCAAGTCATCCAGAGTACCGTTACCGGCGGCGACGGCACCTTCGAGCTGCTTCCCGGCGCGGCGACCGACGTGGTCGAAGCGGCGCTCGAGGGGTTCGAGACGATCCGCGTCGCGCGCACCGCGGCCGAGCGGATCGTGCTGAACCTCGCGCACGCCACCGACGTGACCGAAGTCGTGGCGTCGGCGCTCACTTCGTCCGGATCGTCGATGGAACATCTCGGCAGCACCATGACCGCCGCGGTCGCCCAGCGGCTGCCGGCGGCGCGGCCCCGCATCCTCCAGTCGTTGCCGCTGCTCCCCGCCGTCGTCCGCGGCCGTGACGGCCTGCTCAGGATCGGCGGCACCAGGCCGCACGAATCGGCGCTGTGGATCGACGGCTTCGACGTCACCGATCCGGTGACGCTGACGTCGGCGATCGATCTGCCGAACGAGAGCGTGAAGGGCATGGCGCTGGTCCGCGAGCCGGTGTCGGCGACTTTCAGCGGCGTGCTGGGGTCGATGGCGTCGATCGAGACGACTGCCGGCACGGGCGCGTTTCACGCCGGCGTCCAGGGGTTCATCCCGCGGCCGCGGCTGAACTCCCGCTACGGGCTCGGCCGGATCGAGGCGTTCTATCCGCGCGCCTACGTCAGCGGCCACGCCGGCCCGCATGCCCGTTACTTCTCCTCGGTCGAGCTGAATTTCGAGCGCGTGCCGGTGCCCGGCGTCACGACGCAATCGGGCACACCCGCGGTCGGCGCCAGCGGGATCGTGTCGTTCGGCCGGATCGACGTCGATCTGTCGCCGACCAACACCGTCACACTCGAGGGCCTGTTCCTCCCGGCGACGAGCTCGTACTCCGGTCTGAGCCCGCTGCAGCAGCCGGAGTCGGCGCCAGACGTCTATGCGCGCGACCTCTTCGGCGGCATCGTCGATCGCTTCGTGCTCGGGCCGCGCGATCTGCTGACGCTGCGCGTCGGGTTGATGAACCACGTGACCACGATCAGGCCCGCCGGGTCGGGTGACGCAGTGCTGCGGCCCGACGGCTGGCAGCAGAACTGGTTCTCCGCCGTCGACACCTCGGGGAAACGATCATCCGCCTCCATCACCTGGGATCGATCGGGCCTCGCCGCGGGGGGCACGCACAACCTGTCGATCAGCGGCGACATCCAGGCGCGGACGATGTCGAGCGATATGGCCCACCAGGCGATCCGGATCGAAGACGACCTGGGCCGCCTGACGCGGTCGATCGAGTTCGCGCCGCTGCCGCGGACGATCGAGGCCGACGATGCGCGCGGCGGGGCGGGGTTCCGGGACTTGTGGGATTTGTCGCCGCGGCTCCAGCTGGATCTCGATTTGCGGATCGACTCGGCCGGATCCGGCGTGACGCCGTCGCCCCGCGTCGGCGTGCGGTATGCGCTCGACGCCGACTCGCGGACCACGCTCAAGGCCAGCGCGGGGCGGTTCGTCGGCCGGCCGCCGCTCGGCGCGCAGGCGTTCGGCCAGTTTCCAGCGCGGATCGACCGGACGTTCAGCCGCACAACCGGCGCGCTGATCGCCTCCAACACCTACCTCCCGGTGGCGCGGACGCTCGACCTGCCGCGCGCCGACGGCATCTCGCTCGAGCTCGAGCGCAAAATCCGGCCGGGGCTCGAAGCGCAGGCGACGGTACGTGCGCGCAACGGCTCCCACCTGCCCACGGTCATGGTCGGCAGCGCCGGCGGCGAGGCGGTGCTCGCGAGCGCCGGCGTCAGCGAGTATCGCGAGCTGCAGGTCTCGGTGCGCCAGGCGTGGAGCGACGATGCGCAGTTCTTCGTGAGCTACGTGCGGGCGTGGTCGCGCACCGAGTCGAACGACTTCGGCTCGATGTTCACCAACCTCGACGCGCCGCTGCTCGAGCCGAACGACACCGAGTCGCCGGGCATCGCCGAAGTGCCGCACCGGCTGCGCGCGTGGGCGACGTTCACGCTGCCGCAGGCGATCGTGATCTCGCCGGCGGTCGACTGGCGCACCGGCTTCCCGTACTCGGTGCAGGACATGTCGCGGCACTACGTCGGCGGCTTCAATACCGAACGGCTGCCGGTGCACTTCTCGATCGACCTGACGACGTTCAAGACGTTCGACGTCCTGACCCGGAAGATGGACCTCGGCCTGCAGGTGTTCAACCTGACGAACCACTTCAACCCGCGCGACGTCATCTCGGTCGTCGATTCCCCCCGGTTCCGCGAGATGACCAACAACCCGGGCGTGACGTTCGGCGGCTACATGCAGGTCCGCTGGTAGCGCCGCGGGGCGTATAATTTGGGGTTGGTACGCTGATGCGGTGTCTAGCTGTCTGTCAGGACGAACTGGTCATCAGGATGCTCGACGAGATCCTGCTGCCGGGCTTCGAGGTCGAGTTCATCATCGAGAACCGTCCGCTCGCCCGCCGCCTCCATGAGGCGGGGGTGACGGTGACGGTCGGTGATCCCCGCCGGACCGACACCTATCTCAAAGCGGATATCGGCCCCTCGACCTGCGTCATCATCGAAGACAACGGCAAGCGCTCGATTAAGAAACTGCTCGAGGCGGTGCGCGACGCCGGCGGCGCGCTGGTCTACGTCCTCGGCATCGGCACGGCGGCGACCGGCAAGCGCGCCGACGAGTTCCATACCGAATTCCCGGACGTCGCATATCTGTCGATGTCCGAGCTCTTCGGCGGCCCGCTGCTGACCGAGTTCAGCCGATCGCTGACGCGCGCCCGGGTCCAGCAGTACCAGCGTTACTTCAGCGACGCCGATCGCGTCCTGATCATGCTGCACAACGATCCGGATCCGGACGCGATGGCCAGCGGCCTGGCGCTGCGCAACGTCCTGCGCCGGACCAAGACCACGGCGATCATCGGCGCGATCCAGGGGGTGACCCGCCCCGAGAATCTGCGGATGGTGAACCTGCTCGACATCCACGTCGAGGCGATTACCCACGACTCGCTCAAGGAGTACGACCGGATCGCGATGGTCGACGTCCAGCCGCACTACTTCGGCGGCATGATCGACCGGGTCGATCTCGTCATCGATCATCACCCCGAGCAGCCGGGTTACACCGCGGTGTTCAAGGACATCCGTCCCGACTACGGCTCGACCTCCACCATCCTGACGGAGCACCTGCGCGCGGTCGACGTCAACATCTCGGAGCGCACCGCGACCGCGATGCTTTACGCGATCAAGTCGGACACGCTGTTCTTCAATCGATCGACCAACCGGGTCGACCTCGAGGCGTTCTCGTATCTCTATCCGCTGTCGGACGCGGCGATGATCCGCAAGATGGAGGGGGCCGAAATCACCAGCGAGCGGCTCGAGTACGTGATGAAGGCGCACCAGGGCGGGGTCCTGTCCGACCAGGTGTTCTGCGCGTTTCTCGGCGCGATGCCGCGCGAGGACTTCATCCCCTACGTCGCCGATTTCTTCCTGCAGCTCGAAGACGTCAAATGGACGGTCATTGCCGGCATCGTCAACGATTCGCTGGTGGTGTCGGTGCGCAACCTGGGGTACACCAAGAACGCCGGTGAGTTCGTGCGGCGGTTCTTCGCCGACATCGGCAGCGCCGGCGGCCACCGCGCGATGGCCAAGGCGGTGGTGCCGCTGCGCGCGTTCCGCGAGAAGTTCGGCGAGCTGCCGGCGGACGCCGTCACCGCGAAGCTGCAGGCGTTCGCGCACGAGTTCCTGCAGCACGAGCCTGTCGGGAAGTTAGAAGGCAGAAGTCAGAAGTTGGAACTGGAAGTAAAGAAGTAACCCTGTACTTCTTCCTTTCAAGTTTTTCCTTCTAACTTCTACCTTCTACCTTCTAACCCAAAGCCTGATCCAGATCCGCGATCAGATCGGCGGCGTCTTCGAGGCCGACCGACAGCCGCAGCATGCCGCGCGTCACACCCGCGGCGTGCAGCTGCTCGTCGGTGTGGCCCCACTGCGACGTAATGACCGGCAGGCTGATCAGGCTCTCGATGCCGCCGAGGCTGGCGGCGCGTTTGACGATCTGCAGGCGGTCGTAGACCCGTTCGGCGCGATCGAAGCGGCCATCGAGATCGAAGGTGACCATGCCGCCGAAGCCGGTCATCTGGCGCTTCGCGATCGCGTGGTCGGGATGCGACGGCAGCCCCGGGTAGTAGACGCGGCTCACCCGCGTGTCCGCGGCGAGAAAGTCGGCGACGGCGCGGGCGTTGGCGTTGTGCTGGGCGACGCGCAGCGGCAGCGTCTTCAGACCGCGGCCGAGGGCATAGGCCGGATGCGGATCCATCACCGTGCCGACCTGGCGCCGCGCCTTTTCGATCGGCGCGAGCAGCGCCTTCGCCCCGCTCACCATGCCGCCGGTGACGTCGCTGTGCCCGTTCAGGTATTTGGTGACGCTCTGCATCGCCAGATCGATACCGAGCGAGAGCGGCTGCTGGTTGATCGGGCAGGCAAAGGTGTTGTCGATCACCGAGAGGACACCGCGGGCCCGGCACGCCTGCGCAATCGTCGCCACGTCGACGCAGCGCAGGGTCGGGTTGATGGGCGACTCGAACCACACCATGCGGGTGCGCTCGGTGATGATCGAGGCCGGATCCGCGAGCTGCTCGAGCGAGACGAACCGCGGGGTGACGCCGAACTTCGCGAGCACATCCTCGAGCAGGTGCAGGGTGCCGCCGTAGATCGCCGCGCCGCAGACGATCTCGTCGCCGGCCTTGAGGTGCGCCAGCAGGATCGTCGAGGTCGCGCCCTGGCCCGACGAGAACAGCAGCGCCGCTTCGGCGCGATCGAGCGCCGCCAGCTTCTGCTCCGCCGCGACCACGGTGGGGTTGGTATACCGCGAGTAGAGGTGCTTGTTCGACCGCCCCTCGTTGTACGCGACCACCTCCTGCGCGTTCTCGAACACGAAGGTCGTCGTCTCGTAGATCGGCGTCGTCAACGGCGTGGCCGGCGTGCGATCAACCTCGCCTGCATGAATGAGCTCGGTGGCCGGACCCTTCATATTTGAGACCTCAGATTTCTGATTTCAGCTTGTGACTTCACAGTGTGTGTCAGATTGCGCTGTCAGCCTGTCATCGCAGCCTCAGGTGTCAGATCCAGGTCGAAGGTGCCGAACGCTGAAATCTGAGCTCTGAACGCCGACGACGTCGCCCGAGGCGCCGACCACCGGCTCGATGAACTGGTGATAGGCGTCTTCGTAGCCGCGGTTGATCAGCTCGGCGATCCCCTGGCTGCGCTGCGATCGGTCGTCGTAGCCGCCGGCGAAATCGAACGGACCGATCGGATTGTGCGCGGGGCGCACGGTGAATATCCGGACGCCGCCGGTGGTTGTCGTCGCATCGCGGACGATCGCGGCTTCCGTGGACTGCAGATATTCGCCGAGCCGCCCGCGGCCGTCGAGACGCGGCGACGCGAGGGCGTGCGGTCCGGGAGACTCCGGCGCGGCGGAGACGAGGACGATCTGCTCGACGCCGAGATCGATGAGCTCGTCGATCAGCCGGATCAGGGCGGCCGGGCGATCGCACAGCCGGTGCGTCTCGCCGCGCCAGTAGCCGTCGGCGGCAAAGGTGACGTGGTGCCACTCGGTGGCGAGCGGGATGGTCAGCGCCGCGGCGACCGCATCGGGGAGATGGCCGCGCCCGACGCCGGCCAGGTCGAACACCTCGGCGCGACGGGCCTCGGCGGCGTCGCTGGTCGATCGCCGGATCAGATCGCGCCGGCGATCCTCGCTGACCAGCGCGAACAGCAGATCGCGATGGGCGTCGGCGTCGTGGACGGTCACCAGCAGCTCGCGAAATCCGGGCTGGCCGAGGTTCTCGGTCAGCATCTCGACGTAGCGGCGCCCGAGATCCGCCGGGGTCGGTCCCTTGAGCTGGGTCGCGCCGCGGACCAGATCCCACATCACCCGCCAGCAGTGATCGATCGCGTGCGCGGAGGACATCGGCGCCCGCAGCGTCCGCCACCACGCGGCGCCGAGCGATCGCCGGGGCACGCCCGTGCCGGTGAACCAGCCGTCGACGGCGGCGACCACGCCGGCGGCGCCGAGCACCAGCAGCACCAGACGCGGCAGCCACGTCGGCAGCGCTTCCGGCGCGAACGCCGCCTCCGCCAGCCGGAGATAGGCGGCGACGAGACCGGACGCGCCGCTGACGCCGACCATCTTGAGGACGAAGTCGATCGGAAAGACGATCAGACCGAGCGCCACCGCCGCAATCGGGATCGCGACAATCGCGACCGAGACCGCGAGCGCCGAGACGACGAGGCGCGGGACCATGCGCCAGGAGTAGAGGCGCTCGATCCCTTCGGCGCGCCAGAACCCCTTGTCGTCCCAGAGGCGTTGCGCGCCGTCGACGGCGGCAAACAGCGCCCCGATCACGCCGACGCCGCGGCCGGCCACGATATCGAGCTTGACGCCGGCTTCATGGAGGGCGCGCAGGACGCCCGCGTGATAGGCGCCGGCGGTTCCGGTGCCCGTCAGCACGAGCGCGGTGCGGCGTTGCGGCGAATAGGGTTCGGGGGTCGGCGAGGCCGGCGGGCGCCCGACGCGATCCATCAGCCGGTGACTTCGTCGTGGATGGTCGTCAGCTTCACGATTTCGAACTCGCGGGCGCCGCCCGGCGTCACCACTTTCACGGTGTCGCCCGGCTCCTTGTTGATCAAGGCGCGGCCGATCGGCGACGTCGTCGAGATCATGCCCTTCGCGGCGTCGGCGTCCTCGGGCATCACGAGCTGAAAGCTCATCTTCTCGCCATGGCCGTCGATCACTTCGAGCGTCGAACCGAATCCGGCGCGGTCCTTCGGGATCCGGTCGACCTGGATCAGCGAAATCTCGGCGACGCGCTTCTGCAGCATGCTGATGCGCGATTCGACCAGCCGCTGCCGCTCCTTCGCCGCCTGGTACTCGGCGTTCTCGCGCAGATCGCCGAGCTCGCGCGCGCGCTTGATCTCCTTCGGGAGCTCGAGCTTCAGCTCGTGGTTCAACGCCTGGATTTCGTCCTCGAACTTCTTGATCAGCCGCGCCTTCATCGTGTCCCCATTCGGTCGGGCAATCGTACCACAGTGCTATCCTTCCCGAGTGACCATTACCAGCCGGCAGAATCCGCTCGTGGCGCGCTTCCGGACCGCGGCGCGCGGCGACGTCGGCGGCGTGATCCTCCTCGACGGCGCGCACCTCGTCGCTGATGCGATCGCTGCGAAGGTGACGTTCCAGCTCGCCGCGGTCACGCCCGCGTCGGCGGAAGAGACGGTCATCCGCGACCTCGTCGATACCCTCGAGCGCAGCGGCGTCGAGGTGATTACCGTCTCCTCGTCGGTGATGGGTGCCGTCAGCCCGGTCAAGACGCCGACCGGCATCGTCGCGCTGGCCGAGCGGCCGGGTGTCGAGGACGATCAGCTCTACGCCGGCCAGGCGCTCGTCGTCGCCGCCGTCGACGTGCAGGATCCAGGCAATCTCGGCGCGATCATCCGCGTCGCCGAGGCGGCGGGCGCGACCGGCTTCGTCGCCGCCGGCGGGTCCGCCAACCCGTTCGGCTGGAAGGCGCTGCGGGGGTCCATGGGCAGCGCACTGCGATTGCCGATCGCCAGCGAGATCACGCCGGACGAAGCCGTTGCCGACGCGAAGCGGCACCGCTGCCGGGTCATCGCGGCGGTCCCGCGCGATGGGCGCTCCGTCTATGACGCGGATCTGTCCGGGTCGATCACGCTCCTGATTGGCGGCGAGGGTCAGGGCCTGAGCCGCGAGCTCACGGATGGCGCCGACGAACGCGTCACGATCCCGATGCAGGCGCCTGTCGAATCACTCAACGCCGCGGTGACCGCCGCGCTGATCGTCTATGAGGCGCGCCGCCAGCGAACGCGAATTCAGAATTCCTAATTCTTAGTTCTTCATTCCTAATTCTTAATTCATGATGGAGCCCCTCTTTCCTGACGACGACGTTCCTGTCGCGAACAAGGCGAGGGCTCCCCTTGCCGAGCGCATGCGGCCGCGGACATTCGACGAATTCGTCGGCCAGCAGGATCTGCTCGCGCCTGGAAAGCCCCTGCGCGAGGCGATCGAGCGCGATCTGCTGCAGTCGATCATCCTCTGGGGTCCGCCGGGCACCGGCAAGACGACGCTGGCGCGGATCATCGCCGAGACCACCAAGGCCCGCTTCGTCTCGTTCAGCGCGGTGCTCGCGGGGATCAAGGAAATCCGCGACGTGATGGCCGAGGCCGAGCGGATCCGGCGGACGACCGGCCGACGCACGATCGTCTTCATCGACGAGATCCACCGCTTCAACAAATCGCAGCAGGACGCCTTCCTGCCGCGCGTCGAGGCCGGCGACATCGTCCTGATCGGCGCGACGACGGAGAATCCCTCGTTCGAGGTGAACGCGGCGCTGCTGTCGCGGTCGAAGGTATTCGTGCTGCACGGGTTGACGACCGAGGAGGTCGCCGCCATTCTGCGGCGCGCGCTCGCCGACGCGGAGCGCGGCCTCGGCGGCGAGCCGGTGTCGATCGAAGAAGACGCGCTCAACGCGATCGCGCTCTACTCCAACGGCGACGCCCGGTCGGCGCTGAACCTGCTCGAGCTGAGTCTCGCGGCTGCACCGTCCATCGATCTGCGGCGGCACGTCGACATCGGCCGCGTCGAGCAGACGATCCAGAAGCGGGCGCTCCTCTACGACAAGAACGGGGAGGAGCACTACAACATCATTTCCGCGCTGCACAAATCGATGCGCAACAGCGATCCGGACGCCTCCGTCTACTGGCTGGCGCGGATGGTCGAGGCCGGCGAGGATCCGCTCTACATCGCGCGCCGGCTGGTGCGGTTTGCCTCCGAGGACATCGGCAACGCCGATCCGCAGGCGCTGGTCGTGGCGGTCGCCGCGAAGGACGCGGTTCATTTCATGGGAATGCCGGAAGGCAACACCGCGCTGGCCCAGGCGGCGATCTACCTCGCGACCGCGCCCAAGAGCAATGCGGTCTACGAGGCCTACAACCGCGCCGCCGAGGACGCGCATCGCGACGTCGCCCAGCCGGTGCCGCTGCACCTGCGCAACGCGCCGACCAAGTTGATGAAGGACCTCGCCTACGGCAAGGGCTATCAGTACGCGCACAACGAAGCGGACGCGATTGCCGACATGTCCTGCCTGCCGAGCGCCCTCGAAGGGCGCAAGTACTACGAGCCGAAAGAGCGGGGCTTCGAAAAAGAGATCAAGCGGCGCCTTGACGGCTGGGACGAAATCAAGAGGAAGCGTCGAACTTGAGGTGAGGAGTTGAGGATGAGGAATTCCTCAACTCCTCAACGTTTCAGTGCTGATCCGTGGCCACTGCCGGCGGCGTCACGTCCGGCACGTGATTGACGACCGGCTTCAGCGTCCGCAGGTAGGCGTAGACCGACTTCAGATCCTCGTCGCTCGCGTTGCGAAACGCCGGCCACGGCATCGGCGGCAGGATCTCGCGCGACGTACCCATGTGCTTGCCGGTGCGGATCGCCTTGACGAACATGTCTTCGGTCCAGATGCCGAGGCCGGTGTTCCTGTCCGGGGTGAGGTTGGCCGCGTAGCTGACGCCCCACGGACCCGAGAACGCGGTGTTGGTCGCCGCCCCCATCCACACCCACGGCCCCTGCTGGCGGACGGTCGGCAGCGGCCCGATCGTTTCCGGATGACCGGTCAGAAACCGTGCCATGTCCGGCTCGGGGCCGGCCGCCCCCATCTTCAACGGCGTGTGACAGTCGTTGCAGCCCATGACGGCCACCAGATACTTGCCGCGCTCGACGCGCGCCGAGCCGTTGGGCCCGACCGACGCCGAGGCGGAAAACTGTTTATCGGAGCAGCCGGCCGCGAGGGTCGCTGCGAGGATCAGAATGCCTGCGAGGAATGTCTTTGTCATGCGGACAAATGTAGACGTTCGAAGAAGAGCGCGATGCTAAGACTTGCCTACCACGATCCGAAGAATTTCCTACCGAAACCGGCGGCACGACCGATTTCCTAAAATGATCTTAAAATGTCGCCTCGATGCTCCCGGAACGTGCCCTTCGCTGCCTCGAACCCGGTTTATCGGTACTGATCGGCACCGCGGACGCCTGCGGCACGCCGCTGGCGTGCCGAGGCATCGCGATCAGCTCGCCCGATGATCTCCAGACGATCACCGTCTATCTGCCGGTGGCGACGAGCCACGAGACCATCCGGAACCTCGCGACCACCCGCCGCCTGGCGGTCGGCGTCACGCATCCGCGCGACAACTTTTCCACCCAGTTCAAGGGGACCACGCTCGACGCCCGTCTCGCCGGCGACGACGAGGCGGCGTTCGTGCGCGACCGCCTCGACGCGTTCGCCGACGTCCTCGATTGCCTCGGCATCCCGCGCCGCATCACGCGCAGCCTGGCGCACTGGCCGGCGTTCGCGGTCACGATGCGGGTCGAGCAGACGTTCGATCAGACGCCCGGCCCGCGTGCCGGCCACGCGGTGCGATGACCCTGAAACTCTCGGACATCCGGCGCTGCTTTCAGGGGGTGGTGCCGAGCATGGTCGCCACCGCTGACGGCGACGGTGTGCCGAACATCGTCTACGTCAGCCAGGTGTATTTCGTCGACGATACCCACGTGGCGCTGTCCTGCCAGTTCTTCAGCAAGACGCGGCGCAACCTCGACGAGAACCCGGTGGCCTGCGCCGAGGTGATGGATCCGGTGACGCTGCAGGCGTACCGGCTGCAGCTGAAATTCCTGCGCTCGGAGCGGACGGGGCCCCTGTTCGACACGATGTCGCTGCGGATCGACGCGATCGCCTCGCAGACCGGCATGACCGGCATCTTCCGACTGATTGCGGCCGATGTCTTCGAGGTGACCGCCGCCGACGCGGTCGCCGGCTACCTGACCGCGACGCCGGTCGACACACCGGACGGCGCGTCGCTCGAGGGCATGCGCACGGAGATCCGCGGCCTCCAGTGGGTGTCCGAACGGATCAACCGCGCCCGCACGCTCGAGTCGCTGCTCAGTGCGGTGCTCGAGTCGATCGAGGAATTCTTCGGCTTCTCTCATACGATCGTGCTGCTGCACGACGAGGCGAACAACCGCTTGACGACGCTGGCGAGCCGCGGCTACGGCGAGAGCGGCGTCGGCGCGGAGGTGGCGATCGGCGAGGGGTTGATCGGTACGGTCGCGCGCGAGCGCCGCCTGCTGCGGGTCACCAAGCTCGATACCGACCTGCGCTACGCCCGCGCGATCCGGCGCGAAACCGCCGGGGCGGCGCGGACGCTGCAGGCCGAGATTCCGCTGCCCGGGCTGCCGGACGCGCAGAGCCTGCTCGCCATCCCGCTCACCATCGGCGACCGCCTGATCGGCGTGATCGCCGCCGAGGATCGCGACCCGATGCGGTTCAGCGAATGGCACGAGGCGTATCTCGACGTCCTCGCGAATCAGATCGCGCTCGGCATCGATCGCATGATCGAGCGCTGCGACGACGCCGTCGACGCGGCCGATCCGGTTCCGGCAGTGGCCCCCGCGGCGCCTCCGGCGGTCTCCGCCTCGCGCGCGACCAGACGCCTCACCTACTACCGGCAGGACGAGTCGATCTTCGTCGACGACGAATATCTGATTCGCAACGTGCCGGCGAAGATCCTGTGGAAGGTGCTGGGCGAGTCGCTGCGCACCGGGCGCACCGAGTTCTCGAACCGCGAGATGCGCGTCGACCCGGCGCTCGGCTTGCCGCCGGTCAAGGACAATCTCGAAAGCCGGCTGATCCTGCTGCGCACGCGCCTGCGGGAGAAGTGTCCCGACCTGCAAATCGTCTCGACCGGGCGCGGCCGCTTCGCGCTGCGCGCCGGCGCCGCGATCGAGATGACCGAACGCTGACCGCTACTTCTGCTTGACGTAGACGCGCGTGCTGATCGCGTGCCCCGCCGCCGTCTTCGCGACCAGCGTCATCGTCTTGCCGTCCTTGGAGACCACCGAGTGCGTGGTCTGCGTGACCTTGCCGGCCATTTTGATCGTCGCGTCCGACGTCCAGCCGTCGCCGGTGATCGCGATGGTGTCCCCGGCGGCGCCGCTGTACGGATGATCCTTACCGTCGTACTTGGCGCGATAGCCGGTCGGCTGCTTCGTCCCGCTCGCCAGCACCGAGTCCCCCGTCATCTGGATCCCACCGTCGTCGGTCGCGAGGTAGGTGCGCGTGTCGGTCGCCGGCGCCGTGCCCTGCTGAAAGGACGATTTCGCGACGTCGAGTTTCCAGACGCCGATGCGCGGGTTTTTCTGCGCGAGCGCGGGCTGCGGCAGCAGCGCGACCGCGGCGACCAGACACACGAACACGATGGATGCGTTGAGATGTTTCATGCTCTTCTCCTGGCCACAGCATGAGGGTGAAGGGGTGCGGCGATGTGTGCTGTTCAGCACAGGCGGTGGGACGCGCAGCGGCCGGGCGAACGATCGCCACAGCGGCACAGAGAAGCCGAGCTCAACGCGCGTGCGCGTCGAACTCCGCGCCCCTGTGCCGTGTGTGATTCGGGACCGCTGTGCTCGCCGTGTGTCGGCGGCGGTCTTTTTTCGTGGATCGATGACCGCGTGGCGCTACAGCGACGTGACGCTGTTGAATGCGCCATTGACGCCGGCCGGAAAGAAGCCGCCGCGGAAGCGGTCGCCGGCGTACACGATGTTGAGCACCTGCGACGGCGTGCGCACCGCGGTCAGGCCGTTGTCATCGGCCGAGACGAGGCGGCCGTTGGTTGACCCCATCGGCAGAATGTCCTGATCGTCCAGTGCGGGCACGGCAATCCCGGTCGTCTGCGCGATCAGCTCGCGGATGATGCCGACGTGCTCGGCCTCGGTCGCGAGAATCCGCGCCGCCGTGCCCAGGATCTTGCCGTCGCGAATCAGCGGCGCCGCGCCGCCGTAGGCGGTGACGCCGACGTCCTCGAAGGCGCGCGACAGGATCAGGAATTCGTTCTGGCTGTTGAAGCCGAGCCCGAGCGCCGCCAGGTTGATTGCCGGCTTCGAGATGGCGCGGCCGCCGAGCGCGCCCTGCAGCAGCCGGACGTGCGCCTGCTCGTCGCGCATGATCGCTTGCGCCGCGGTGAGCACGTTGCCCGACAGCGCGACCTTGCCACCGCCGACGGTGTCCCCTTCGGCGCCCTGCGAGAAGCCGGTGGTGAAGCCGCTCTGCTTCAGCGTCAGCCCGGTCACCGCGACGGTGTAGAACTCGGCCTCGAGATATTCCAGGTTCAGCGCGAACTGCAGGATGTCGGCGTCGACGAAGGTCGACTGCGCGAACACCGGCAGGTTCAGGCTGCCGACGGCGGCGGCGCCGGCAGCCGCGAGTCCGGCGAAGATGCCGCGGCGCGCGAACGCGCGTCTGGTGACGACGGAGTTGAGGGCGGAATCAATGCGGCCGGTCGGGTTCATTCAATGCTCCTTGAGAAATTCATGTCTCACGGTCTTGAGCAAACGCGACGCCACGTCCGCCATCGGCGCCGCTGAGAGTGCAGGGTCGGGGGAATCCCTGACGCGGCATCGGCGTCTCCGCGCGATCGGCGACAGCACTCGACGCGATCGACTACGTTCACGCCGTCAGCCAGCCGCGATAGATCGCGTAGCGCACCAGCTGTGCACGCGTTGTCAATCCCAGCTTCACCATCAGGTGGGCCTTGTGTGTTTCCACCGTCTTGACCGAGATTTTCAGCGCCGCCGCGATCTCGCCGTTGGCGTGGCCGCGGGCCGCGAGCGACGCGACGTCGCTCTCGCGCGCGCTCAGCTCAGCCGCCGGCTGCGGTACGTGCGCGTCACGGACACGAGGACGCTGGGCCAGCTCCGGATCGAGATACAGGCCGCCGCCGCCGACGACCTCGATCGCGCGCAGCAGGTTCTTCACCACGCCGCGCTTCAGGACGTAGCCGCGTGCGCCTGCGTCGAGCAGTTCACGGACATACGGCGGCTCTTCGTGCGCGGTCAGGGCGACGACGCGCACCGCCGGAAACTTCTTGATCAAACGGCGGGTGGCATCGGCGCCGTTCAGCCCCGGCATCGACAGATCCATCACCACGAGATCAGGATGCAGCTCCGCCGTCTTGCGGCAGGCCTCGTCGCCGTTGTCCGCCTCGCCGACGACCGTCAAGCGGGGATCGCCCTCGAGCACCGCGCGCAATCCGGCCCGCACCACTTCGTGATCGTCGACGATGAGGATGGCGAGCTTAGGCATGAATCCGGCTCCCGCTCAGCGACAGCGTCACCGAGAGCGTGGTGCCCGCTGGCGACGAATCGATCGCCACGGTGCCGCCGAGCAGCGCCGCGCGCTCGCGGATCCCGACCAGACCGAGACGAGGCCGGCGGCCCGCCGCGTCGACGTCGAATCCAGCGCCATCGTCGGCGACCACGAGCGTGACGCGGTCACCGTGGCGGCGAAAGCGGACGCTGGCCTGCCGCGCGCGGGCGTGGCGAGCGACATTGGTCAGCGCTTCCTGGACGATGCGGTAGACGGTAATTTCGACCGCCGAGGGCAGCCGCTGCTGACCGTGGCGCGCCGAGCACGCGCAGGCAATGCCGTTGCTCCGGGACCATTCGTCGGCGAAGGCGACGAGGGCGCTGGTGAGTCCGAGGTCGTCGAGCGCGGCGGGACGGAGATCCCGCGACAGACGGTGAACGCCTCGATCGATCGTCGCGACCAGCTCCTGCAGCCGGCCGAGGATTTCCGGCCGGCTGTCGTTGGCGGCATGCGCCACCGCGTGCAGCCCCAGCGTGAGGCAGGTCAGATGCTGGCTCATCTCGTCGTGCAGCTCGCGCGCGATCCGGCTGCGCTCCTCTTCCTGACCGCTGATCAGGCGGCGCAGCCATTCGGAGCGCTCGTCTTCGCGGGCCATCCGCTCGGCGGCGACCTCGGCCGCAGTGCGCGCCTCGCGAACGCACAGCGCCGCGGCGGTAAAGCTCGCCAGGCTTTGCATGACGCGAACATCTTCCGCGTCGAACCGCCGCGCTTCGTCGTGCGCCACGATCCAGATGGTGCCGAGCGCGCGGCCGTTCCAGTAAATCGGGATCACCAGCGCCTCGACGATCGGCGGAATCGCGGCGTCGAAGTAGGTGAAGTACCGGGCCGGATACGAGAACAGCTGCGGCGCGCCGCGATCCAGGGTGACGCCGCACGGACTGAAGGCTCTCGGCGTCGATCCCCCTTCGCTTGGCTTCAGGGCGCCGGCCAGATGGCGCCAGCGAAACAGATCGCCGGTGTCGGCGTGCTCGAGCAGACTGAGGCCGGCGGTCCCCGCGTCGCACAGCACGGTGGCGATCTCGAGGAGCCGAGGCAGCATCGCGTCGGGTTGTTCGGCGAGGCAGTGCGCCAGTGCGTGCAGCCCGGCGATTTCCGCTGGGAAGTCGGGTGCGCGCGGCGCGCGGCGCGGCAGCACGTCCGTGACCAGAATATCTTCCAGTGTGACCGGACGGGCGTCGTAAGCGAGCTGAGCTGTGGGTGTCATGCAGTCATCACATTCGGTCTAGGTAGCGGAACGCGCGGCGGACGTCTGCGTCTGGGAAATCGCTGATCGATCAACGGCGGTACCGCCGTTGATCGAAGATCGCCATGATCCGCGGCATTCTTCTGTCGCTGCTCGCACTGACCCTCTTCGCGACGGCGGTTGCCGAACCGCAGATGCATACCGTTGTTGATCAACTGCAAGCGCTCGGCCCGAAGCTGCTCGAAGCGCTTACCGAGGCTGAAACGCGCCCAACCGACCGCGGCCGCCCCGTCAAGGCGGTGCTCAAGCAAGGCGGGGAAAGGGCACGCGCCCCACCAGGTCGAAGACCCGACGCCGACCCCCACCGGCCCGTTACCGGCGGCCGATCGGTTCCAGCCCCTTCCCGGTGCTCGTCTATTACCACGGCGGCGGCTGGGTCATCGCGAACAAAGACGTCTAGGACGCGACGCCACGCGCGCCGGTGAACCTGGCGAACTGCGTGGTGGTTTCGATCGACGACCGCCAGGGACCTGAACGCACGTTCCCCGCGGTGCACGTTGATGCGCTGGCAGCCTACGAGTGGGTGCGAAGAACGCGGCGGCAATCAATGGCGACGCGAAGCACATTGCCGTCGGCGGCGAGAGGCGGCTGGGGTCGCGGTGGACTACGTCAATTACGACGGCGTCACGCGCGACTTCTTCGGGATGGGCGCGGTGGTCGACAAGGCGAAGCAGGCCGAGCAGCGCGTCGCCGACGGCTTGAAGGACGCGTTCGCGAAATGATCGATCGGGATCGCGCGGCGGTCAGCCGCCGAACGATCGCGTGAACAGCTCCTCGATTGCGCGCGTGGCGTTGGCCTGCAGCTTTCGCGTGCCGGTGCCGGTGAAATGCGCGTGCGTAATGATCGGGCCGTTCGCCGAGGTGCGCTTCTCCCAGTCCTCACCCGACCATGAGAACCAGGCGTTCTGATCCTGGTCGAACACGTGCAGCGGCTTGTTGCACAACTTGGCGAACTCGGCGCCCCAACCCGTGCCGCCGCGCACCGTCCCATCGTCGAGGATGGTGCCGACGACGTAGATTTCCTGGCCGCTGTTCACCTGATACCAGAGGGTCTGCAGCACTTTACGGATGGTCGGGGCGTCGGCGTAGCGGCGGTGCATCAGGCGCGACACGTACGCCAGGCTGACGTCGCCCGACTGGAGCTCTTCGTGATTGAGGACGCGCACGCCGCGCTGGCGCGCGATTTTGTGCCCCTCGAACGTGAAGTTGACCTCCTCGATGCCGTGGCGCTCGGCGCACGCGCCGAACTCCGCTTCCGCCCCAGCCGCGCCGCCGCTGAACAGAATGCCTTCGTCACGGTTCATTGTGTGTCTCCCGCGTCGGTGCGATCATACATCCGACATGGAGCCACGCCGTTACCGCGCCGGAGAGTCGGTCGAGGATTTCTGCC
>JAOBWF010000288.1 GCA_025463215.1 Acidobacteriota bacterium | reverse complement strand
GGCAGAACGCGGCGGCGGCGGCGGCGGCGATCAGCAGCGTCACCGCGACCCACACACTCGACGCGCGGCGGCGCGGCGGATCCGGTTCCAGCGTCGTGGGCTCGCTGCCCCGGCGAAGCTCGAAATCTCCCGGGTCGCTCACGTGCACCTCACGCCAGCATCCTACGCCTGATGCGCGGCGATTAGCGGAACTGCCTGTCGTCCGCCGACGGCCCGTAGATCGAGGGCACCTTGGCGCCGAGCAGCCGCAGGTACACCGTCATCTGCCCGCGGTGATGCGCCCAGTGGTTGATGGTGTCCTGGATCATCTCCCAGCGCGGCGTCTCCTGCACGACCTGGCCGCGCGCGAGCAGCTTCCACGGGGTCATCAGAAAGTCGTCGTTCGTAGCGTGCAGCGCCGCGCGGGCGTCGGCGGCGCTCTTGTCGAGCGCCTTGACGAGCGCGTCGCTGGTCTCCAGCTTGTCGCGCGCCATCGCCGACCCGCTCGCCGGCGCCACGTCGAGCTCGTTCATCGTCACACCCATCGCCACCCAGGACGGCATCGTCGCCACCATGTCGGCGAGGTAGCCGAGGATCATCGACTTTTCGTGCGGCTTCCAGTCGTACTGTCCCGGCGGGACTTCCTGCAGCGCGCGGCGCGAGCGCGGAACTTCACGGTCGAGCTCGGCGAGCAATAGTTCGGTGAGCTTCATGCGGCACCTCCTCGTCCCATCGTATAAAACTCCTGGTTCGGCCGCAGCGCCATCAGGTTCGCCATCCGATTGGAGAGTGCGAAGAGCGCGGTAATCGCGCCGATGTCCCAGATGTCGTCCTCGCTGAGCCCGTGCGCACGCAGGGCGGCGACGTCGGCGTCCCCCACCTCGTCTGAACGTACCGCGACTTTGACGGCGAAGTCGAGCATGGCGCGCTGGCGCGGCGTCAGATCGGCAGTGAGGTAGTTGATCGCCACCTGATCCGCGAGCAGCGGCTGCTTCGCGCGGATGCGCAGGATGGCGCCGTGCGCGATGACGCAGTAGTGACAGTGGTTCACGGCGGAGGTGGCGACGACGATCATCTCGCGCTCGGCCTTGGTGAGGCCTGTCTTTTTCTCAAGCAGCGCGTCGTGATACGCGAAGAAGGCGCGGAACTCGTCGGGGCGGTGCGCCCAGGCGAGAAACACGTTCGGGATGAACCCGGCTTTGTCGTGAACCGCGACGATTCGGGCGCGAATGTCGTCGGGGAGGGTGTCGAGCTCGGGCACCGGAAAGCGGCTGACCGTGTTCATGGCGCCAGTGTAGCTGGTACACTAGAAGCCGTGACCAACCTCCTGCGCTTCGGTCCGCGTCCCGCCGCAGAGCGCCGCCGCTCGGTCGCGGTCCACGTCGACGCCGCGGTCGACGGTTCGATCGTCGCGCGGATGGTGGACGAGGTCCGTCAGATGTTCCGCTACATCGTGGGGGGCTGGAAGGTGACGGTGAAGGCGATCGATCGCGGCCGCTGGCGCCTCGAGCTGTCGGGCACCTCCGGCCGTCATGTCTGGATGTTCGCCGCCCCTGCGGCGACGCTGCCCGTGGTCGTGGTCGAGAAGCTGCAGGCGTTCCTGCGGGAATCCGCCGCCGCGTATCGCCCGCTCCCCGCCGGAATCTGACCCATGCCGGTTGACGACCCGATCGCGCTCTTCGCGACGTTGTACGAACGGGCGTCGAGCCAGTGTCCGGAGCACGATGCCATGGTGCTGTCGACCGTCGATCCCGACGGCCGCCCCTCGGCGCGCTATGTCCTGCTGAAGGCATTCGACGACCGCGGATTCGTGTTCTATACCAACGTGGAGAGCCGCAAGGCGCGAGCGCTCGCGGCGCATCCCCACGCCGCACTGACGTTCTACTGGCCGCCGCAGACGCAGGTCCGGATCGAGGGCGGCGTGGAGCGCGTCACCGACGCGGAAGCCGACGACTACTTCGGCACCCGGCCGCGCGGGTCGCAGATCGGGGCGTGGGCGTCGCGGCAAAGCAGTCCGCTGACCTCGCGCGCCGAGCTCGACCGGCACATTGGCGAGATCGACGCGCGGTTTGCCGGCACCTTGGTGCCCCGCCCGCCGTTCTGGAGCGGCTACCGCGTCCTGCCCTCATCAATTGAGTTCTGGACACGCGACGTGTCGCGGCTGCACGAGCGGATTGTGTTCCACCGGGACAAGGGCAGCTGGAGCAGATCGCTCCTTTTTCCGTAACGGGACGCCAGGCCGTGCAATCGCGCGCAATCGCGCGGAGACAAACACGGACAAGCGTCGACGATAAAGTGCAATAAACAAGCGACTTCCGTGAAAAATCAGCCGTATACTGCAGGCTGGTTGATGCCTTGAAGCAGGCGTCCGTACGGGGAACTCGCATGACGAAATTCACGGTAACGGGCACGGGCACCTTGGCGGCGATGATCGTCGCTCTCGGTCTCGGTCTGGCCGCCCAGACGAATCCTGCGCCGAGCAAGCCGGCCGTCGCGCGCACCAGCGCCACGACGCCGGCGCCGAAGCCGGCGATGGCCGTGGCGCACAAGGCGCCGGCCGCCCAGGCGGCGGCCGCGCCGGTTCCGGATCTCACTCGGCAGTACTGCATCGGCTGCCACAGCGACAAGGGCAAGGCCGGCGGCCTCTCGCTCGTCCCGTTCGACGCCGCCCATGCCGAGCAGCAGGCCGACGTCGCCGAAAAAATCATCCACAAGCTCCGGCTCGGCATGATGCCGCCGCCCGGCGCGCGCCGCCCCGACGCCGAGGTGCTGACGCAGTTCGCCGTGTCGCTGGAGTCGAAAATCGACGCCGCCGCGGTCGTCCGTCCCAACCCGGGCCGGCGTCCGTTCCAGCGCCTCAACCGGTCCGAGTATCAGCACTCGGTGCACGATCTGCTCGACCTCGACGTCGATGTCAACGCGTTCCTGCCGCCCGATACGCTGAGCGCCGGGTACGACAACATCGCCGATGTGCAGACGTTTTCGCCGACGCTGATGGAAGGCTACCTGCGGGCCGCCGGGCGCATCTCGACCCTGGCGGTCGGCGACCGCAACGCGAGCCCGTCCGAAGCGACCTTCAAGGTGCCGCGGACGCAGTCGCAGATGAAGCACATCGACGGCACGCCGTGGGGCACGCGCGGCGGCATCGCGCTGACCTACACGTTCGCGGCCGACGGCGACTATACGTTCCGGATCATGCTGCACGGCACGCCGACCGGGCAGCTGTTCGGCAGCGTCTCGAGCCGCAGCGAGCAGATCGACCTGTCGATCAACGGTGAGCGGGTCGCGCTGCTCGACGTCGACTGGAAGATGACCGAGACCGACAAGAACGGCCTCAATCTGGTCACGCCGCGCATCCACGTCAAGGCCGGCCCGCAGCATCTGGCGGCCGCGTTCATCCAGAAATTCGACGGCGTGGTCGACGACCTGGTCGCGCCGATCGACTACACGCTGTCCGACACCGAGTACGGCGACAACGCCGGCATCACCATCCTCCCGCACGTGCGCGACTTCAGCATCACCGGGCCGTACAAGGTCACCGGCGTCTCCGACACGCCGAGCCGCCGCAAGGTCTTCATCTGCCGGCCGACGTCGCCTGCCGACGAGATCCCGTGCGCGCGCAAGATCCTGGCGAGCCTGGCGGGCGAGGCCTACCGGCGGACGCCGAACAACGAGGACGTCGAGTCGCTGATGGAGTTCTACGGCGACGCGCGCAAGGGGCACGATTTCGAGTCCGGCATCAAGGCGGCGCTGCAGGCGCTGCTCGCGAGCCCGAAGTTCGTCTTCCGCTTCGAGAGCACGCCGGCGCTCGCCAAGGCGGGGCAGACCTACCGGATCAGCGACATCGACCTGGCGTCGCGGCTCTCGTTCTTCATCTGGAACACGGTGCCGGACGCCGAGCTCGTCAAGGTCGCGACCGGCGGCACGCTGCACACCCCGGCGACGCTCGAGAAACAGGTCCGCCGCATGCTGGCGGATCCGCGCGCCGAGGCGATGTCCACCCGCTTTGCGTCGCAGTGGCTGCGGCTGCAGGATGTCGAGAAGATTCATCCGGACGCCCTGCTGTTCCCCGGTTTCGACAACGAGCTGGCCGAGTCGTACAAACGTGAGACCCAGCTGTTCTTCGACAGCATCGTGCGCGAGGATCGCAACATCCTCGACCTGCTGACCGCCGACTACACCTTCGTCAACGAGCGCATCGCCCGCGTCTACCGCATGCCGAACATCGTCGGCGAGAACTTCCGCCGCGTGGCGGTGGCGGACGAGCGCCGCGGCATCCTCGGGCAGGGCAGCGTGCTGATGCAGACGTCGGTCGCCGACCGGACGTCGCCGGTGCAGCGCGGCAAGTGGATCATGGAAGTGCTGCTCGGATCGCCGCCGCCGGCGCCGCCGGCCGACGTCCCGCCGCTGGACGATACCAAAGCGGCGACCGCCACCGGCAAGCCGCTCTCGACGCGCGAGCGCATGGAAGAGCACCGCAAGAACCCGGCGTGCACGTCGTGCCACAAGGTGATCGATCCGCTCGGCCTCGCGCTCGACAACTTCGACACGCTCGGCGCGTGGCGGATCAAGGACAACGGCGTCGGCATCGACGCCAACGGCGTGCTGTACGACGGCACCAAGATGAACGGCCCCAGCGACCTGCGCGCCGCGCTGCTCAGCCACTCTGAAGGGCTGATTCGCAACTTCACGAACAACCTGATGTCGTACGCCCTCGGGCGGCGCATCGAGTATTACGACCAGCCGTCGGTGCGGGCGATCACGAAGAAGGCCGCGCAGAACGGGAACCGCTTTTCGTCGTTCGTCCTGGGGATCGTCAACAGTCCGGCCTTCCAGATGAGCACCGCGGAAGCCGTTTCGACAACCGCAGAATAGAGGACGCCATGTACATCTCGAAAAAGCACGTGTCCCGGCGCGCCATCCTCAAGGGGATGGGCGTCACCGTCGCGCTGCCGCTGCTCGACGCGATGGTCCCGGCCAGCACCGTCTTCGCGAAGACGGCGGCCGGCGCCGCGGCCGCGAAGCAGCGGCTGGTCTGCATGGAGATGGTGCACGGATCGGCGGGCAGCACCGCGTTCGGCGTGAAAAAGAACCTGTTCGCGCCGGTGCAGGTCGGACGCGATTTCGAGTGGAGCCCGACGCTCGAGCCGCTCGCGCCGTTCCGCGAGTACGTGACGATCGTCAGCAATACCGACGTCCACAACGCCGAGGCGTTCTCGCTGCCGGAAATCGGCGGCGACCACTTCCGCTCCAGCGCGGTGTTCCTGACCCAGTCGCACCCGAAGCAGACCGAAGGCAACGACGTCCACGCCGGCACGTCGCTCGATCAGCTCTACGCCAAGCAGTTCGGCCAGGACACGCCGATTCCGTCGATGCAGCTGTCGATTGAGAACGTCGATCAGGCCGGCGGGTGCACCTACGGCTACTCGTGCATCTACACCGACACGATCAGCTGGTCGGCGCCGGACCGACCGCTGCCGATGGTGCGCGACCCGCGCGTGGTGTTCGATCAGTTGTTCGGCGTCGGCGCGACCGCGGAAGAGCGCACGGTCAATCTCAAGACCGACCGCAGCATTCTCGACTGGATCACGGGGCAGGCGGCTCAACTCAAGCGCGAGCTCGGCTCGAGCGATCGGGTCCGTCTCAACGAGTACTTCGAGAACATTCGCGAGATCGAGCGCCGCATCCAGCGGGTCGAAGCGCGCAACGCCAGCGGCGAACAGCGTGCGATGCCCGAGGCGCCGATCGGCGTCCCCGATTCGTTCGAAGAGCATGTCCACATCCTGATGGACCTGATCGCGGTCGCCTTTGCGTCCGACACGACGCGCGTCTTCTCGTTCAAGCTCGGCCGCGATGCGTCCGGCCGTTCGTATCCGGAGAGCGGCGTGACGACCGGCTTCCACAACGCGTCGCATCACGGCGAGAACGAGGGGCGCATCATGGAGTTCGCGAAGATCAACCGCTATCACGTCAGCATGCTGCCGTACCTGATGGAGAAGCTGAAGAACACGCCGGAGGCGGACGGCAATCTCCTCGACAACAGTCTGATCGTTTACGGGTCGCCGATGGGGGACTCGAACATTCACAACCACAAGCGCGTCCCGCTGGTGCTCGCGGGGCACGCCGGCGGCAAGCTGACGGGCGGCGTGCACATCAAGGCGGCCGACGGCACGCCGATGGCCAACGCGATGTTCAGCACGCTGCACATGCTCGGGCGCACCGACCTGCAGTCGTTCGGCGACAGCACGGGGGAGCTCGACCTCAATACCAATCCGGTGATCGCGACGGATGCCAAAGGCTGAGGGCTCGGGATTGAGCGCGACGGGCTGAGAGCCGAGGGCTGAGAGCTTCTAGGAGCAGATATGCGACACATGCTGACGACCGGTCTTTCGATCTGCGCAATGGTGGCGATCAGCCTGACAACGCTGACGCACGCCGCCCCGCTGGGCGCCGCCGCCTTCGTCGACGCGGCGATGAACGGCAACCGCGACGCGGTCCGCTCGCTGCTGAAGGACGGCGCCGACGTCAACACCACGCAGGCCGACGGCATGACCGCGCTGCACTGGGCGGCGCAGAAAGGCGACGTCGAGCTCGCCAAGATGCTGCTCTACGCCAGCGCCAACCTCCAGGCGACGACCCGGATCGGTGGCTACACGCCGCTGCTCATCGCCAGCAAGAACGGCGACGCGCCGATGATCGACACGCTGGCGACCGCGGGCGCCGACGCCAACGCCACCACCATCAACGGCACCACGCCGCTGATGCTCGCCGCCGCCGCCGGCAAGCCGGCCGCGGTCAAGGCGCTGCTCGCGCACGGCGCCAACGTCAACGCCAGGGAAGCGGTCAAGGGCGAGAGCGCGCTGACGTTCGCCGCCGCGTTCGGCCGCGCCGACGTCATCCGCGTGCTCACTGCCGCCGGCGCCGACGTCAAGACGACGACCAACGCGGTCGACCTCGCCGGCTTCGCGAAGGAAGAGCAGGAGCGGCTCGCGGCCGAGCGCGGCGGCGGCAACAACGGCGCCCAGGCGGGACGCGGCAACGCGCCGGCCGGCGGCCGCGGCGGCGCGCCGCAGGGTCCGCAGATCGCCGGCGTCAACCGGCAGTACAACTACACCGAGCTCGTCGGCTTCTGGGGCGGCCTCGCGCCGATGCACCTCGCCGCTCGCCAGGGCGAGCTCGAGTCGGTCAAGGCGCTGATTGAGGCAGGCGCCGAGGTCAACCAGCGCGGCACCGGCGACCCGATCACGCCGCTGCTGATCGCGACGGTGAACGGCCACTTCGATCTTGCGAAGTACCTGCTCGACCAAGGCGCCGACCCGAACCTCGCCCAGAGTAACGGCGTCGCGTCGCTCTACGCGGCGCTCAACTGCCAGTGGGCCGCCAAGGCGCTTTACCCACAGCCACGCGCCTACGAGCAGCAGCACACGACGTATCTCGATCTGATGCAGGCGCTGCTCGACAAGGGCGCCGATCCGAATGCCCGCCTCACCAAGAAAGTGTGGTACGCGCAG
>JAOBWF010000285.1 GCA_025463215.1 Acidobacteriota bacterium | reverse complement strand
GAGCATCTTCGTAGCTTTCGGGTTTGGCGGCAAACGGTGCCGCCGCGTTCTGGCGCCCGCCGCCGCCACGCCCGCCGCGGCCGCCGCGGCCCGAGTCGCCGCTCTGCGCGTCGGCGAGCGGCGCGGTCATCCATGCGGGATTGAAACCAATGTCCGCCGGGAATTCGCTGAGCGGGCGATTGAGGGTCCACACACCGGCGAGCGGCGGCGCCGGCTGCGCCTGTGCGGGAGCGTGAAGAAACGCGGCGGCGATCAGGGCCGCCAGCGCGCCGAGGAGAAAGGTCCGTCTCATGTCTGCGATCGACGGTAGCACGATGACCCGTCAGCAAACCATGCGTTCCAGCTCACCCCGCGGCCGGTCCCGACTCGAGCGGCGCCGACCGCAGTGCCTGCTCGAGCGTTTCCAGATCGATCGGCTTCACCAGGTGGCGATCGAATCCGGCGGCGCGCGAGCGCCGGCGATCCGTATCCTGGCCGTAGCCGGTGACCGCGATCAGGCGCAGCCGCTCCATGCCCGGCGCGCTCTGTAACCGTTCGGCCAGCTCGTAGCCGTCCATCACGGGCAGCCCGATGTCGAGCAGCGCGACGTCGGGTCTGAACTCCTCGCACACGCGCAGTGCACCGGGGCCGTCGTGGGCGACGCGGGTCTCGTGCCCCTTCAACGTCAGCGCTGCAATCAGCATGTCGGCGGCGTCCTCGTTGTCGTCGACCACGAGCACGCGCAGGCCGTCGCCGGCCCGGGGAAGCCCTTCCGCCGCCAGCTCGTGCGCCGGCGGCATCGTCGGCGCGCGCTCCGGCAACCGCGGCAGCCGGACGACGAACTCACTGCCCCGGCCGGCACCGTCGCTGTGCACCGAGACGGTGCCGCCGTGCAGCGCGACGAGGCTGCGGACGATCGTCAAGCCCAGGCCGAGCCCGCCGTGCGAGCGATCGAGGGATTGGCGGCCCTGTACGAACAGGCCGAATACGTGGGGGAGGAGGTCGGGCACGATGCCGACGCCGGTGTCGCGCACGCGGAGCACGATCTCGCCGCCGTCCGCCGCGGCCGCAATCGTGACGCGGCCCTCCGGCTCGGTGTACTTCGCCGCGTTGGTGAGCAGGTTCGAGACGACCTGGGCGAGCCGCACCTGGTCGCCGTCGATCGCAAGGCCGCTGCGCGGTACGACGACCTCGAGCGTGTGGCGGCGCTGCTCGAGCAGCGGGCTGGCGGTCTCGATCGCCTTCGCCACGATGTCGGCGATCTCGACCCGCTCGCGCTTCAACTCGACCTTGCCGCGTTCGATCCGCGAGACGTCGAGCAGATCGTCGACCAGCCGCGTCAGGTGGTCCACCTGGCGCTGGATGACGGTGCGCTCGCGTTCCGCCGAGCCGTCGCCGCGCAACCGCATCAGCTGCAGCGCGGTCTGGATCGGCGCGAGCGGGTTGCGCAGCTCGTGGCCGAGCATCGCCAGGAACTCATCTTTCGCGCGGTTGGCGGCCTCCGCCGCGTCGTGCAGCTGATCGACCTGCTGACGGGCGAGCACCTGGTCGGTGACGTCGGACGCGATCACGAACACGCCCTCGATCTCGCCGCGTACGTCTCTGAACGGCGCATACACGAAGGTCAGGTACACCGTCTTCTTCGTCCCGGTCTCGGCGCTGACGAAGGTCGCTTTCGTTTCGGTGCCGAGATGCGGCACGCCGGAGCGGTAGACGTCGTCGAGCAGGTCGTTGAATACCTGGGCGCGGAGTTCCGGCAGGGCGTCGAACAGCGGCCGGTTGATCACCTCGTCGTATCGGCGGCCCCAGACCGCGCACGCGAGCGGGTTGGCGAGCTCGACGACGAACTCCGGTCCGCGCAGCACGACGATGGCGGTCGGCGCCTGCATGAACAGCGAGAACAGGTGCTGCTTCTGCAGCTCCGCGTCCCTGTGCGCCAGTTGCTCGCGCGCGAGCAGCAACGCGCGGTCGCGCTCGGCACGCACGCGCTCGGTGGTTTCAACAACGATCGCGAGGACGCCGACCGGCGTGCCGGTTTCGTCGCGGATCGGACTGTAGCTGAGATCCATCGACACGTCCTCGGCCGCACCGTTGCGGTAGAGGACGAGCTGCTGGTCGCGGAACGCGAGCGTCCCGCCACCGAGGCCGACCTGCATCACGTGGCGGTTGAAGTCGGCAACCTCGGGCCATCCCTCGAGCACCGGCGAGCCGAGCAGCCGCGGATGCCTGCCACCGGCGAACACCGAGTAGGCGTCGTTGTAAATCATCACGCCATCGCCGCCCCACAGCATCACCATCGGCATGGGGGAGCCGAGCACGATGCCGATCGACGCCTTCAGCGTCACCGACCAATCGGCGATCGGCCCCAGGGCGGTGGCGGACCAGTCCATCGCGCGCATGCGCGCCCCCATCTCGCCGCCGCCGGTCAGCCAGTCGTATGTGCCGCTCATCAGGGTCTGTCGATTACACCAGACGTCCGGCCATGCATCAAGGACCGGCGCCTTATTCCTGAGCTGGCACCCGTGCTCGCCTTCGAATTCCCGGCGCGAGGTTGCGCCCCGTGACGAGGAGGACGGTCGTGACTGCGCCGGCCGCGCCGTGTCTGAGGAACGCCGCGGTCGCCGCCGCGCCTGCGGGCTCGGCGATGACCTGCTCGCGTTCGTGCAGCCACGCGATCGCATCGATCATCTCCTGTTCGCCGACCGCGACCACCTCGTCGACCAGCTGCCGGATCGCCGCGACGTTCGGCGCCAGCGGCCGCCGGATCGCGAGGCCGTCCGCGATCGTGTCGCAGGTCTCGGTTTCGACGACATCGCTGTCGGTCGTGGTGCGGACGTGCAGGTCCGCCATGGCGGCAGGCCTGGAGGCCTGTACGACGTCGGTGTGCTGGACGTCGCCGCGCCTGTGCCACGACAACAGATAGGCCGGAGCGTTCTCGGCCACGACCCCGACGATGCGGATGGACGGCCGCAGCTGTTTCGCCGCCGACGCCACGCCGCGGACCAGTGCGGTGTCGCCCATCGGCACGTAGATGGCGTCGGCGGCGGGCAGCTGATGGGCGATCTCCGCGCCGATCGTCGCCGTCCCCACCGGGACGTCGGGATCGCTCGCATCGTGGAGGAAGAACGCGCCGCGGCGCGACGCGTGATCGCGCGCCGCGTCGATCGCCGCGGAAAGATCGATGCCGACTTCGACGAGCCGGGCGCCGAGCTCGCGGATCCGCGCCGCCTTGACCGGATTCGGATCCACCGGCAGGAAAATCGTCGCCGCGACGCCGAGCAGGCCGGCGGCGTATGCGACGGCGGCGCCGTGATTGCCGGTGCTCGCGCACACCACCTCGCCGATCGGGCGGCGCGCCAGGTTCACCGACAGCGCGTAGATCGCGCCGCGGACCTTGAACGATCCGGTTGGCAGGCTGGTGTCGATTTTGAGGAAGACGTCGCGGCCGGGTGAGGAGAGCGACGCTGCCCGCGCGATTCGGGTCGGTCCGAAGTAGCGCGCGAGCAGCGACTGCGCATGGCGGATGCGCGCCGGATCGATCATCGCGTCTAGGCGATCTTCAGCTTGCGGGGCGCCTGCGAGTTCTGCTCGAGGAACGACTTCTTGCTCTCGAGATCCTTCTCGGTCGGCTGGACCACGCCGTTGGCGTCGGTCGCGCGCGAGACGATCGTGTGATCGCCAGGCGTCGCGCCCTTCCACGTGTAGTTGTAGAACTTCCAGCCGTACTTGTCCCTGGTCGACGGATCCGCGGCCGCCATCTGCCACGGACCGTCGTCGACTTTGATCTCGACCGACTTGATCGGCGTGCCGTCGTTGAGCACGACCGCGAGCACCTGGTGGTCGCCGCCGCTCTTGGTGACGCGCGCCACGAACGACTTCAGGTTCATGTGCGTCACTTCGGTCTCGCTCACCTTCAGCTCGCCGTCGACCATCTCGGTGCGCACGGTCCGGTACCAGCGCGACTGGTACTTGCCGACATAGTTCTCGGCCTGCGGATGGATTTCAGAGAGCCACTTCACGTTGGCGACGCCATACCAGCCGGGCACGAGCAGGCGGACGGGCGCACCCTGGTGTTTGGTCAGCGGCTGGCCGTTGAGGGCCCAGGCGAGGAACGGCTCCGCGCTCAGCGCCTTCTCGCGCGGCAGGCTGCGGCCGAAGTGGTAGTCGACCTTGTACTTCTGCGTGCGCCACTCGACCTCTTCCTCGCCATGGTCGGCGCCGAAAAAGACGATGTCCTTGGCGTCGGCCTTGACGCCGGTGGACGCGAGCAGCGTCTTCAGCGGTACGCCGGTCCACTTGCCGTTGCCCGAGAGCCCCTGCAGCGGCCCGCGGTTGCCCGAGCACTCGAAGCCGGCGACGAGCTCGTGGCTGCCGAGCTTCTTCAGGTCGTCGAGCGACAGCGCCTTCGGAGTGTTCACCATGCCGGTGATCTTCAGCTTGTACGACGCCGCGTCGACGTCCGGATGACCATAATGCTGCGTCGTCGCGAACTTGTCGGCCGGCGTGAAGGGACCTTCGATCGTGCGGACGTCGAGGGTGCGGCGATCGGGCGGCGTTTCCCAGCGGACGTTCTCGGGAATGTCGGTGAACTGGACGACGGCATCGCCCTGCGCGAGCAGGGGCAGCGCCCACTCGGGCAAGCCGATGACGCCGAGGCC
>JAOBWF010000234.1 GCA_025463215.1 Acidobacteriota bacterium | reverse complement strand
ACTACTACACGGAGCTGCTGCGCGGCTTCAAGCGGATCCGCCCGGACATCCACCTGAAATGCTTCACGGCCGTGGAGATCGCGTTCTTCGCCGATCTCTACATGATGACGGACGAGCAGATCCTGCGCGAGCTGATGGCCGCGGGACTCGACTCGCTGCCCGGCGGCGGCGCGGAGATCTTCGCGGAGCGCGTGCGCAAGAAGATCGCGCACGACAAGTGCGGCAGCGATCGCTACCTCGAGATTCACCGCACCGCGCACCGGCTCGGGATGCGGACCAACGTCACGATGCTGTACGGACACATCGAGACGAACGAGGAGCGGGTTGATCACATGCTGCGGGCGCGGGCGCTGCAGGACGATACCGGCGGCTTCCAGGCGTTCATTCCGCTCGCGTTCCACCCCGACAACAACCAGATGCGCAAGCTGCCGGCGCCGACCGCGTCGGACACGCTGCGCGTGCACGCGGTGTCGCGGCTGATGTGCGACAACATCGCGCACGTCAAGGCGTTCTGGATTGCGACCGGCGTCGACGTGGCGCAGACCGCGTTGTGGTTCGGGGTCGACGATCTCGACGGCACGGTCCAGGAAGAGAAGATTTACCACATGGCGGGCGCGCGCACGCCCGAGGCGATGACGACGCGCGAGCTCGAACGCCTGGTGCGCGCCGCGGGACGCGAGCCGGTCGAGCGCGACACCCTCTACAACGTCGTCCACGCCGGCGCCGCGCCGGCGTAGCGCCGCGGGAGCGCGAAGGGTTAAGCGAGATCGCCGCCGGCTCACGTTGGCGGGCCTTTCAGGGCCATGCCAACCGGCTCGGCGGGCGGAATTCCCCGTATCCCCGCGGTGTTATATATTCAGAGGCGCGTTCCTGATTCCCATGCTTGCGAAAAATTTCACAAGCGACCGGAAACGCTAATCGAACATGCTGATTCCGTTGCTGATTGAATACGAGAAGGCGCACATCGCGGAGCGCCAGACGCTGCCCGAGCGATATCTCGGTCTCTCGGACGAGGAGATGGATCACCGCATCGCTGCCGCCAGGGCGACGCTCGGCGCGAAGCTCGTCATCCTCGGCCATCACTATCAGCGCGACGAAGTGATCAGATTCGCCGACTACATCGGCGATTCCTACAAGCTCGCCGGCCAGGTCAGCAAACATCCAGGCGCCGCGTTCATCGTCTTCTGCGGCGTCCACTTCATGGCGGAGAGCGCCGACGTACTCAGCGGCGCACATCAGCAGGTGATCCTGCCGGACCTCGCCGCCGGCTGCTCGATGGCCGACATGGCCGCCCCCGATCAGCTGGAGCAGTGCTGGGCCGATCTCGCGCAGATGGCCGGCGGGTCCAAAATCATCCCGGTCACCTACATCAACTCCGCCGCATCGATCAAAGCGTTCTGCGGTGAGCACGGCGGCGTCGTCTGCACGTCCTCCAACGCTGCGGCGACGCTGAAGTGGGCGTGGGAGCGTGGCGACAAGATCGTGTTTCTGCCCGACCAGCATCTCGGCCGCAATACCGCCTACAAAATGGGCGTGCCGCTCGACGAGATGGCGCTGTGGGATCCCAACGAGATCTGGGGCGGGCTCGAGCCGGATGCCGTGAAGAACGCGCGCATCATCCTGTGGAAAGGCCATTGCTCGGTTCACGCGCGCTTCACCGTCCGGCAGATCGAACAGATCCGGGCGAACCACCCGGGCGTTCGCGTCATCGTGCATCCTGAGGTGCCGTGGGACGTCGTCCAGGCGGCAGACGACGCCGGATCGACCGAATACATCATCAAGACCGTCGCCGAGAGCCCCGTCGGATCCACCTGGGCCGTGGGTACCGAGGTCCACCTCGTCAACCGGCTGGCGCTGCAGATGCAGCCCGATCGCACCGTGATGTCGATCGATCCGTTCGGCTGCCTGTGCTCGACGATGTTCCGCGTGTCGCCGAATCACCTGCTGTGGGTGCTGGAGGGGCTCGTCGACGGCGACGTCCACAACCGGATCGTCGTCCCGGACGCCCAGAAGCATTGGACGAAGGTCGCGCTCGATCGGATGCTCGCGATCTCGTAGAGCCACCTGTAGTACGATTCTGGTTTCGCCGACCGTTAAGGAGGATCGTCTGATGGCTCACACACTTCCCGCGCTCCCGTACCCGACCGACGCGCTCGAACCGCACATCGACAAGATGACGATGGAGATTCACCACGGCAAGCACCACAACGCTTACGTGACGAATCTGAACGCCGCGCTCGACAAGCATCCCGAGCTGCAATCGAAGAGCATCGAGGATCTGCTGAAGAGCATCAATACCGTGCCCGAGGACATCCGTACCGCGGTGCGCAACAACGGCGGCGGCCACGCCAACCACTCGATGTTCTGGCAGGTGATGGGCCCGAACGCCGGCGGCGCACCGACCGGCGCGATCGCCGACGCGATTACCGGCTCGTTCGGCGGCTTCGACAAATTCAAGGAAGAACTGAAGAAGGCCGGCGTCGGCCGCTTCGGCAGCGGCTGGGCGTGGGTCATCGATCAGGGCGGCAAGCTCGCTATCGAAAGCAGCGCGAACCAGGACAGCCCGCTGATGGAAGGGAAGAAGGTCGTGTTCGGCGTCGACGTCTGGGAACACGCCTACTACCTGAAATATCAGAACCGCCGTCCCGACTACCTCGATGCCTGGTGGAACGTCGTCAACTGGAACGAAATCAACAAGCGACTGAAATAACGCGTGTCGCTCTCGACCGTTCTGTTCTTTTTCCTCGCCCACCTCGGGGTCGGCATCGCGTTCACGCTCGCCTTCGTCCACCGCGAGGCGGGCGTGAAATTCTTCCGCTTCAACGGCGGCCTTGCCGCGGTTCTTCTGGTCATCGCGCTCGCGTTCCGATTCCAGGCGGCGAACGCGCATTTGTCGCCGTCCGACATCGTGCTCGTCCTGAGTGCGGCCATCACCGTGTTCTACTGGGCGACGATCGGCCGCGTCTTCACGCGGGCGCGGACCGCGATTCTCGCCGCGGCCGCGATCGCCGGCTTGCTCGCGATTGCACTGCAGGGGCTCGAGCTGTCGTCGGGGAGCTCGACGCCGGTGGTGGCGTTGACGGTTCTCAGTTTCCTGACCTCGGCGCTGATGCTCGGCGGCGCCTGCACCGCGATGATCCTCGGCCACTGGTATCTCGTGATCCCGTCGATGGAAGTGTCGTACCTGCAGGCCATCGTCAAGGGACACATCGGCTCGATGCTGCTGCGGATGGTCGTGGTCGCCGCCGCGGTGTGGTTCGCCATCGCCACGTTCCAGGCCGAGTCCGGTCTGCCGAGCTTCCGGCACTACATCTTCTCGGTTGATGGCATCTTTTTCTGGCAGCGCGTCCTGTTCGGTCTCGCCGGGCCAGCGGTGCTGTCGTATCTGACCTGGGAAACCGCCAAAATCCGCGCGACGCAGTCGGCGACCGGCATCCTGTACGTCGATTTCTTCACGGTCGTGGTGGGTGAGGTGCTGGCGAAGTACATCGTTCTCGCGACCCACGTGCCGGTGTAGTAAAGTTGACGTTTGCGGATTGCACCGCGGTCCGGAACCTGTGCAATTTCAGTCCGCGAACCGCGTCAGGGCCGGAAGGCAGCAGCGCTCACCGGATCCTGAAATGTGCCGCAGGCACCTCCGGGCCGCGGTTCAGTCCGCAAACTCTCATCTGAAATCTGAATCCTGACATCTTAAATGTCCTATCAGGTCATCGCCAGAAAGTGGCGCCCGCAGAAATTCGACGACGTCGTCGGGCAGCAGGCGGTGACGCGGACGCTGCGCAACGCGCTGGCGAGCGGCCGGCTGGCGCAGGCGTTCGTCTTCGCCGGGCCGCGCGGCGTCGGCAAGACGACGACGGCGCGCATCCTGGCGCGCGCGCTGAACTGCGACAAGGGACCGACCGCGGATCCGTGCGGCGAGTGCGACGCGTGCATCGAGATCGCGCAGGGGCGCGACATGGACGTGATGGAGATCGACGCTGCGACGCACACGCAGGTCGACAACATCCGCGAGGTGATCATCTCGGGCCTGTCGATCGCGCCAGTGCGCAACCGCTACAAGGTCTTCATCATCGACGAGGTCCACCAGCTCTCCAGCCACTCGTTCAACGCCCTGCTCAAGTCGGTCGAAGAGCCGCCGGCGCACGTCGTCTTCATGATGGCGACGACCGAGCTCGAGAAGATCCCCGAGACGATCCTGTCGCGCTCGCAGGTCTACGAGTTCCGCAACATCAGCACCAAGGCGATTGCGGCGCAGCTGCGCCGCATCATGGACGCGGAAGGGATCACCGTCGGCGAGGACTCGCTGCAGCTGATCGCGCGCGACGCGGACGGCAGCATGCGCGACGCGCAGAGCAAGCTCGATCAGGTGATCGCGTTCACCGGCAAGACGATCGGCGCCGAAGACGTCTCGACGGTGCTGGGCCTGGTCGGCCGCGATCTGCTGATGGACACGCTGCAGGCGGTTGCCGACGAGGACGCGCCGGCGTCGTTCGCGCTCGCCGCGCGCGCCGTCGAGATGGGCTACGACCTGCGCGCCGTCTGCCGCGAGCTGTCGCGGATGGTGCGCGATGTGCTGGTGCTCGCGGTCGATCCGTCGCGCATCGACGATCCGGAGATTGCCGGCGAGGGCGAGCGCGACCGGCTGAAGGCGCTGGCCGGGCGCTTCTCGCGCGAGGATCTGCTGCGCGCCTTCGATCTGCTGACCCGGGCCGAGCAGGAGATCAAGAGCGCGGCCCAGCCGCGCTACCACCTCGAGATGGCGCTGCTGCGGTGGATTCACCTGCGCAAGCTGGTGTCGATCGAGGATCTGATCGCGGCGAACGACGCACCTCGCACCTCGCACCCCGCACCTCGCACCTCCGCACCGACGCCACCCGTGCCTCGCACCATCGCACCTCGCACCATCGCACCCGGCGCCACGGCACCTGCCGCTGTCGCACCTCGCACCATCGCACCCGGCGCCACCGCACCTGGCGCCGTCGCACCTCGCACCGCCGACGTCTCCATGCCGTCGCTGGCCGCGGCTGCCGCGCGCGCCGCGGCGAACGTCGCCGCGGTTGCCGAACCGGAACAGGCCACGCCGCCCGCGTCGGGCACCTTCAAGGACACGCTGCTCGCCGAGATCAAGAAGGCGAAGGCGGTGTTCTACAACATGGTCGTCGCGCAGGCGCAGACGATCGAGGTCGCCGGCGATCGCGTGACGTTCAGTTTCACCCCGGGGCAGCGCGCGCTGAAGGATCAGTTCGAGCAGCAGAAGGCGTGGCTGGAGTCGATCGCGCTCGCCATCGCCGGACGCCGGATCACGCTGGCCTCGGCGCAGGCTGACCCCTCGGCCGCGCGGCCACCGGCAGGTGAGGCGGCGGACGCGAAGGCGGCCGACAAGCAGTCGGCCGAGAAGAAGTCGGCGCTCCGCGAGCAGGCGCTCGCCGACGCCGGCGTGCAGACGATGCTGGAAGTCTTTCCCGCGGAGATCCGCGACGTCGAGGAAATGTGAACATCCAGGACATGATGAAGCAGGCGCAGCAGATGCAGGAGCGCCTGCAGAAAGAGATGACCTCGCTCACTGTCGAAGGCAACGCCGGCGGCGGCATGGTCACGGTCCGCATCAACGGCGCCAAACAGGTGCAGTCGATCACGATCGATCCCGAAGTCGTCTCGAAAGAAGATGTGGTGATGCTGCAGGATCTGATCGTCGCCGCGATGAATGACGCGCAGCGCAAAGCCGACGAAGCGATGGCGCAGAAGATGGGCGGGATGCTGCCCCCAGGCATGAAGCTGCCGGGAATGTAGTTTGGCGCTTCCCGATCCCCTGACCCGTCTCATCGAGGAACTGGTGCGTCTCCCCGGCATCGGGCCGAAGGGCGCGCAGCGGCTCGCGTTCCACCTGCTCAAGACGCCGCGCGAGCTGACCGATCGCCTGATCGACGCCCTGCGCGACGTCAAGGAGCGGGTCACCTACTGCTCGGTCTGCAACAACATCACCGACACCGATCCCTGCGCGTTCTGCAGCAGCGAGTCGCGCGACCCGCAGATCATCTGCGTCGTCGAAGAGCCGCAGAACGTGTCGGCGATCGAGAAGACGCGGGAGTTCAAGGGGATGTATCACGTCCTGATGGGGGCGCTGTCGCCGCTGCAGGGCATCGGGCCCGACGATCTCAAGATCAAGGGACTGCTGGGGCGGATTGGCACCACCGTCAGCGAAGTGATTCTCGCGACCAACCCGAACGTCGAAGGCGAGGCGACGGCGATTTATCTCGCGCGGCTGCTCAAGCCGCTCGGCGTCAAGGTGACGCGCATCGCGATGGGCGTGCCGGTCGGCAGCGACCTCGAATACGCCGACGAAGTCACGATGCACAAGTCGATGGAAGGCCGGCGCGAGGTCTAGGCCGCCGATGCTGCCGCAGTCCTATGAACTGCCCGCCGCGATTGTGCTCGTGCTCGCCGGCGCGCTGTCGTGCGTGGCGGGCTACCGCCTGTTCAAGTTCGTGCTCGGGCTCTACGGGTTCGTGCTCGGCGCGATGCTGGCGAGCTCGGCGATGGGCGTCACCAACACGACCGGGATGATCGTCGCCTCGCTGGTCGGCGGCATCTGCGGCGCGCTGCTGCTGATGTTCGCGTATTTCGTCGGCATCGCGCTGGTCGGCGCCGGCCTCGGCGCGCTGATCGCGCACGTGGCGTGGAGCAGCGTCGGCAAGGGGGGCGATCCGCCGGCCATGGCGGTGGTCGTGCTGTCGATCCTCGGATCGATCGGCGCGATGTTCCTGCAGCGCTACGTGATCATCGTGTCGACCGCGTTCGGCGGCGCGTGGACGGCGATCGTCGGCGCGCTGGCGATCGCGGGAGAGCGCAGCGCGGCGGCGAAGGCGGCCGCGGCGACCGACGTCTGGATCCTGTATCCGACGTCGCCGGCGCCAGGCCAGGCCTGGGTGCCGGTGGCGTGGATTCTCCTCGGATTGATCGGCACGGGCGTGCAGTTGGGGATCACGGGAAGGAAGAGAACTTAAAAGTTAGAACTCAAAACTCAGAACTCAGAACTCAGAACTCGAAACTCGAAACGCGAAACTTAAGGTCAATCTGAGATCTGAAATCTAAACCTGAAATTCTGGAGGAGCGAGGCATGGCAACGTTCGAGCGACATGTAGATGTGGAGTGGAGCGGATCGGTGATGGACGGCGGCGGCACGGCGAAGGCGGGAACCGGCGCATTCTCGCTGCCGGTGACGTTTCCGTCGCGGATCGGGGAGCCGGGCGGCAAGACGAGCCCCGAGGAGTTGATGGCGGCGGCGCATGCCGCGTGCTATGCGATGGCGCTGAACGGCGCGCTCGGGCGGAGCGAAGGCGTGTCGGTGGACCGCACCACGGTGCGCGCCACGATCACCGCCGACAAGGGGGATGCGGGCATCAAGATTCAGTCGTCGAAGCTCGAAGCGACCGCCTACGGCCTCAAGGGCGCCGACGCCGCGAAGTTCAAGGAGATCGCCACCCTCGCCGAAACCAAGTGCCCCGTGTCGAACGCCTACCGCGGCACCATGCAGATCACCGTCGAAACCAAGGTCGTCTAAGGACGGGGGGCTAGGAAACTGGGTGCTAGGAGCTAGCCGTTAGCACCTAGCACCTAGCGCCTCGAGTTCAACGTTTCGTCCAGTCCACTCGTCTAACAATGGTCATGGACGCACTTCTTCGCGACCTCCGCCATGCCCTGCGCAACCTGCTGCGCGCCCCCGGGTTCGCCTTCGTCACCATCCTGACGCTCGCCCTTGGCATCGGCGCCAACACCGCCATTTTCTCCGTCGTCAACGCCGTCATTCTCAGGCCGCTGGGTTATCCGGAACCGGAGCGGCTGGTCTACATCTCCAGCCAGTTCCCGAAGATGGGATTCGATCAGTTCTGGATCTCACCGCCGGAGTTTCTGGAGCTGCAGGAGCGGACCAGGGCGTTCTCGTCGGTCGGTGCGTTTGCGACGAACGAAGCGAACCTGAGCGCGGCCGATCGCCCGAGGCGCGTCAACAACGGCCTTGTCTCGGCGGGGCTGTTCAAGGTCTTAGGCGTCAACCCGATGCTCGGCCGCCCGTTCGACGCGTCGGAAACGCTGCCCAACGGTCCGCCCGTCGCGATGCTGTCGTACGAGACCTGGCAGTCCGCCTTCGGCGGCGCCAAGGACATCGTCGGCTCACAGGTCGAGATCAACGGCATCACGCGCACCATCGTCGGTGTGATGCCGCGCCATTTCGACGTCGCCGACAACCACATCGAGACGTGGCTGCCGCTCGTCATCAACCCGGCGAACCGGCTGAATCGCGGCAGTCATTTTCTGCATCTGATCGGCCGGCTCGCGCCCGGCGTCACCTACGAGCGCGCGCAGGCGGAGCTCGATACATTGCTCGCCGGCTGGCCGGCGACGATCACGCCGGCGCCGGGCGCGAACTTCGTGCACACGCCGGACACCAAGAATCACCGGTTGCGTTACGACCCGCTGCAGATGCAGATTGTCGGCGGCGCGCGGACCGCGGTGTTCGTGCTGCAGGCGGCGGTGGTGTTCGTGCTGTTGATTGCGTGCGCCAACCTGGCGAACCTGCTGCTGGCGCGCGCCGAATCGCGGCACAAGGAGTTCGCGGTGCGGACCGCACTCGGGGCCGGACGCGTCACGCTGCTGCGGCAGTTCATGGTCGAGGGGTGTCTGCTGTCCTTCTCCGGCGCGGTGCTCGGGCTCGGGGTCGCCGTCGCCGGCGTCCGCGCGCTGATTGCCGCCTATCCCGATAGCCTGCCGCGATCCGCGGACGTCTCGCTCGACGCCGGTGTGCTGGCGTTCACGCTCGTCATCGGCCTGGCGACCGGCGCCGTGTTCGGCCTGGCGCCGCTGCTGCATCTGTCCTCTGACGCGACGTCGCTCGCGACCAAGGAAGGCGGCACGCGGACGACGACGGGAGCGGGCCGCAACCGCATCCGGCGGACACTGGTCGCCGCGGAGGTCGCGCTCGCGGTTGCGCTCGTGATTGGTGCCGGACTGCTGCTGCGCACCGTGATGAACCTCGCGAGCGTCGACACCGGGTTCAATCGCGGACGGCTCGTGACGTTCTCCGTCACGCTGCCGCCGGCGAAGTACGCGAAGTCCGACGATGTGAAGACGTTCTACACACGGCTGCTGGATCAGCTGCGCTCGATTGGCGGTGTCCAGACCGTGACCGCGATGACCGGGCTGCCGCCGCTGCGGCAGGTGGATGCCAACGACACGACGATGGAAGGGTACGTAGCGCCGCCGGACGGCCCGTTCAACAACATCGACTATTACCAGATCGTCACCAGCGGCTACGTCGAGGCGATGGGGATTCCGGTCGTCGAGGGACGGGCATTCACGCCGGCCGACACGCTGAACCCCGCGGTCATGGTCAACCAGACGATGGCGCGGACCTTCTACAAGGATCAGAGTCCGATCGGTCGGCGCGTCAAACCGTCGGGTCCGGCGAGCGCCAACATTCCCTGGTACACCATCGTTGGCGTGTTGAAGGACGTCAAGCAGGGGGGCGTCGACAAGAAGACCGGCACGGAGGTGTACTTCAACTTCGATCAGCGTGCGGCGCTGAATGCCACGTTCAATCCGGGGACGATGAACGTCGTGCTGCGGACGTCGCAGTCGGTGGAGTCGCTGGCCGGAACGATTCACGCCACGGTGGCGTCGCTCGATCCGGCGCTGCCGGTGGTCAAGCTGCAGTCGATGGAGGATGTATTTGCCGAAGCGATCGGCCGTCCGCGTCTATTGGCGCAGCTGCTCGGGCTGTTCGCGGGGCTGGCGCTGCTGCTCGCGGCGATTGGCAGCTACGGAGTGCTGTCGTACATGGTCAGCGAGCGGCGGCGCGAGATCGGCATCCGGATGGCGCTCGGCGCCAGCCGCGGCGCCGTGCTGCGGATGATCCTGGGCCAGGGGCTGAGGCTGACGCTGGCGGGGGTTGTCGTCGGCCTGGCGGCCGCGTTCGGGATGAACCGGCTGCTGGCCTCGCTCCTGTTTGGGGTCCGGCCTACCGACCCGGCGACGATAGCGGCGGTGGTGCTGCTGATCAGCGTGGTGGCGCTGGTGGCGTGCTACCTGCCGGCGCGGGTCGCGACGCGGGTCGATCCGATGATTGTATTGCGCGACGAGTAGGTGATTCGTTAGTATTGGGGTTCGTCTTTACGCGTCCCACCCGCGTTCCTCAGTAGCTCAATGGTAGAGCATCCGGCTGTTAACCGGAGGGTTGTAGGTTCGAATCCTACCTGAGGAGCCACGCCAATAAGCCTAGCTAAATCAATAGTTTACGTTGTGCCGCTGTTGACCGTTCGATAAGTCTCTGATCCCTGGTGCTTTGCGGCTGGTGGACGCACTGGACGATGTCCGCAACTGGCCGAACGGTCGATAACTGACCGGGTTAGAGGACTCACGCCGGCCGCAGTCTTTTCCTGCGGTGAGATGGACGCTTTTGTGGATTGGTTTTACTGACGACACATTATTTGTGACCGGCAACTTCCGTCACCACGTTCCAGACGTATTGCACGAACGGCAGCAGTGACGAGACCGCGAGGCGCTCGACGTCGCCGTGCGCGCCGTAGTCGAGCGCATCCTTTTCAGTCGATGCGGGGCCGATGCCGTAGGATGGAACGCCCTTCGCGCGGAGTTGGGCTTGATCGCTCGCACTGGTGGACATCGACGGCAGCACCGTGGCACCGGGATAGATCTGCCCGGCCACCTGCCGCATCACGCGATACATGCCCGTCTCGAGCGATGAGGCTGGGGACGGCGGCCGGGTCTGCGGCATGGGCACGATCTTCACAGCCGGGTCGTTGATGACCTTTGCCATCGCCGCGTAGAGCTTGTCGATGTCTTCGCCCGGGAACGCGCGAATATCGAGCGTGGCCTCGGCTTCCGAAGGAATCACATTGGGCCCCACGCCGGCTTTGAGCATGGTCGGCACGATCGAGGTGCGCAGCATCGAATACTCGCCGGGCGCGTGTTCGCGCAACCACTTCTGCGCGTCGGCCGCCTTCGCCGGATCCTGCAGCGCCTTGTAGATCGCGGCGCGCTCGGGCGTGCTGATGCCGGCGAGCAGTCCGAAGTACGCGCTCGTGGTCTCGTTCCACTGCATGGGCGGCTCCCAGCGGCCGATCTTCTCGACCGCGGCGCTCAGGTGAATCAGCGCGTTGTCGAGGCGCGGCACGGACCCGTGGCCAGCCGTTCCGGTCGCCACCAGCCGCGCCCGCGCGGGCCGCTTTTCGGACGTCCCGATGTTTACCCGTGTGACTTTCGTGCCGTCGCTCGTCGCGCCGCCACCCTCGGTCATCGCGAACTCCGCGTCGATCTCGTCGAAGTGCTCGCGGATCATGTAGTTGATGCCGACCCCCTCGGGATCGGCCTCTTCACCCGACTCAGCGAGAAAGATGACGTCCCGATCCAGCTGCAGCCCCGACCGCTTCAGCAGCAGCATGGTGATGAGATTCGCCGTCAACACCGGCTTGTCGTCCTTGGTGCCGCGGCCCCAGACGTAGCCGTCCTTGATCACGGCGCCAAACGGATCGACCGGCCACTTCTCACGCTGCACGCCCACCACGTCGGTGTGAGCCAGGATCAACAGCGGCCGCTTCGACCCGTTTCCTTTGAGCCGCGCGACCAGGTTGGCGCGATTGGGGTTCATCGCGAAGGTCTTGGTCGGGATGCCTTCGGCTTCAAGCACCTTCTTCAGGTAGTCGACCGCCAGCGTTTCGTGGCCCGACGTGGTGTCGAGCATGACGAGGGCGCGGTAGCGCTCGAGAATTTCGACCTGCAACTTGTCCCAGTCGAGAGGCCTACCCGCCGGTGGCGCTTGCGCACTCATCGAGCAGAGCGATGTCACGGCGAGCGCGAGAACCAGGAAACGGTGCATGTGATGCTCCTATCGGATCGGACCACGATGTCGAACTCAGCCAAGATTTTCTGTTTGCCCGGCCTGGCGATCAACACGAATCAACGGCGCACAAAGCCGCTGGCCGTGGCGAACGCGACAGGGAAGATCTTCCTCCAACGGTCCGACCACCAGCTCACACTCCAGACGTACACTTGGCCGCTGGGATCGGTGACGCGTTGATGATGGCCCCGTGCCAGCGTGTCCTATGCTTCCGACAGTAAGCATGGCGGCGGCCGCGACATCGTCAGTCACGCGGCTGATCTCGCTGCGAACGGCTCGGGATTCGTTGGCCGGTTGATCGCGGCTTGACCCCCGCGAGCGGGCCGATCGCCCGGTTCGCCGCGAAGTGCGACTTAACGCTCATGCAGGCGGATTGTAACTGACGCGGAGAGGACACGGTCCCCGGCGGTGCCATGCGCAACCATCATAAACGAAGCTGTCCGGACGATTGTCCCAGGAACGGGCCCTGGAGGACAACGGCGCAGCAAGATCAACCAGCTGCGATCTGCTACTCGACCTTGGGCATCAGTACAAGAGTAGAGTCGCTGGACACTCGGATTCGCGGCGACGTCCGCCGCGGCGCATCATATCGATCGCGCGAGAATGTCCAGTCCTCTCGCTGCGGTCCGCTTGTCGATCGCCAGCGACGGCAACAGCAGCACCGTCGAGCCTTCGGTCGACACGAGCAGCCCGTTGCGGCGGCAATTGTCATGGATGCTGTCAGCGTAGTCCTCGTCGCCGACATCGATGCCGATCGCAAGGCCCTGGATGCGAACCGCCGCCGGCCGGTTGAACTCGAGTTGCAGCAGGCGGATGCGGAAATACTCGCTCATCTCTGCAACGCTGGCGAGCAGCCGGGGCCGGTTTGCCTTGAGATCGCGCAGGGTCGCGATCGCCGCGGCGACACTGCGCGGATGCCAGCCGTAGGTCGAGTAAAAGGCCCCGCCGTTCTCCTCCATCGACGTCGCGATCGGTGCGGTTGCGATCACTGCGCCAATCGGCGCGAGTCCGCCGCTCATCGCTTTCGCCACGCACAGCATGTCGGGATCGAGGTCGAAGTGCTCGAACGCGAACAGCCGACCGGTCCGGCCGAATCCGCACGCGACTTCATCGGCGACGAACAGCGTGCCGTAACGGCGGCACAGGTCGCGCACACGCCGGATAGCGTCCTTCTCTGGAATCAGGACGCCGAGATTGATGCTGATCGGCTCCATGACGAATGCGGCGACGTCGCGCCGTTTCAGCCGCTGCTCGACGCGGCGCAGCGCCTTCGCGTCGAGGGGCGGTGCAATCTTGCCGCAGTGCGGCAGCAGGTTCTTGATGCGCTCGCGGTTGTCGGACGCGCCGACGCTCAACCCGGCAAGCGAGTTGCCGTGGTAGCTGCCTTCGAGCGACAGAAATGCTCGGCGGCCCGTATGAATCATCGCGGCCTGCAGCGCGAGGTCGACCGCCTCGGATCCACCGGTCGCGCGGAAGCATGTGGTCAATGGACGGGGAGCCAGCGACGCGAGCAGCCGCGCGAGCTCCGTCCACGGCGCATACGCATATCCGGGATAAACGTAATCGGGGCCCTTGAAGCGTTCGATGGCTTTCGCGATTGCCGCGGGGCGCCACCCGAAATTCCCGACGCACCAGCCCATCACGAAGTCGATGTACTTCCTGCCGCGCGAGTCGGTGACGATGTTGCCGTTCGTCGCGGCAACTTGCAGTTCCGCCGGCTCCTCTCTGGCCAGCGGCTCGCGGCGTCGAGCGGGCATGAGCGATCCTTTCCAAGCGCAGCGATGGCGACGGTGTCATTTCTGGGATCAGCCCGTTCGTCCTCAGTGGCCGACGCTCACGCCATCATCCACCCGCGGCCTTGCAATTGTTTACACGAATTCGTGGTTGTTCAAAACCGCGTTTCAGCCCAGCAGAGTACGTGCGTCCGACGACCCGAGAAGGGGTTTTCTCGATTGTCCCTTCATGGGCGGAGCCGTTCAACTGCGCGTTCTCGAGTTTGGTCCGGCCCGAGAGGAAGAGAGCGACAAAGCCCACAATTCCGTTCGCCAGTCACAACATCACGCCGCCTCGCGGATGAGCCAGTTGCGCAAATCGCCCAGTGCGGCGAGCCAATCGTTTCAGCACTTACAGCTATCCTGACGCGACCGGCACATTCCTTGTGCCCATGTTTGTGCCTGTGGTTCGCCAAAAGGCTGTCCGCACGTCGTCGGCGCTATGAGCGGTAGCTCCGATCGATCGGCAAAGCGCATTCTCGCCGCGCACCCCATCGGAATTGAAACGCGGAACATGTGGGCAGACGCCGCTCACGCCGACGCTCGGAGATAATCCCCAGCTTCCGCAGCTCGCCGTGAATGCGCGGGGCGCCCACAGCGGATTGGCGCCGGCCATGTCGGTGAGGAGTCTGGCCACGGCAGGATCGAGCGGCGGTCGACCGGCGCGGTTGCGTCCTGAGCGCCGAGCCCACCGGCGACGCAGCCAGTTGCGATGCCATCGGACAACGGTCTCGGGTTGGACGAGAACCAATGCCGACCGCCACCGGCGCCAAGCGGTCGCCAACAGGACCCAAAACATGCGGTCACGGGTGCGCAGGTCAGGGCGCTTCACCCGTCGTTGCAAGGTTCGCAGCTGGTGGCGGAGCGCCAGATTCTCGAGGACGAAATCGTGGTGGCCCGGCAGATCATGATGATCGCCCGCAGGAGCAACAAGGTCAATTCAGACACGCCTGATCGTCGCGGGAGTGGCTGCTGAAACCAACACTAGCGCAGGCGATGATCAAATTCTGGCGAACGACAAGCGTGGTCCTCACGCGGTTCAAGCGTCAGATCAAGATCGGCACAGAGGAACGCGGCGCCGAGTTCGGCCACGAGTGATTGACGGTGCGCGCGTGACGGCCTTCGTTCGGCGGAGGGCGGTCGATGATCAGGAAGCCGGCGCAGGGTGAGCGGAGGACTGCCGTCGGCGTGCCGAAGTCGTATTCACGCCGGGTCGCGCCACGGACGCGTTCGTCGGGCCCGACGAACGCCCCGGCAGTGCTCGCGCGACGTTACTGCGTGTCGTTGGAAATAATCTGTACCGCGCGCAACCCCGGGTTGCCGTCGGCGGCGGTCCGGATCAGTTTCGCGTCAACGTAATATGCGGATTCGCCGCTAAAGAACGAGGTCATCGTGGTGCCATCGCCGTTGGTCAGCCTGCACAGCGTGAGATTCGTATACGCGGCTCCCGTCGTGCTCGACGCATCCGAATCGACGCTGCCGTGAACAGTCGTCACTCCGGTCGTCACATTCACTGACTTCAACGTGACCACGACTCGCGCGTGCGCCCCATCGTCCCTGTACAGCATGCCCAGGCACCAGTGCGCCGTCTTATAGTCGACGTTGCGCGCCAGCTCGCCGACAGGAAGAACCGGGAAGCGCAGTTGAACGGTGCCGGACGAAACGCCGTTCCGTATCGTCGCCGATCCGGTATCCGAGAAACTGACGAGTGAAGCGCTCCCTTCATCGACGATGCCGGTCGAGCCCGTAACCGACCAGTATTGCGTGGCGTCGCTGGCAGCAGCCCCTGCAGCAAACACTGCCGCGAAACAGAAACCGATTCCCACATTTTGGACGCTACGTTTCAACACTCGCACACCTCCTTTATATGTGCGGCGACGAGAGCAAACGCCATTCCGCGACGTGCAGCCTGGCGCCATGCTCTGGCGCTCGAGAGCTCGGCAGCCGACCACTCCGCGATGTTGGCCGAAGGGTTCGCGCGTTCAGTGAACTGAGCTTGAACAGCCGGCCGACGGTTCCGTACGCGGACGGTTGAGGCAGACGCGTCGTGGAGGCGCATGTTCGTGACTATTCGAGTCGATTCAGTCCGATTTGAGTATTGCTTTTATCCGAGATACAGTCGTGCGATTCACGGCTCTCACGGAGGCCTAATGCCCGTCGTCCGTCGTTGTTCCGTACCGCTGTCTCTGCTCCTCGTGGCGTGCGTTGCCCTCGATGCGCGCCCCGCCCGGGCCCAAGTCGCCGCTGGTGAAATTACCGGTGTCGTGAGGGATCAAGCGGCTGCCGCCGTTTCTGGCGCGACCGTCATCGTGACCGACATCGCCACGAACCGGCAGCGCGTCATCATCTCGACCGGAGAAGGTGTCTACACGGCGGCGAGCCTGGCGCCAGGCGAGTACCGGGTCGATGTCGAGTTGACCGGTTTCAAGCCAGTCCGCCGCGCCGGTATTCACTTGTCGACCGGCGAGAAAGCTCGCGTCGATTTCGACCTCGCGGTGGGGACGGTGAACGAGCAGGTCACCGTCGTGGCGGACGCGCCGATGGTGCGGGCCGAGACCGCGAGCCTGGGAGCGGTGGTGGCGCACGACCAGGTCGTGCAGCTGCCGCTGAACGGTCGCGCCTTCATCCTGCTCGCCGGTCTGGCGCCGGGCGTCGCCCTGCCGCCCAATTCCCAACTGCCGCGCATCAACGGTGGGCGGCCACGCACGAACGAGTACCTGTTCGATGGGATCTCCGTGCTGCAGCCGGAGCCGGGCACGGTCGCTTTCTTCCCGGTCGTCGACGCAATTCAGGAATTCAAGATCGAGAGCAACAGTCCGCCGGCCGAGTTCGGCCGCTTCAACGGCGGCGTCATCAACCTGACGACCAAGGCAGGGTCGAACGCGTTCCACGGCGCTGGCTTCGAGTTCCTGCGGAATGAAGGGCTCAACGCGCGCAACTTCTTCCAGTCCACGAACCCGGTGAAGCCTGAGTACCGCCGGAACCAGTTCGGCGGCACGCTGGGCGGCCCTTTCGTCAAAGATCAGACGTTCTTCTTCGTCGACTACCAGGGACAACGTCAGTCGATCGGCCGCACGGTGACCTCGACGGTCCCGACATTGCTGCAGCGGCAGGGAATCTTCACGGAAGCGATCGGTGGGCGCGTGCCAGTGATCTACGACCCGTCGACGACCCTTGGCTCGACGCGGACGGTGTTTGCTGGCGGCGTCATCCCGACGGCGAGGATGGACCCCGTGGCGCTCGCGCTGCTGCAGCGGTATCCGCTGCCGACGTCCTCCGCGGTCGCGAACAACTTCAGCCGGACGAACGACGAAGTCGATAACCAGGACCAATGGGACGCCCGTATCGATCACAAGTTCGCGACGAATCGCGATCAGATCTTCGGCCGCCTGTCGTTTTTTCGCGACGGCTTCGTGCCGGTGACGCCGCTGCCCGACGGCAGCGGCCTGGCCAGCGGCGTGATCGGCGGCCCGCAGGACACTGCGGCCTGGGCCTTTGCCTCGAATTACCAGCACACCTTTTCAAGCAACCTGCTGAACGAGGTGCGCGTCGGCGACACGCGCCGTACCGTTGTCCGTACCGCGGCGCAGCTGGCATCGGCGGCGGGCGGCGCGCTGAGCATTCCCGGCATTCCGTCGAACGCGCAGTTCCCGAATTCGCTGCCGACATTTCTCATCGGCGGCTACCAGCAGCTCGGCTCGCCGGTCAACACGGCGTCGGACTTCAACACCAGCGTAACGGAGGTGGCCGACTCGCTGACCTGGGTGAGGGGGAGGCACACTTTCAAAATGGGGCTCGACTGGCGGTGGGAACGCCTGAACGTGATCCAGCCGCCGTCGCCGACCGGCTCGTTCACCTTCAGCGCCGTTGGCAGCGATCTGCCCGGCACCGCGAACACCGGCACGCCGCTGGCCAGCTTTCTGCTCGGTCAGGTACAGAACTTCTCGATCGACCTGCAGCAGTCCCAGTTTCAGGACCGCGCCCACTTCCAGGAGTACTTCATCCAGGACGACTGGAAAGTGTCTGATCGGTTCACCTTGAATCCGGGACTACGCTACACGCTGAATTTCCCGTCGACGGAGATTAACGGGCAGACTGCGGTTTTCAATCTGCAAACGCAGCTGCTCGAGTATCCGGGCGCGAACCCGGTGCGGCCACTCAAGAAGAACAACTTCGGGCCGCGTATGGGCGGTGTGTACCGCCTCACCGACAAGACGATCGTGAGTGCCGGCTACGGTCTGATCTGGATCGAGATGGCGGGCATCACCACGCCGTTCACCACGCCGACGTTCCCGTTCCTGCAGACGGTGTCGCAGCGAGCGCTCGACACGATCAACCCGGCGTTCGTGCTCGCCAAGGGGCCGACGGTGGCGCCGATCGGCCAGACGCCGACGGCGGGCCTGGGCCAGGGGGTCCTCGCGGTGGACAATACGCTCGGGTCGGGCTACGTCCAGCAGTGGAACGTGTCGGTGCAGCGTGAGTTGACGACCAACACGACCATCGAGGCCTCGTACGTCGGCTCGTTCATCACCCACGTGGGCATTCCCGATACCAACATCAATCAGCTCAGCGGCAGTCAGCTCGCGCAAGGCGCGTCGCTGAACGCGTCGGTTCCCAACCCGTACTTCGGCATCGTGCCGCGGTCGTCCACGCTCGGCAATCCGACCATCCCGGTGGCGCAACTGCTCAAGCCGTTCCCGGCCTACACCACGGTCAGCCTCTACCGCAACAACGTCGGCACCACGCGTTACGCCGGCCTTGGGCTGAGCCTTCGCCAGCGGCTGGCGCACGGCCTGCTGTATACCGCCGCATACACGCGTTCCAAGCTGGTTGACGATGCGTCGGCGGTCTTCGATCCGTTTGCCGCCGGCGCGGTCGCGACGTCGCCGGTGGCCGACAGCTTTAACCGCGCGCTCGAACGCGACTACTCGACCGGCGACATCCCGCACAATTTCGTTTCGTCCGTGGTCTGGGAGCTGCCGATGGGTGCAGGGCGCTCGCATCACTTGCACGGGGTGATGGGCGCGATTGCCAACGATTGGACGGTGACGGCTCTCGTCACCATGCAGTCGGGAGTTCCGATCGCGGTGACACAGACGACGAACTTCAACGCGTTCGCGGGCTTTGGTGTGCAGCGTCCGAACCTGATTGCCGATCCGACGCTGCCGGCTGAGCAACGCACGCCGAGCCAGTGGTTCAATACCGCGGCGTTCGCCATCGCGCCCGTCTTCACGATTGGCAATGCGTCGCGCGACCCGGTGCGTGGACCGTCGTACCGCGACGTCGATCTGGCGTTGATCCGCCGTATATCGCTCCGATCCGGCACGGCCATCGAACTTCGCGCGGAAGTGTTCGATCTCTTCAACACGCCCAACCTCGGCGCCCCCAACGGCGTCGCGGGTTCGGCGGCGTTCGGTACGATTACGACCGCGCTCGATCCGCGCGTGGGACAGGTCGCAGTGAAGGTGTTGTTCTGAGAGGCGGGGATCTGCGACGACCGACGCGCACCGGCGTGACCGAGCACTAGCCCGTCACCGAGCATTGACGGTCAGCGTGCGCTCAGGGTAGCGCGTGCAGCAACCACGCGGTCGCACGCCTCATCAGACGGATCACCTGGACATCGTCACCGGCACTGATAGTCGGAGCGCCGGCCGATGCGAACGCACCGTTCACAGTCATCGTAGACGCGGTGAGGGTGGATCAGCCGGGCAGCTTGCGATGGTCGGCGATGACGCGTGTTTGTCGGCGAACAGCAGGCAGATCGAACGAATCCGCTTATTTCTGCATCTCTGGCGACGGGGGAAAGTCGGTGCCGATCGCGCCAGCATCGATCCAGACGGGGCCGCGCCGGATCGCCTCACACGGGTCTGGCGACGTCCAATACCAGAGCACGTCGAGCACCATCACCTGAACTCGATCGCCAATGCGCTGCAACGTGCTGCTGACCGGCGTGCCGACCGGAACGACCGAGCGGTTACCGCAGACCACCGCACCATCCGCCGCGGCGTACACCTTGGTCTGCGCCGTCCGCACGACGGGGCCATAGAACTCGTCGTCGGACTCGATCTGCGTGTAGAAACCGTCGAGATATCGTTTCGCGATCGTCTCGCCTTCGGGATCCAGATCCGCCGCGGCCAGCGACTGCATCGCCTGCGGCTTGCGGGCGATGAACGCCTGGCGCGCCCCGTCCAGGTCGCGGCGCGTGAACAGCGTCCGCGCGCGTTGCAGCTGCGCGATGACCTCGATCTCCGCCTCGGAACGCGACGGCGCGAAGGCGCGACTGAAGACACTCCCGAACCACGGGTGGCGCCCGGTGACCATGCCGGCGACGTCGAAGTCGTAGATCAGAGGCACGACGCCGCCGTCCGCGCGTTGCGCCGCGACGATATTCCAGACCGGATGACGCGCGTCGCAACGGTAGGTGTCATTCGGTGCCATCTTCAGGCACCAATCGAAGTTGCCGATCAGCGCCTCGGCGAACGCCAAACGAACGGTGTCCGCGGCGGTGAGCTGCGATTGGGCGTCGGAAAACTCGTCCTCCCCGATCGCACGCGTTGCGCCGACCCGTCGCACCGCATCGTCGGTGTCTTCGATCAGGAGCGCATCACGGACCAGCGGCCGCTGCCGTGCCCCGTCGGTGGCACCGGTCTCGAGATACGCAATCTTCGCGCGCCGCGCCGACAGCGCCGGGACGTCGAGTGCCGCGAGCAATCGATAGATGAACGCTTCACGATGCGGCGAGTGCTGGTTGGCCAGGCGGCCGAATCGCGTTGTGAGCTCCCCGTCAGGTGCCTCGCCGCAGTGCGTCCCGATCTTAATCGAGTGAAGGCCCGCAAGCAGAGGCGTCGCGTCGAGTGAGCCGGCCGGGAGCTCGACCTTGAGCTTCGGGAAATCGCACTCGCTCTCGCGCCTGCTGGTGTGGCCGCGCAGCGAGATCCGCACATCGCCGACGCGCACAGAGCGGCCGTTGTCGACGACGGTCAGGGTCCCGTTGACGCCGTAGTCGTCGTCCCGATCGTGGGACATGAGATCGGCGAGCGGCGCCTCGATGGTCAACTGGATCGGCTCGACGCCGGAGAACAGGGGCCGGATGGATAGCGCGACCGTGATGAGCAGCGAGGGGAGCATGGCGGATGTCCACGGCGCCTGAACGAGGCGCCATGGACGATCGATCTACTTCGACGAGCAGTCCGCAGCGATCATCCGGACCGAAGAGACCTTGAGCGTCTTCGCACCGTCGCTCATGCGGGACGATGCCGAGCCGCTGGTAGTCGTCGATGTCGCCGTCGACGCGGCGCCATGGTCCGTGTTGTTCTCGAGCGTTCCCGTTACTTCAACGCGATGGCCGACATGATTCTTCAGCTCATTGCTGCTGCCCTCGAGCACGTACGAGGCGTTGTGCATCGACGAGCCCGCGCTGCTCGTGGTGCCGGTCGTCCCAGTTGCCGTCGTGCTGCTCGTGGTGCTGCCGCTCGTTCCGGCGGCGGTGTCCGCGTTCGGCGGCGCGCTCGCCATCAGGACGTAGCTGCCCGACTGCGACGCCGTGGTCGAGGCGCTCGCGGTCGTGCTCGAACCGCCAGATCCGTCTTGCAGGCATCCACTCACTGTAATTTTGTCACTGGCGGTCGTGCTGCTGCTCGCGGTCGTCGTACTCGGGCTCTGCGCCATTGCCCCCAACGTAGTCGCAAGAAAGATCGCCGCCGCCATGGATGCTGTTCGTTTCATTGTTCACCTCTGCGACGCGAACAAGTGCAAACAGAGTGCCTGATCATAAAACCGCAGAGCTCGGCTTGCACGTTCGCGGGACGCACTTGCGAGCCCGTGTGATCCTGCGACGTGCCATGCAGGCGCGTACCGTAACCGCGTCTGTCGTCCGCCATTGCTTCAATTCTTCGAGCGTTCGCCCGAAAGACTCGACCACCTGGCGGTTGACGTGCTCGACTCCGCCTTCGGGCGTCATGACCGCGATGAGACCGGGTATTTTGTCGACGATCAGCCGGAAGCTCTCTCCGGTTGCGCCGAGAATCAGCCGTTCGAGATCGGCCTGGGCTGGATCGCGTGGCTCGGTCACGTGAAAATCGGCCCTCGGCCGAGAAGCCATTCCAGGACGTCGCGGTCTGCCTGGCTCGCGAATCGCCGCGAGTGATGCTCACGACGCTTCGCGCCAAAGCCGCCGGACACGTATAGGACGCAACGATTTACGGCCGGCATCCCCCTTGCTCCATTCATGGCGACCGCAGTAATCGATCCCGATGCTGAAGATCACACGCCTAAAGAACGCCGGGACGACCACGCTGATCGTGAGTGGGCGAATTGACGCGGGGCAGTTGCGCGACCTCCGCCGATTGGTCGAAAGCGAGCACGCGAGCGACGTCGTCCTCGACCTGAGCGAGGTGAGCCTCGTAGACGTGGAGGTCGTCCGGTTCTTACTGCAGTGCGAAACGCAGGGCATGCGGCTGGCACGCTGTCCCGCGTACGTCCACGAGTGGATGATTCGCGAGAACTTTCGTGATTATGTGCGCTGCGGGCGCCGGGTCCAACACGACACAGAAAAAGAGAGGAGAATCAGATGTCGACAATTCAGGGTATCAAGAACGTCGTTCTGGTGCACGGCGCGTTCGTAGACGGGTCCGGTTGGCAGGGCGTCTATGACGTTCTCACGCAGGACGGTTACAACGTATCGGTCGTCCAGAATCCGACCGTCTCGTTGGCCGACGATGTTGCGGCGACGAAGCGCACGCTGGCCGCGCAGAACGCCCCGGCGATTCTGGTGGGCCATTCGTATGGCGGCGTCGTCATTACGGAGGCCGGGAACGATCCCAAGGTCGCGGGGCTCGTGTACATCGCCGCGTTTGCTCCCGACACGGGCGAGTCGGTGTCCGCGCTGATCAAGAACCCGCCGCCGGGTGCGCCAGTCCCTCCGATCCTGCCGCCTCAGGACGGCTACTTGTATCTCGATCGCACGCAGTTCCGCGCGTCGTTCGCCGCGGACGTCAACGCTGACGCAGCGGCGTTCATGGCGGATTCTCAGGTGCCATGGGGACTCGACGCGCTCGACGGCGCGGTGAGCACTCCGGCGTGGAAGACGAAGCCAAGCTGGTATCTCGTCTCGACGGACGACCGGATGATTCCGCCGGACGCGCAACGCGCGATGGCAAGGCGCGCCGGTGCGACGGTGACCGAAGTCAAGGGCAGTCACGCTGTGTACGTGTCACAGCCCAAGGCCGTGGCAACGGTCATCGCGAAGGCCGCGACCAGCGTGGCCTTGGCGACGCAGTAGCGCACGAACCTCCTTCCGTAATGGCGACGAGTCGACGGGCCTCCTGGTCGATCTCGCGCAAGAGGTCTACCGGCAGAACTCGTCCTTGTCCGTTCTTCGAAGTTCGGATCCTGACCTCTCTCGCCGCGTTCGCGGACGGCCGGATCATCGGACATCGACAGGTTGTCGATCGGCTGACTGTCGCGCAGCAGCTTGGTTTGATGGGATAGATGTGACACCTGTTCCCCAGTGACTCTTGCGAGTCATCAGGCCTCCTCACCGCTTCGGCGCCGTCACGGATAGCCGCCAGTCGGCTCCGACTGATTGCGGTGGCCGTGCGATCGCAATGCGCTCGTTCGTTCCGCTGACGACGAACGTGTCGGAGCTATCCGGCCGCCCGGATGCGTCGACGGTCGCCTCTTTGGAGACGAACCCGTTGTTCTTGATGATCTGGCGAAGGTTCGCCAAGGTGACACTGTTCCCTGGTTTGAGATCGAGAATCGTCAGACCATCTTTCAGGCTGACACGAACCGTCTCGACGCCGTCCACTTTCTGCATGGCCACGCGCACGGCGTGGGCGCAGATCTCTCAATCCATTCCGAGCGTCTTGATCTCGGTGTGGTGAAGCTCGGCGCGCGCCGGAACGGCGGCCAGGAGGACGAGCGCGAGTGTCGTCGACACGATGTGCGTGAAGGTCATGGCTGCTCCTATTTTAGCCAGAAGAAATATGCGACGTTGACCGTGATGCGGACGCGCTCCTTCACCGATCCGGCGGGTACGATCTGATACGCCGGGAACAGCACGCCGGCTTCGAGCGCGACGGCCTTGTGCAACAGCAGGCTGCTGGGCCCCACGAACACCGTGCGGGCGGAGCCTCCTGATTCGATGCCCGAGAGGCGCGCGGCGCCTCGATCTTCAGCGGTGGCCTCGACGAAGAAGCGCAGGTCCGGCTTGCCGGCTTCTGTCCGCAAAGCGGGAGGGCGGTACCCGTAGACGAACGTCACGAGACGGGATTCGCCGAGGCGATCGCCCTCGCGATCGGTGAAGTGCTGCACGCTGCCGCCGACCCAGACGTAGTGCGCGCGTGAGGCGTAGCCGGTCGACGCGCCCGCTTCGATGGACGGGCCGGCGCCGACACCGTCGCGGCGCGATTCCAGCGGCGCGGTACCGCCGATGAAAGCGGTGCTCTCCTGACGTCCGCCGATGCCGACGGCGCGGCGCTGAAAGCGGTACGAGACGAGTCCTTCGAACTCGCGATCGCTCGACATCGCGCTCATCATTCGGGCCGGCGCCAGCCGGCCGTCGCTCATCGCCAGCGGGACGGAACCCGACACCTGCAGGTTCTCCGTGATCCCGAAGGACAGCATCGTCTTCAGCATCTGCTGACGCTGGTCGTCATCGCCGCCGCGGAGCGTCCACGCCTGGTCCACGCTCCAGCCGCCGCGACCGAGCGTGGGCGTGGCCGCGCCGAACACCGGCCCGTGGCCGGACGCCGCGGCGATGCGCGCGCTGACCAGTAGGGCGCCCGCGGCCAACACGGTTCTCAGTTTCATGTTCATGACTGCATCCGTACCCACCAGAGCGCCGCATAGGTGAACGACACGGCCCCGGCGTAAATGGCGACGCTGATCCAGAACAGCACGCGGTTGGCGCGCATCGCGGGGCTGTCGATGTGACACATCTCGCCAGGCGCGCAGTTCATCTGCCTCGGCCGGACGACGGCGAGCCAGTAATTGACACAGAGCAGCGCACCGACGATGACGAAGATCGCCGTCTTATGACGGCCAACCTGCATCAGCCATGGAGCCGCTTCGAATGCCGAGCCGATGACGGAGCCTAGACCTAGGCTCACGAATACAATCGGCAGCGTTCAACAGACGAGCGTGGTCAGCGATGATGTCAGGCCGAGCAGACTGACGAAGCGTTCGCGCATGATTCCCTACCTTTCAGACGTGGAGGCACACCCCGAGATGTGACGCGTCGGCGGGAATCAGATCAGCAGGCTGAACGTATGCAGGTGGGGCGGATCGTGCGGACGTGTGAACGCGGCGGCCACCGGATCTCTGGTCGGAACACCAGGATCGGGGCCGAGTTCTGGAGCGACGGGTTGACGAGCGGGGCCCACAGCGGGCGCCGTCACCAGCGTCCCGGCCGCGGTCGTCTCGCGCGTGTGACCCATGTGCTGGCAGCAATCGTCCGGCGCGCTCAACCCGGCACATGCGTAGTTGGTCTTGAGGCAGCAGTCCATCGCCGTCGCGGCGGCTCTGAGATCCGCGAACGAACTGACCGCGATCGACGCGACGACGACCAGCGTCCGGGTGATGACGCGGAGTCGTGAGCGGCGCTGCATCACTCAATTCTGCGCGTGGGCGAGCGACCGCGCAAGCCCTATACTCTGGCGGAGCGCCTCGTCGCCTCAGCCTTGTTCGTGCTCCTCGGCACGATCGCGTGCCTCGATCCGCGGTTCTGCTCGGACGGATGCGATCAACGCGGCCTCACAACCACGCAGTCAACAGCGATGAGCGCAGACTGTCCGACCTGCTCTCCGCCGCGGCCTCCCGCCGAGTCAGTGACCTCGTCCGTCTCGAGATCGTGAGCCGGGTCTGTGAGCCGGGTGCACCGGCACCGATCGCGGATGTTCACACCGACCTCGACCACTCTCCTCGCACCATCTAACGCCGCGAATCGTCTCGACCCTCGTGGATGCAGGGGAGGCGTGTATGGCAATGCTGGCATTGCTGTTGTCGTTACAAGCGGCTCCGTCAGGTTTCGTCTGCACGGTGACGGCCGGCGGCGCGCCGCTGGCCGGTGCGGAGGTTGTCGTTGCAGGAAGGACCGACGTGACGGATGGCCACGGTCAGAGCCGGATCGACATCGCGCCAGGCCGGCTGGAGGTCACCGCGACCAAAGTCGGATTCGCACCGGTGACGACGACGATCGTCGTCCGGGCCGCCGCAGAACGTGACGATCGAGCTGGAAGCCATGCCGACGGTTGAGGAGACCGTGACGGTGTCCGCGACCCGGTCGGACAAGCGGCTCGAAGATCAGACGATGCGCGTCGAAGTGCTCGATCGCGACGAGATCGAGAAAAGCAGCTGATCACCCCCGGCGACATCGTCGTGATGCTGAACGAGATGGGCGGCGTGCGCGTGCAGGCGACGTCGCCGTCGCTCGGCGCGGCGAGTGTGCGCGTCCAGGATATGCGCGGCCGCTACACGCGCGTGCTCTCGGACGGCCTGCCGCTGTTCGGCGAAGCGGTTGGCGGTCTCGGTCTGCTCCAGATTCCACCGACAGATCTCGGGCGGGTCGAAGTCATCAAAGGCGTCGCGTCCGCGCTCTACGGAGCGGGCGCACTTGCCGGCGTCGTCAATCTTTGTTTCCCGCCGGCCGGTACGTGTTGACGGCGCGGGCGCCGGCCGGCAGCGGCTCGAGGACAATCCGTACCGGCGCGAGAGCGACGCGTACGTGCTGTTCAGTGGATTGGTCGAGCGCGGATTGGACGCCTGCGCCTGTTCGTGAACGTGGAGAGCCTGGGCAACGTCCGGCAAACCGACTGGAGTCCGCTCCTGCGAACCGCGCGGGCGCCCGACGGGCGCTTTACGGTGGACGCATGGGCGCCGCCGGATGGGCGCGTGATCAACGGCGGCGTCCGGGTGAACTTCTGAGCGAGGAACGACGCGTACGAGCGGCCGTGACTAGGAGCGGCGGCGCCAGGCCAGTGCGTCGAGGAAGTGCGCCGGACATGGCTTTGAAATGAAGCCCTGGTCCCCGGCGTCTCGCGCCCGGGCACCCTCGTCATGCTGCGAGTGCGCCAGCCCGCTCCGCCTACGCACAGGAGTATGAACGCGAATACGCATACGCCGTGATGATGCGACCCATCACCTGAAGAATTCGTTCATGTTCGGCGCGAACGAGGCGGCGCCCGGCAGGTTCTTCGTGACCCCGAGACCTTCGAGCATCAGGCGAAGCAGCGCCTCGTCATGATAAATCGTCGTCGACGCGTACCGCGGCTTGACGTCCGCGCCGATCAGCAGGAACACCGTGTGCCCGCCGCAGGTCCAAGCGCCCGCCTTCTGGGCGTCGGACGTGAGCAGAATGGTGGTTGGACCGGTGCTGCACGTGTGGTCGAGGAGGTTGCCTTCGTCCCACGTGATGATGAGCAGATCGTGATTTGCCGCGAACGACGGATTCGCGATGTACGGAGCGATGAACTTCTGCAGCCAGATATCCGTCGTCCCAAGACACGGCTGCGCCCCTCGACACGCATGCCCATTGTCCGCGTATCGCGGATGGACCAACGCGTAACGCGGTAACACGTTGTTGTTGACCGCGTCGATGAACGAGGGCGTGATTGAAACGATGTTGGCGGCCTGTTTAGCGTCGGCCGCTACCTCGGGTAGGAATGGAAAGACATTTGCCGAGCTCAGCGGCTCGTCGAAGTACGCCCGCCACGAACGTCCGGCCGCGTTCAGCGCCCGGACGACGTTGTTCGTGCCGGTGGGCAACGGCGTCGTCTGATTGAACAGCCGGCCTGTGGTGAACGCGAAATAGTTTGGGGCCGATGGATGGGCATTCGCGTAAAAATTCGTCGCAATGGCATATTGGGACGCGAGTTCGTTGAAGTAGGGCAAATACGGGCTGCCGACCACTTCACTGGCACTGTGATTCTCCAGAGTCACAAGAACGATGTGGCCGAACCGCCGCGTGTTCGGCGGCGTCCCGCCGGCGCTGAGGACCGTCACGTTATCGAACGCGGCGCCCGTGGATTTCGTCTTCAGACCGATCCGGCCCACGCGGTATTGCCTATCAGTTGCACTGCCGAGTGCCTGGTACGTCGTGCCGCCATCCGTCGATACCGAAGCGCGCAGGACCGCGCTCGTGAGCGTCAACTTCAGGACGTAGTCGGTATCGCGTGCGTAATCGAGCGGACCCGACGCGAGAATCGTGTACAGATTGCTGACGTTCTTCGCGATCCACCACCGCTTCACGCCTGCGGTGTCTTTCTCGAGGCGCAGTTCGTAGAAGTGGTATTTGTCCTGAACACGACCGAGCACGCTTACGCGCCCCTTCGCGTCGTCATCTAGCCGCACTGACGTCTGAACTGAGTAATCTGCCCAGCCGACATCGCCGGCGAACGCGAGCGGTGGGAGGAAGGCCGGATCGGACTGGCAATACCGATTGCCGGTCGGCGCGGCGCACACTGCCCACGTGCCCGAAACGGTCGTCCAATTTGCCGCCTTCCCTGACTCGAAGTCGTCGCTGAATAACACGCTCGCGTGTCCTGGTGCAGCAGCGACGAGGACGAGACCCGCGACAACGATCGCGCGAAGACTAAGGAGAGTATCCATGCAGGTGAACACCCCGCGGCTCACGGGATATGCATCACACGCGTCGGCACAACGCGGTGGACGGCCCGTTCGAAGCACAGAAGCATGCCGGCGTCACCGATACTCAGCAGCATCGATGCGGAACCGGCGTTCGACGGCATTCGCGAGAGACTGCTTCGACCTTACCATTTGGTCGAGCGCAGCGCGTGACAAATTGCCGACAATTGATGGCGTTGGGAGAGGCGCCGTTGATGACAGGACGATGACCGCGAGCGGCAGTCAGTGCTCGACCAATACGCACAGGACGCGCGCCGATCCTACCTGAGGAGTCACCTCATCTATAAAGCGCTTCAATACATTTTACCGACGTCTGGCCACACACCCAACGACATGGTCATTCACCATGCCGGTGGCTTGCATGAACGCGTAACAAATCGTGGAACCGACGAAGGTGAATCCGCGCTTCTTGAGCGCCTTGCTCATCGCGTTCGACTCGGGAGTGGTCGCGGCGATGCTGTCGCCTGGCTTCAGCCGGTTGACGATCGGCGCGCCGCCCACAAACTGCCAGATGAACCGGTCGAAAGTGCCACATTCCTTCTGCACGGCGAGGAACGCTTTCGCGTTCTTGACCGTGCCTTCGATCTTCAACCGATTGCGCACGATGCCGGCGTCGTTCATGAGCGCGCGCAACTTTGGTGACTTGTAGTCGGCAATCTTCCTGGCGTCGAACTCGTCGAATGCTTTTCGATACGCCTCGCGCTTGCGCAAAATCGTGATCCACGACAACCCTGCCTGCGCGCCTTCGAGAATCAACATCTCGAACAAATGCCGATCATCATGGACCGGCACGCCCCACTCTTCGTCGTGATACGCGACGTAGAGCGGGTCGTCACCGCACCAGCTACAACGAGTCATCGTTTAGTGTCCACCACTGACCATTGATCATTGACCGTCGACCGCCCGCTGACGTCGTGCCTGTCTCGCGGATCGCCTTGCCTCATTGCCGTCTTCCACTCGGGGAATTCGTCCGTTCACGAGCAGTCGAGAGATCGGCGACCTGCGCGATGCCGTCTGAACGGGACCGACGACCTCACGCGTGAAAAAGCGTCACGCAATCACTTCGATGTGCGTCCGGTGACCCGGCGCTCTGCCGAGTGGCGCGTCGCAGGTGACGATCGGCGCATCGAGCGCTTCGCCGAGGGCGATGTACATGGCGTCGTACGCGGTGACGTTCTCCCGCAACTTCCACGCGCGATTCAGGAAGTCGAGATGGGGGTGACGGTGGAGATCGAAGTCGGCGAGATCGGCAATCGCGTCGGCCGCTCGGTCACGTGACACCTCGCCGGTCCGGACGAGGCGTCGGAGACCTTGAGATACTTCAACGTCTACAAGATGGGGCGAATGGAACTCGTCGCCATCCCGAAACAGGCGCGCCTCGACCCGGGTGCCAAGCGGAGTCTGCAACAGGAATTCGAGGAGCGCCGAGGCGTCGAGGACGATCACGCCGACTCGCGCTCCTCTCGAATGACGACCGCTGCTGGCGTCTTCAACGTCACGCGCTTTCGACTGTGGACTCGGGTCAGCATCTCGTCGCGCGTCGGTCGTGCGGCCAGACGCTCGAGCTCGGCCAAGAGGAAATCGGAGAGCGTTTGTCCTGACTCTGCCGCCCGGCTCTTGAGCTTTCGGTGCAGCCCGTCTGGCACGTTGCGGATTTGCACCATCTTTGACATGTAGCGAGCATGCTCGCATGCTGTTCGCATGTCAAGCTTCACGCAGCCTCGTGGATGCGCCAGTTGCGGAAATTGTCCAGTGCACCGAGCCAACTCCTTAAGGTCTATTCCGGTCACATGGGTGACAGTGGAATCCCTAGACGAAGGTGAGATCCAGCTCTCTTCTTTAGGCTTGTCAGCCTGGGCGGAGGCACGATGACGAAGGGTGACCAGGCCCGCCTCACGGCGTGGCGGCCGAAGGTCTCACCGCAGGCGGCAACCCTATGGCCACGTGACACTGCCCCCCCACCGGTGTGAGAATCACGATTCAAGAATTCACATGCAGCGACAGTCAAGGAGACGCCGGTGTCCAAGCTTCGCGTGAACGCTTTTACCGTGTCCGCCGACGGCTTCGGCGCCGGCCCCGACCAGGGCCGTGACCAACCGCTCGGCCGCGGCGGCGAACAGCTGCACCAGTGGTTCCTTCCAACCCGCACCTTCCAGCGGAACGTCCTGATGCGAGACGGCGGGACGACCGGCATCGACAACGACTTCGCGGCACGCTCGTTCGAGAATCTCGGCGCCTGGATTATGGGCCGCAACATGTTCGGACCGGTGCGCGGACCCTGGCCGGACGATGAGTGGAAAGGCTGGTGGGGAGCCAATCCACCGTACCATGTGCCGGTCTTCGTCCTGACCCACCATGCGCGCCCGCCGCTGGAGATGGAAGGCGGCACCGTCTTCCATTTCGTCACCGAGGGGATCGAGGCGGCGCTGGACCAGGCGCGGGCGGCCGCTCGCGGTAAGGATGTGCGAATCGGCGGCGGAGCAGCCACCATCCGTCAGTATCTGCAGGCCGGACTACTCGACGAGATTCACCTCGCTATCTCGCCGATCCTGCTCGGCCAAGGCGAGCCCCTGCTCGAAGGCATCGACCTTCCCGCGCTCGGCTACAGAGTGAAGGAGCACGTCTGCACCGAGGCGGCGATGCACTTAGTAGTGGGACGGTAGGCTCCGACCTGTCCATTCTCACTCGAGGTGTCGCGCATCAATGACGCGGCCCGCAGATGTCCGTCCGAATTGTGCGGTTGGCGGTGCTGCTCGACCCGCTCACGGGAGTGCCTCGAGATCGGAAGGAACGATGCTCTCAATGTTCACGCTGTGTTCCGCGAATCGCGGGGATATGCAGCAGAACGAACAAAGCGGAGATCTTGACGCCTTGCGCAAACAGCCGTCCAGGTGCTCGATGCGCGAGTCGTGAAGCGTTGCACCAACTATGGCGACATTACACAGCGCACAAGTGATCGTCGTCGGCGGCGGTGCGGCGGGATTGTCGACGGCAGGCGCGCTGGCGCGCCGGGGCATCGAGTCAGTGGTGCTCGAGGCCGACGCCGAGCTTGGCGGCACCTGGGCGCGTCGCTACGACCGTCTGCATCTCCATACGACTCGCCAGTTCTCAGGCCTCGCGCACTTTCCGATTCCGAGACGCTATCCAAAATATCTCTCCCGTGACGAAGTGGTCGAGTACTTGAAGGAGTACGCCCGCCATTTCGGGCTGCGGGTCGTCACCGGGACCGGCGCGCGGCGCGTGGCACGGTCTGGACAAGCGCATCAGGCATGGCGCATCGAGACCGGCGAGGGTGAGGGCTGGGAAGGCCGCGTCGTCGTGATCGCCACGGGACAGTATCGGCGGCCGATGATTCCGGTGTGGCCGGGACGTGAATCCTACGGAGGCCGGTTGGTGCATTCCGCCGCCTACTCGAACGCGGCACCGTACGCCGGTCAGCGCGTGCTCGTGGTCGGCGCCGGCAACAGCGGCGCGGAGATCGCGACCGATCTCGCGGAGCATGGCGCGGCGTCGGTCGCGATCAGCGTGCGGACGCCGCCGCCGATCGTGCCGCGCGATCCGTTCGGCATGCCGGTGCAGCGCACCAGCATCCTGCTGAGCGCGCTGCCGCCGGCGATCGCGAATCGGCTCGGCCAGGTGACCGCGCGCCTGGTGATTGGCGACCTGACCCGCTACGGGATGCCGCACGGCACGTTCGCGCCGTACTCGACCCGTCGCGTGCCGCTCATCGACGTCGGTTTCGTCGATGCGCTGAAACGGCGGCGCGTGACCGTCAGGCCCGCGGTCGAGCGGCTCACGTCCGAAGGCGCGGTCTTTATCGACCGGAGCCGCGAACCGTTTGACGCGATCGTCGCGGCAACCGGCTTTGTCACGGGCCTCGAATCGATCCTGGACGCCCCCGGCGCGCTCAATGCGCACGGCGAACCGCGCGGCCTGTCCGGCGAACCGACCCCGTATGCCGGTCTGTACTTCGTCGGTTTCACCCACAGCCTGCGCGGGCACCTGTTCGAGGCGAACTTGGCATCGCGCCGCCTGGCACGGCACGTCGAGCGGGAGCTCCGCCAGAAGGCGTCCAGATAGGCGATTGCCCGCTGCAGCCATTCACTTGGCTGAAAGCACGGCAACGGATCTCGCCGCCGCCGTTCGTCTGTTGTCCTGCTCACAACCACAGGAAACCCGGGGAGTTCACACGTGAGCGACACGTCGTCGACGAAAAGCCTCTTGAGGTTCCTTTCGCGATGATAATGGGTGAGAACTCGGCGATGTGGATAAACGCGTCGCGGGGGTCCACTCGAGCTGCCAGCGATCAGCGCCATGACCATGTTCAAGTCTGTTCGCACACCTCTGCGCGTGACCACCTGTCGGCTGGTCTGTCTGTTCGTCGCCACGGTCGCCGGATCGCCGTCCGCGCAGACGTCGAGCGGTCGCGAAACAACCGCCGCATCGGTGGAGGCTTACCCGCTCTCGGCGGACATGCCGGTCGATCCGGAAGTGCTGATCGGCGGATTGCCGAATGGCCTGCGCTTCTACATCCGGCCGAATCCCAGGCCCGCGCGCCAGGCCGAACTGCGGCTGGTCGTGAAGGCCGGATCCGTACTCGAGGACGACGATCAGCGCGGCCTCGCACATTTCGTCGAGCACATGCAGTTCCAGGGGTCACGCCACTTCCCGGGACAGAGCATCGACAATTTCCTGGCCTCCATCGGCCTGAGCATCGGCTCTGACGCCAACGCCGTGACCAGCTTCGACGACACGCAGTACACGCTGCGCGTGCCGACCGATCGTCCGGGCGTTCTCGATACCGCGTTGACCGTGCTCGAAGACTGGGCGGGCGGCGCCGCTTTCGACACTGCGGCGATCGAGCGTCAGCGCGCCATCGTGCTCGCCGAGTGGCGCCAAAATCTTGGTGCCGACGAACGTACGGCCGACAAACTGCGGCACGTCCAGCTCGAGGGCTCGCGTTATGAGAACCGCTCGCCGATCGGAGATCCGACCGTCATCCAGACCGCGCAGCGTGAACAGCTGGTGCGCTTCTATCGCGACTGGTACCGGCCCAATCTGATGGCGGTGATCGTCGTCGGCGACGTCGACAAGAATGCCGTCGCGGCGATGATCGCGCGGCACTTCTCGTCGATCGTCGATCCGGTGCCCGAGCGGCCGCGGCCGATTTTCGATGTTCCCGAGCATCGCGGCACCCGCTACGCCATCCTCGCGGACAAGGAAACCACGAACACCGCGGTGAGCCTCAGCGATCTCCGACCGGCGCGCGATCAGGGATCGGTCGGCGGCTATCGCGACATCGTGAAGGATCAGCTGTTTGCACAGATGCTCGGCGATCGTCTCGACGAGATCGCGCAGGGCGAGCGCCCCCCGTTCCTGCGCGCCGCCGCCGGCCGCAACCTGTTCCCCGCGCCGACGACGCGTGACGAAGCGACGTTGCAGGCCCTGGTGCCGAACGACGGCATCGCACGGGGCCTCGACGCGCTGGTCAGCGAGCTGAAGCGCGTCACGACGTTCGGTTTCACGGCCACCGAACTGGATCGCGCGAAGCGGGCGAACCTCGCTGCCTCCGAGCGTGCGGCGGAGGAAAGCCCCGACCGCGAGTCGCCGAGCCGCGCCGATGAATACACCCGAAACTTTCTCCAGCGTGAAGCACTGCCGACCATCTGGCACGAGCTGGCGTTTCATCGTCGGTTCCTGCCGGAGATCGCAGTGAACGACATGAACGCGCTCGCGACTGACTGGTTTCCAGAGGCGAATCGCCTGGTGGTCGCGTTGACGCCGGAGGTGGCGGGACGGGTACCGCCCTCTGAGTCGGAGCTGGCCGCGGCGGTCGAAGCGGCGTCAGCCAGACCCGTGACCGCCTTCGTCGATGCCGGCGCCGGACACACGTTGATGGAACGTCCCCCGGCACCAGGCCGAATCGTCAAGACCGCGCTCAATGGCAATGTGACCGAGTGGACGCTGTCGAACGGCGCGACGGTGGCCCTGCTGCCAACGACGTTGAAGGCCGATCAGATCCTGTTCAGGGCCACGGCGCCTGGCGGGACATCGCTCGCCAACGACGCCGATTTCTTTGCGGCTCGGGTCGCCGACGAGGTGATCCCCGCAGGTGGAGTCGGCGCATTGTCCGAAGTCGTCGTCGACAAGCTGCTGGCCGGAAAATCGCTCGCGGTCCAGCCGTTCATCACGGAGATCCGCGAAGGCATGAGCGGCGGCAGCTCGCCGCGCGACCTCGAGGCGATGTTCCAGTTGATGTATTTGCGCTTTACGGCGCCGCGTGCCGATCCAACAGTGTTCGCCGCGATGAAGGGGCGCGCGCTCGCGATGCTGGCGGATCAATCGGCGGGCCCTCGCGTCCTCTTCAACCAGACGCTCGCCTCGGCGCTGAGTGGGAACCATCCACGCCGCCAGCCCGAGACGCCGGCCACCGTGGCGAAGTGGAATCTCGACACGTCGCTGGCCTTTTACAAGGCGCGCTTCGCCGACGCCAGCAACTTCACATTCGTCTTCGTCGGCAGTTTTACGCTCGAGACGATGCGTCCGATGATCGAAACGTACATTGCGAGCCTACCGGCGACTCACAGCCGTGAGACCTGGCGCGATCTGGGCGTCAAACCACCCAGCAACGTCGTCGAGACGACACTGCGGAAGGGGATCGCACCGAAAAGCGAGGTGGCGATTGCGTTCACGGGACCGTTCGAGTTCACCCCGTCAACCCAGCTCGCGCTGCAGACGGTCACGAGCCTGCTGCAATCGCGGTTGAGCGAGACGATTCGCGAGCAACTCGGTGCGACGTACGCCATCTCCGCCGATTCGGAAACCAGTCGGTATCCGCAGCCCCAGTATCGCGTCAGCATCGATTGGACCTGCGATCCCGCGCAAGTCGAGAGCCTGGTGCAGCGTGTGTTCCAGGAGGTAGCCGCCGTGCGGGAGACGCGGTTGACCGAGGACCAGATGGACCGGATCCGCAGCTACCTTCAGCGCGAGCTCGATCGCAGCAGTCAGGAGAACGGCTACTTTCTGAGCCAGATTCTGCGTCGTTACGAAGGCGGCGAGCCGCTCGGTCGGGATGTCGTGAGCGAACGAGCAGCGGAGATCAAGGCCCTTACCGCGGATGCGGTGTCACGAGCCGCCGTCCGCTACCTGGATCCGGCGCGCTACGTGCGGGTCATTCTGATGCCAGACGCCCGCCCATAGACCACATCGATTACATTCATATCGGCCGGCGATCCTGAGGAAGATCGCCCGCCGCCGGCGACATCGCGCTCGCTGGCTGGCTGGACGACGCTGCTCGAGCACCTGCTGCACGGCAAACGAGCTGAAGTCGGGTTGAACGGTCGGTCGCGCCTTCGCGTCGTCTGCGTGGCGCCATCGCAGTGCGCTTTGGCGGGCGGGATCGGTGGAGGCCGGTGCGGGGTAGAGCGCTCTACCCCGCACCGAGCGGCGATGTGTTACGGCAGCGTCAGCGACCACGCGCTGCGCCCGTGGGTCGCCGCATAGAGAATCCGCGCATTCGGCACGATCGTCAGGCCGGCGACTTCCACCATCGGCAGCCCGCTGCCGGCGACGGTCCACGACGTCGCGCCGTTCGCGAGAGTCATCACGCCGAAGTCCGACGCCGCATACAGATTCCCGGTGACGTCGTCGCGCACGACAGCGGTGATCGGGAAGTCGGGCAGGTCGAAGCTGCGATCGACCCAGGTCGCCGGGCCGGCGCCGCTCCACGTCACCTCGAACACGTGGCCCGGCTGCGCCGGCGTATTCACGTTGTAGCCGTTGTACGACACCCACGCGTGATGCGGGTTGGCCGGGTCGACCTGGATGGCACTGATCGCGCGGCCGGGTGTGTTGAGCGCCGGCGTCGGGTCGATCCGGTTCCAGACCACCGTAGCCGCCACTGCGTTGGCGTTGTCGGTGATGAAGACGCGGCCGGCGCTGGTCGCCGCCCACATGCTGCCGGTGTTCTGTTCGGTCCGCTGAATCCAGGCGACCGCGCCGCCATTGCGGCTGCCCCAGGCGGGCGAGGTCAGGTTGGTGGAGGGGGCGGCGGTGCCGATGCGGACGAAGTCGCCGCACCCGGGTTGAACCGCCGATGCCGTGAACTCCGGACAATTGGCTTCGAGGTACGCCTGATTGCCGCCCCAGTCCTGCGTGCGCCACACCGAGAACGAGCCCTCGAAGATCGAGCCGGCCATCGCCGGGTGCGGGTCGGCGACGATCGGCGCGTAGAAGAACGAGCCCTCCGGGCTCGACAGGATCGGCGCCGAGATGATCACCCACTTGGTCGGATCACCATTGCGGAAGTTCGCATCATGGGCCTGGCCGCTGAAGCTGTTGAAACGGAGCGCGTCGTTGCCGGCGTTGAAGCCGGACAGGCCGCCGTCGCCGTAGATTTCCTGCGGCCATACGTTACGCGAGCCGTTGTACTGGAACGTCCCGTTGTCCTGGGTGCCGCCCTGCAGCAGGTTCTGCGGCCGCTGCGCGCTCGCCGACAGGCTCTGGAACTGCAGCGTCGACAGGCCGTTGTTCATGTTCACCAACTGGTTGGCCACGCGGTTCAGCAGGCTCTTGCAGTAGGCGGTGCCCGCCGCCGACATGCCGCGCGCATCGCATTTGGCCGAGACGTCGGCGAAGTTACCGTCGGAGCGCACGACGCCGCCGTCCGAGCCGGTGATGAACTGCAGCGGCTTCCCCGGCACCGTGACGATGGCGTGCTGGTCGGGGTGGATCACTTCGGCGTGATTCGGGTCGCCGTCCTGCGTCAGGTCGCTCCACGTCGCGCCGCCGTCGGTGGCGAGCAGCCAGGCGCGGCCATTCGACTCGCCATGCAGCTGTCCGTAGGAGAACGATCCGCCGAGATAGACGACGTCCGGCGCGCCGGCCGGCGTGTAGACGACGTTGTCGTACCAGCACTGCGCGGTGCAGTAGCCGATGTTCTGCGCGGTGGTCAGGTCGGCGAACGCGGCCGTGCCCGAGGCGTCGTCACTGCGGTAGACGCGCGCCCGGTTGGCGCCGCTGTCAACGCTGTTGCCGACGCCGACGTACATGCGCGTGTTCCCGTTCGGCAGTGTCGTGACGGCGAACTCGGCACGATCGCTGGCCGACGCGGCGTTGAGCGGCGTCTTGATCTGCGCCCAGGTCGCGCCGTTGTCGAGCGAGCGCCAGACACCGCGCGAGAATTCGTTGACGTAGAGAACGCCAGGGTGCGTCGGGTCGGTCTTGACCGTGCTCGAACCGCGCGCCGTCGCGACCGCGACGATCGGCCGAATCAGCGCGAACGTGGCGCCGCTCTGGCGGTAGAGCCCGCGGGTGACGAGCGGATGCCCGGTGGCACCGCTCGACGAGGCGCCGCTGGTCACCGCGCTGACGCCGCGGACGGCGCTGGCGATTGGCACCAGCAGGTTGCCGTCCTTGTCGAAGGCCATCTGGCCGATGGCGCGCTGGAAGAAGATGTCGCTGCCCGGCACCAGGTTCCAGCTCTGGCCGCCGTCGATCGTCTTGTAGATGCCGACGCCGGCCTCCGAATCGTTGGACGCGTTCGGTTCGCCGGTGCCCGCATATAGCGTGTTGCCCGACGGATCGGCGGCGTCCATCAGCAGCGAGCCGATCGCGTTGGTGCCAAGGCTGGCCGACACGAACTGCCAGTTCGATCCGGTCAATGCCTTGTCCGTCCGCCACACGCCGCCGCCGGCGGCGGCGACATACAGGGTGCAGCTGGCCTGCGTGCAAGTTGGCGCGATGGCCATCGCGGTGACGCGGCCGCTCGCGACGTACTGTGCGCCGTCGAAGAGGAAGGGATTGAGCACCGAAGGATACGTCGCCTTGCTCGGTCCGATCAGTTGCCAGGTGCCGGTCGAATGGGCGCCGGCATTCAGCGCGTTCCAGCCATCACGCGCAGCGAGCGTCGCCTCTCCCGGTACTTCCGCTTCGGGATAGGCGCGCAGCAGGTAGGACTCGACCGCGGGCGTGTAGTCGACCCCGCGCGCTTCGTCGAGCCCGACGAGCGCTCGTTTGTGGGCGCCTGGTTCGACGCGATCGGCGCCGCTCTTCTTGACCACGAATCCGGCGGCGGCGGTCGGCGCCGGCCGCGTCGAGCGCTTCGCGACCAGGGGCGACGCGGCGATCGCGGCGGCTGCGACGAGCACGCCGATCCCAACCCACCGTGTGAACGATCGCCGACCGTGTAGTGCGAGCATTGTGCGCATGTCCATTCGCTGCCTCCGGTATTCGCGTGAGCCCGCTCGGCTCTAATGCACAGACGGCCCAGTCGGGTGTCGCGCGCGCGTCGTGATCGCGCCGCTGGGGTGATCAGTGCGCCACTATACGTGAAAGCTCCGCCGGACCGCGGAACATTCCGCGCTGCCTCGGGATTCTGAACAAGGTATTACAGCCGGGCTGTATGCGTTGCGAGTCGGCGCAGCTCAGCATTTGTACGCCGCCGGCGGCGCCTTTGGTCGCCGCCGGCGGGTGGGCTGTCACGTTCGGCGAGGCTGTCCGGTCTTGAGTAGTGGAGGCCGCAATGAACCGGACGCGCAGGAGAGACACGATCATCTATTGGCTGACCACCGGTGCCGTCTGCACGGTCATGGCGTTCAGCGCCGTGAACTTCAATCTGAAGGAACCCCTCGGCCCGATGAAAGGCGCGTTCACCCATCTGGGATATCCCAGCTATTTCCGGATCGAACTGACCGTGGCGAAGGCGCTGGGTGTCCTTGCCCTGCTGGTGCCGGGTGTTCCGCGCAAGGCGAAGGAATTTGCCTACTTCGGCTTCGGCGTCACGCTTGTGTCCGCCAGCATCGCCCATTTGTCCGTTGGCGACCCTGCGCTGTTCGTGATCGATCCGTTGCTGTTCCTGAGCGCGCTGATCGCTTCGTACGCCCTGTTCCTCAACCGCCGCGGGGACCCGATGGCGACCGGCCACGTCTTACGAAAGACAGCCTGATGAACGACGAATCCAACGACGCGGCCAGGACGTCCGTTTTCGAGGATCATCGCCGTCTGCTTTTCTCGATCGCGTACAGAATGCTGGGAAGCGTCGCCGACGCCGAAGACGCGCTGCAAGACGCGTTCATCCGCTGGCAGCGGGCGTCCGAGACAGACGTACGATCGCCCAAGGCATTCCTCGTGACCATTGTCAGCCGCCTCTGCGTCAACCATCTGCAGTCGGCCCGCGTGCAGCGCGAGACGTACGTCGGCGAGTGGCTGCCCGAACCACTCGTCACTGATCCAGGAGGCGACGTGTCGCGCATCGCCGAGGTCGACGAATCGGTGTCGATGGCGATGCTCCTCCTGCTGGAACGGCTGACTGCTGTCCAGCGCGCCGTGTTTCTCCTGGGCGAGATTTTCGACTATACGCACGCGGAGATCGCCGGGATGCTCGGCATCAGTGAAGCGAACTGCCGGCAACTGCTGAAGCGGGCCCGGCAACACGTCCGCACGCACCGCCCTCGCTTCAGCGCGTCCGGCCGCCAACACACGGAGCTGCTTGAACGCTTCTCTCGAGCAGCGGGAAGCGGCGACATGGACGGTCTGCTCGCGTTGCTCTCGAGCGACGTGGTGATGCACACCGACGGCGGTGGTAAAGCGAACGCCCTGCCGCTGCCGCTCTACGGCCCGGACAAGGTCGCCCGCGCGAGCGTGTTTGGGCTCTCGAAGCTCAAGACGCTGAATCCGCTTCAGCGCATCGTCGAGATCAACGGCGAGCCGGGTATCGTGAGCTACGTCGCGGGCCGGCCTCAATCGGTGTTCACGATCGAGGTGCACGATGGGCGCATCCGCGCCATCTACATCGTGACCAATCCCGAGAAGCTGTCCCACCTGCCTCCGCCGCCGTGCTAAGCGTGCCCTGTCACGAAACGGGGGCGGCGATGGTCTCCTCTAATAACGAACGTTCAGAGGAGCATCCATGAGGCTACTGGTTCTTGGCGCGACAGGCGGCACCGGAAGGGCGATCATTCGGCAGGCCGGCGAACGGGGCCACGAGATCACCGCGTTTGTACGCTCGCCGCAGAAACTCGGTTCACTGATCGATCGCGTTACGGTACGTCAGGGCGATCCGCGCAGCGTCGCCGACCTCCAAAAAGTACTTCCGGGGCACGCCGCCGTGCTGTCGGTGCTCGGGCCGCCGGGCCCCGGACCGACGACGATCCTTCGCGCGGCGGCGCGCAGCACGGTGGACGCCATGGAGATCGCCGGCCCGCGCCGCTTGATCGTGGTCTCAGCGGCCGTCCTGTTTCGCGATCTTGGGTTTCTGGGCGGGGTGTTGCGGCACACGCTCCTGAAGAACGTGGCGGAGGACTCCGCCGAAATGGAGCACATCGTCATGGCGAGCAGACTGGACTGGACGATCGTGCGCCCGCCGCGGTTGACGAACGGCTCCCTCACCAGCCGATACCGCGCCGAGAACGGACATCTGCCAGGTCGGAGCGCATTGGCTTCGATCAGTCGCGCGGACGTCGCTCATTTTCTGCTCGGCGAGCTCGAGCACGGTTCACACACGCATCACGTCGTCGGGCTCACCGGCGGGACATGATTCGGTCACCGGTGTTGTTCGTGCACGTCGTCGGCGTGCTCGTATCGAGGAAGTACTGCGCTATCAGGTCCCGAAGCCATTTCTCAATGGAGCACTGGCGCGTCAAAGTCCATAAAGCCGCGATCTCACAGTTCCTCCACGTCACCCCTCGGTCGAATCGTCGGGTCATTTGTCACGACCAGCATGATCTTCGGTAACGTCGGCGCGGCGATCGCCAAGCGCCAGAACCGGTTGCGCGTCCCGCGCTTTGTCACAGCAGAGCCCAACCTCTGGATATAATCGACCGTCACCATCCAGGAGGGCTTGCCATGTTCCGAACCACCGCCGTTCTCGCGGCCCCAGTGCTCTGCCTCGCGCTCGCCACGACAGCGCTCGCTCAGACCAACAACCCGACGAAGCCGACCTGGTGGGATAAGTATCAGTATCTGGCTGCGCATGGTGCCGAGACGTGCACAGGGGACGCCGGCTTCAAGGTCGGCCCGAACGTAGACGTGTCCAACGAGTGTGGTCCGCAAAGCGAGACGTACGTCACGCTGAACTCTGCACAGCCGAAAATGCTCGCCGGCGGCTCGAACGAGATCTTTCGCCTGCCGATGCGCGGCTATTTCTCGTCCGACGGCGGCTCGACGTGGGGTGGCGTCGACCTGCCGCTGCCGGCGCCGAAGGGCAACGGGGTGAACTTCGGCTCCGATCCCACACTGGCCTTCGATTCCAGCGGCAATCTCTTCTACGGCTACATCGTCGTCTACTTCGGCAACGGCAATGGCATCAACGCCACCGCGATGGCGGTCGCGCGATCGACCGACGGCGGCCGAAGCTATCCGCAGTTCACGCTGTTCTCGCTCGAGGGTGGATCGGGGCACTTCAACGATAAGCCGATGATCACCGCCGATGCGAATCCGGCGAGCCGTTTCCGCGACTCCGTGTACATCGCGTGGGACGCGGCGACCGGCGGATCGACCGGCGGCGGTGTACGGCTGGCGCGGTCGACCGATCATGGCGCGACGTTCACGACCGTGCGGGTCGACGATCCACGCGGCCCCGGCCACGCGATCGGAGCCATCCCGTTCGTCGGGCCGAACGGCGAGGTCTACGTGGCCTGGAACGACTACGCCGCGAACACGATCGCCTTCAACCGTTCGCTGGATGGCGGTGTCACGTGGGGCACGCCGCGCGTCATCGCCGCCAAGAGCCTGGCGTTCGACATCGCGATCCCCGCCGAGGCCAGCCGCGGCGCCCTCGTCTACCCCGCGTGCGACACCGACCGCTCTGCCGGCGCGCATCGTGGGCGGCTCTACTGCTCGTGGATGGATATGACGTCGAGCGGCAGCGACATCTTCTGGTCGTCGTCCGACGATGGCGGCAACACGTGGTCGCCGGCGGCGACGGCGGCCGATCGCCTGCCGAAACCGGTCGACCGGTTCAATCACTGGATATCGGTTGATCCGGTGACCGGCGATGCGAACATCTCGTTCTACGACACGCGCAACGACACGACCGGCAATCGCTTCATGACCGACATTTATTTCACGCAGTTGCGCGCCGGTAATGGCTCGTGGCTGTCGCCGAATCTCCGCGTCACCGACGTCAGCTCGAACGAGCACGACTGCGGGGGGCAGTTCCCGTGCGTCGCGATCAACTACGGCAATCAGCAGGGGGACTACGCCGGGCTCGTCTCGTTCGGCGGAATCTCGCATCCGATCTGGACCGACAGCCGTAACCAGCTCAATCCGTTTGGTGGTTGTTCGATCGGCGTCGCGATGGAAGAAGTCTTCAGCGCGACGATCGTCCGGAAGCCATAGCGCCACGCTCGAAGATTTCATGGGCGCGTTCAAGCCGCGATCGATCCGTCTGCTCGCGCCGACTGGCGGACCACCGACTTGACAACGACAACAGATTGGAGTCGTATGGCATTCGGCCGGGCGTTCTTCGTTCCGCTTCGTGACAGTTGCCAGCGATTCTCCGTGTCTGCCAGCCGACAGCCGTGGCCGCGCCTGTCGAAGGAGGACTCCCGTGGATCCCGCCACTGACCGTACGAAATCCGGGCGAGCGTCAATCAACAGCCCTGAACCGATTCGGTTCGCGGGGTCGGTGCTTGCCGCTCAACGCCACGTTTGCGCGTTCTTTCACCATCCCGACGAAGAATATCGAGTGCTCCTTCCGTTCATCAAAGAGGGTTTCGATCGGGGCGAGAAGGCCTTCCACATCGTCGATCCCACGCTGCGCGCGGAGCACAGCCTGCGACTCGCGTCGGCCGGCATCGATGTGGAGGCGGCGGAAAAGAGCGGCCAATTCGAGCTATGCAACTGGGCTGACGCGTACCTGCGCGATGGCCATTTCGATCAGGACAGGATGCTCGCGCTGATCGAGGAAGTCCTCGACGGCGGCATGCAAGAAGGGTTCGCGCTCACGCGGTTGGTCGCCCACATGGACTGGGCCCTGGAAGATCGACCGGGCGTTGACGACCTGGTGGAGTACGAGACGAGGCTCAATTACATCTTGCCTCGATATCAGGACCCGGTCATATGAATCTACGATCTCGCCAAGTTTGGCGGGGCGATCGTCGTCGATATCATGCGGACGCATCCGATGATCATCATCGGGGGGGTCCTCCAGGAGAACGCGTTCTTCGTTCCGCCGGACGAATTCTTGCGGGAGCTGCGTCAAAGACACACGACGCGCAGCGCGTCCGGCCGATCACCGGTCTGATGTGAAGTGGAAATAGAACCTGCAGAGGATGAGATCAAGCGCCTGCGGCGCTGCGTCAACGATCTGATCAGTGTTCTGGCCCTTCCCGCTCTGTGGGGTGGCAGTGAGCCATCGCACATGGTCGGCACTCTGCTCGACGTGCTCCTCGCCATGCTGCGTCTCGATTTCGTGTACGCCCGCGTGAACGACTCGAGTGGCGGTCCGCCAATCGAAGAGGTCCGGTCGCCTCACTCCGAGTATTCCTCTGTTGGGCCGCAGCAGGTCGGTCAAGCGCTCGGCCGCTGGTTGACGGGCGGCCAATCCGCTTCGCGTTTCATGGTGCCCGCCCCCGCCGGAGCTGGTGAGGTCTCAATTGCGTCGTTCTCCCTCGGCCTCGACGACGAAGTCGGTATGTTGGTGGCGGGCTCTCAGCGCAGTGATTTCCCGACGGATATCGAACGGCTCCTCCTGCGCGTCGCGACCAATCAGGCCGGAATCGGATTACAAGAGGCTCGGCGCTCCGGCGAGCAGAAGCGTGTCGCAGCGGCGCTCGAACAACAGGTCGCCGAGCGAACCACACAACTCAAGGCCGCCAACGAAGAGCTGCGGCACAGCGAGACGGAGCTTCGTCAGCTGATCGACGTGATTCCGCAGCAAGTCGTGGTGTTCGATTCGAATTGGAGCCCTCTTTTTGCGAACCGGCGAGAACTGGAATTCAGCGGCCTGACGTTGGACGCCGTGCAGTCAACCGACGCGTTGGCCAAGACTTTTCATCCGGAAGATTTCAAGAAGTTAGCCATCATTCGGGAGCGCGGGCGTTCACACAGTGCCCCTTTTGAGATGGAGGCACGCATACGGGGACGGGACGGGCAGTACCGCTGGTTTTTGATCCGAAACAACCCCCTGCGGGATGAGCAGGGACAAGTCCTTCGGTGGTACGGGACGCGGACCGACATCGAGGACCGCAAGCGGGCCGAAGAAACATTGCGTCAGGCGCACGCGGATCTCGCACACGCCAGCCGCGTGACCACCATGGGGGAGCTGACCGCCTCCCTGGCGCACGAAGTGAGGCAACCGATCGCTGCCGTCCTCACGGATGCCAATACCTGCCTGCGTTGGCTCACACGCGATCAGGCCAATATGGAAGAGGCGCGCGAAGCGGCTTCGAGAGCCGTGAAGGACGCAACGCGGGCGGCGGACATCATCAGCCGGATCCGCTTGCTCTTCACGAAGAGTAGTCCGGAACGGGGGGTAATCGACGTCAACGACGTCATTCGAGACCTGATCGTCCTCCTGCGCACCGAGGTCTCGCGCTACGCCATCTCGGTCCGCACGAAGCTCGTGGCCGATCTTCCCCCGGTCATGGGTGATCGCGTGCAGTTGCAGCAGGTGATGATGAATCTGATCATGAACAGCATCGATGCGATGAAGACGGTGGAGGGGACGCGCGAGCTCACCATCACGTCGCAGCGCGCGGAAAGCGCGCAACTGCTGGTGTCCGTCAGCGATACGGGAGTAGGGCTGCCCCCGCACGAGGCCGATGAGATCTTCAAGGCGTTCTTTACCACGAAGCGTCAGGGGATCGGCATGGGATTGTCGATCAGCCGCTCCATCGTGGAATCGCATGACGGCCGTTTGTGGGCGACCGACAACGTTCCTCGCGGCGCACGCTTTTGCTTCATCCTCCCGACCAACGTCGACCCACAGGCGAGGACAGCCGGCGTTCCCAGAGGGTCCGTCTCGAATGACGCCACCGATCATTAATGTCACCGCCGCCGTGTTGCCGCAACGCGCGGTGAGTCTTGATTCCCTCTCTTCAGGCTGAACAAGGACTCGGCGACGTTGCAGCAGGTTGGGGATCAGGACGGACGATTTGCCGATCGACCGGCGCCGGACGGAATCAGGCGGAGCCCTCCACCACGATGTGAATCAGGTCCTACTCGAACAGGATCTTGGCCATCATCCCCTTGTCCTCGTGATTCAGAAGATGGCAGTGAAACACCGACATGCCTCTGATCACCGGGTCGGTGAAGTCCATGAGGACGTCGACCGACCCACCGGCGCTCACGTTGACGGTGTCGAGCCACCGTGGGTCCGCAATCGCCTGGCCGTTCTCACGGAACGCCAGAAAATGCACCTGGTGAATGTGCATCGGATGAAGCTCACGCGAGTCGTTGACGACCAGCCAGTGCTGGTAGGTGCCGACCTTGGCGCGCACCATCGGCGCGGCGTCGGCCGTAAACTTGAGCCCGTTGATGTAGAACCCTCGCCGGTCCTCTGAAAACACCAGCGTGAAGGCGGGCGGCTCGCGCTCGAGCGGCTGCGCGTCTATCAGCCTGGAGGGCGGCGCGGGGCGCGACACGACGGTCGCGGACGTCGCCGGGGTCGCGGCGCCCTTCGCCGTGGCGATGTCGGCCAGCACCATCGCCGGATTCGGATCACCGTCGGGCCCGGTGTCCACGCAGCGCGTGCGGAACACCGAACGCCCCCCGCGCGCCGGGGCGGTGACAATCGCTTCGACCCGGCCCGCGGGCGGGACGAGCACGTGGTCGACCAGGCGCGTGGGGTGCGCGGGATCGTGGTCCGCGATCGGCTGACCGTCGTACGCCACCACCTCGAAGCGCTGATCGGGAATGGCGATGTCGACGTAGCGATCCGCCGCGGCGTTGACGATGCGCCAGAACTGCCGCTCGCCGGGGGCCATCGCTATTTCGGGACGAAGGACGCCGTTGATCGTGAACACCCGTTCGACCGGGTCATGGCTTTCGCCGCAGGACGCCCGATCGACCTCGACGCGCGCTCGCGCCGCCGCCGCATGCGGATCGTGTTCGATGTCGCTGGCGCGAATCACCAGCACGCGCTCGCGCAGCCCGCGCACCTGCGGTGCGTACGCCTCGATCCCCTCGACGATCAGCGCGGCCGACATGCCGTCGAGCACCTGCTGATGGCTCTCGCCATGCGGGTGCGTGTGATACCAGTGCAGGCCTGGCAGGTGGTGACGCGGGATCGCCACGCGATAGTCGAGCGCCTCTCCCGGCATCGCCATCATCTCGAGCACGTCGTCGGCCGGCCGGTCCGGAGAGACGGACAGGCCGTGGAAGTGCAGGTTGCTCATGTTCATCGGCGCCGCGAGGATCGCGCGCGGGGCAGCGGGTGGAAGCGCGTTCACGTAGTGGATTCTCAACGTGTCCCCCGGCGCGATCCGGATTGTCGGCGCCACGTCTTGTCCGTCGAAGGCGAACGCGTGACGGCCATCGGTGGCCCGCGTCGCGGTCAATGTCATTTCCGCCAATCCGTCGCGCGAGCGCACGACCGGCGGATCCGGGAGAGGCGCCGCCCCGCTGCCGCACGCGGCGCAGGTCAGCGTCGCCGCGATCAGCGCGAACCCGCGGCTGCCGGGGCGTATCATCAGGACCGACGGGGCAACATCAGTGCCATCACGCGCCGTGGGAACGGTTGCGGGAACGGTGTGAAGAGTGCGCGCCGGACGCAGACACTCGTGAGCGTTCTTGCGCACAGGGCGCATCGTGGCGGCGTTTTCGCCGGCATCAGCACGCTTCCACGTGGCCCCGCCTTTGCCTTCGGATTCAGCATGGCCAAACGACCGAATGAAGACGAGAATGCGCTGCGCCGCGCCGAGCCGATGCTGCATCAGCAGGCCCACGAAACGCAGCCGTACGGGCAGTTGATCAAGCTGCCGATCGCGTTGTCCGAGAACGTCTGCCGGGAAAGCGTTGAGAATCTGAACCAGTTGCTGGCCGACGTGATCACGCTTCGAGACCTCTACAAGAAGCACCACTGGCAGGCGTCGGGCCCGACCTTCTATCAGCTTCATCTCCTGTTCGACAAGCACTACGAAGAGCAGAACGAGCTGGTCGACGCGATCGCGGAGCGCATCCAGTTGCTCGGCGGCGTGAGCCTGGCGATGGCGCACGACATCGCCGAGACGACACTGATCCCGCGGCCGCCCAGGGGGCGCGAGCAGGCCCCGGTCCAGATCTCACGACTGCTGCATGCGCACGAGATCGTACTCGAGGAATCGCGCGCGATGGCGCGGGTCGCGGCGGAGCGCGGCGACGAGGGCACCAACGATCTCGTCGTCAGCAGCGTCATCCGCCAGAACGAGCTGCAAGTCTGGTTCGTGGCGGAACACGCGGTCGATACGCCGCTGGTTCGCGCCGTCTAGGGCCGGCCGAGACCCTTTTTCTTGCCATTGGAGGCAGCAGACGGCAGCAAGCAGCGGCACAAAGCGAAGCTCGGAATCGCCGGAGTCTGCCGACGATGATGGGCGATCCGGCGGCGGCGGCGGCGCATCCGACGTACGGCAGGGCGGCACGGCGCTGGGCAATCGCGTCGTCGTCGCCGGCGCGGCGGCCTGTCGTTCGCAATCCCGGCGGCCACGAACGTGACGCACACGCAGGGCAACCGGACCGGCAATGGCGTGGTCGTCATCAGGTGGTAGCCCAAGACGACGTTCGTGCGCCTGCTGCGGTTGGCTCAACGCGACGTTTGTCGAGGCCGTCAGCGAGATCGCGGCGTGCAAGGCCGGGTTGACATAGGATCGATCGGAGGAGGCGACATGGAGACTCTCGGACTGATCGGGGCCGGCCACATCGGCAGTCAACTTGCGCGGCTGGCGGTGAAGCACGGCTACGACGTCGTCATCAGCAACTCGCGAGGGCCGCAGACGCTCGCCGACCTTGTCCACGAGCTCGGTCCGCACGCGCGCGCGGCGACGCCCGACGAAGCCGCCAAGGCCGGCGACATCGTCGTCGTCACGATCCCGCTGAAGAATCTACGCGACGTGCCTGTCCAACCGCTCTCCGGAAAGATCGTGATCGACACACTCAACTACTATCCGCAGCGCGACGGTCACATGGCCGATCTCGACAACGAGAAGACGACGACCTCGGAGCTGGTGCAGGCGCATCTGCCGGCATCGAAGGTGGTGAAGGCCTTCAATCACATCTACGCGGCGGAGCTGACGACGCATGGCCAGCCGCACGGCTCGCCGGACCGCCGCGCCCTGGCGATTGCGGGCAACGACGCGCGTGCGAAGATGGAAGTCGCTGCGCTGCTCGATCAGTTTGGGTTCGACACCGTCGACGTCGGGCCGCTCAGCGAGAGCTGGCGGATTCAGCGCGACACGCCGGGCTACGGTCCACGGCGTACGGCAGAGGCGCTGCGCGAGGATCTGGCGGCGGCGAAGCGACCGCCGCAGTAAAAGTTCCGCCTGCCCGCCGTGAGTGACTCCGCTGTACGACGCGCCTCGCAGCGTGACCGAGGCTGCTTCACGGGTGCACTCTTGAACCGGAACCGGCCTAGTTACCTCCGGCGATTCCACTGCTATTGACCGCCGTGGCGCCGCTCGGTGTATGGATCCCTGCGGGGCTCGCCAGTCGCGTGGATCCGGTCATCGCGCTTCGCACCCAGTGAATTGTCGCTCTGGTGTGGCCGCTGGCTGCGCTCGGCGGCCCCCAGAACGGTGGCAGCGATCACAAACGCCACCGCAGTAGCGCACGCTCTCGTCAGTGCGGTGCCCGCTTGAACGGACGTCTCAACTCGTCCAGCCACTCCTCGGCGTGTCTCGCGCCCAGCACGAAGTAGGACCACCACGGATCGTCGCGCGCGGGATCCTTGGACAGGTCAAACATCTCCTTCGTCGCGCGCAGCGCGCCGGCGCGGTCGCCCGTGCGACGGGCGAGCTCACTCAGCGCGAGGTATGGCGACTGCGCCCGCGGATACCCCTGTCTCGCACGCCCATACGCGGCGCGGGCCGCTTCGAAGTGGCCGAGCGCCTCCTCTTCCGCGCCGAGGAACAGGTCGCTGTAGTATCGCTGCTCGGCCTCCGCGAGCGATTCGGACGCCGCGCGCAGCGCCGATGCGGCATCCGCATGCCGATCGAGCAGCCCGAGTGCCCGCCCCAGACGAAGCCTCGCTTCTCCGTCGGCCGGGTCCTGCGCGAGCGCGCCGCGAAAGAACGACTCCGCGCGATGAAGCTCCAGGCGCGCCGAGTCGACGTCGATCGAAAACCCCGTCGGGAGGACGGCCGTCTTCACGGCGCTCTGAATCAGCGGACGCGCGTAGGCTTCATGCTGGCAGCCACTCAGGAACAGGATGTCCTGATCGTTCGGGAAGATCTCACGTGCGCGATCGAGATGCTTCGTGTCGTAATTTTCGTTCCAGATCATCCAGGCGGACGTGGCACGATACCAGTCGCGGACCATCCGATCGCGCTCCGGGTGGGGCATTCGCTCGCGTGGCGTGCGCACAGCGTCCAGTAACTTGCGCCCGATGTCCCAGTTGACACCGACGAGCTGTACGGAACGGTCGATCCCGTCCGACGTGGTGACGCGCACGGACTGGGGACCAATCGTCCGCACCGTTGTGTACGCGGATGCAGGCTCTGCAGCGGCGGCGGGCGCCAGCACCGCGACATCGGCGTGCAGCAGAGCGGCGCGCCGAAGGATGTAGTTGTCTTCGTCGCCCGCCTCCCGACTGGTGGCGGCGTGCGCCGCAAGGCGCGCGGCCGGTTCGTCTAACGCGCCCTCCGCATCGATCGCGACACAATCCCGGTCGTCGAGCAGGCCGGCCGCGGCGCAGGCCAACACCGTCATCCGTCGCAGGTCCGCGGGCTTGTAGATGATCCGTGTCCGAACGGGCGGTGGGCCGCTCGTGGCTTGGAATACCGAGGTCTTCCGGTCGCGCATCAAGCGGACCAGCGACTGCGCATCCACCCACAGATCGCGAAGGGCGGTCTCAGAGAACCGGCCGATCTCGCTCGTCGCGCCGTCGATCTCGCCGGGCTCGTGCTGATCCACCGCCTTCAGCCAGCGCTCAAGACGATCGATCCGATCCGTCGACACGATGATCTCACGCTGCGGGGGAAGCGCCCTCGCGCCGACCTGCAGCTGCCCCACGACGACGATTTGAACCGCGAGAGGGAGAAAGAGCAGGGCGACGCTCGCGCGCCTCATGACAGGGCACATGCTAGCACTCGTGTGCATCGCCTCTCCACGCTGCGGTGATCGCTTCGCTCAGGCTGCCGCGAGAGATTCGTTCGCCGGCACGGCGTAACAGGACGCGTGGGAAGGAGCATCGAGGCGTGCTTCGGAAGCGCACTGATGGCGTGAGACTTGAACACGGCCCTCCAGCGCGAGGCGATCTCGTGCATGATGGTCACACGTTTACCTTTCGGCCGGTGAGGATTCCACAATGAAGAAAATCGCCGTCGCGACGATCGTCGCATGCCTCGTCGGAGCTGCGTTTGCGTCGGCTCAGCCGTTAACCGTCGTCCCGTTCGATTTCGTCGAAACGGCCTCGGTCAGCACCCACAGCGAGCCGCGCGGAATCGTGGCCGCGGACTTCGATCTCGACGGCCATCTCGACTTCGCCGTTGCCGGCATCGGCCAGCCTTCGCACGACGTCGTCATCTGGTTCGGCGATGGCCATGGGTCCTTCGGCCGGCCAATCAACATCGCGCTCAATCAGCCTGGCGCCGGTCCATTTTCAATCGCGGCGGGGGACTTGAACCACGACGGACATCCGGATCTGGCGGTCGCGCTTGCCGATATCGATCGGATCGCGATCTTCACGTGGCACGCGGCCGGCTTCGCGCGCCTGCCGGACATCGTGTTCGACGCGCCAGCGAGCCCGCGCCAGGTTGTCATCGCCGACGCCAATCGGGATGGGAACAACGACATCCTCGTGACCCTGTACGAGCGCGGAACCGTCGCGATCATGTCCGGTGATGGCACGGGCCTGCACTGGGCATCCACACGCGAGGCCCAGAGCGTCGGGCGAGGCGCTCACGGACTCGCCGTGGCCCACATCGACAATAGGGGCCAACTCGATCTGATCGTGACCAACGCGCTGACCAACCGCGTCTGGGTGCTGGAGCCCTTCGCGAAGTCCGATCCGACCTACCTGGGCTCGTCGTTCCCCGTGGGCTCGTCGCCCCGCAACGTGATCGTCAAGGATCTGAATCACGACGGCCATCCGGATCTGGTTGTGGTCAACACGCAAAGCAATTCGCTGACGTGCTATTTCTGGAATCCGGCGTCGGAGGACGATGAGGCTGCGGCCCTCTTCACCGATCGCCGCGACATCATCGTGGGCAGCTCACCCCGTGACGTGGCGTCGGCCGATTTCAACGGCGACGGGTTGGACGATTTCGCCGTGGCTTCCTACGCAAACAACAGCGTCGTGGCCCTTCCAGGAATCGAGGCGCTTACAGGCATTGATTTTGGCCAGGGACGCTTCACCGGCGTCAGCGTCACCAATCCGCGCTCGTTAGCAACAGGCGATTTCGATGAGGATGGCCGGCCGGACATTCTCATCGCGAATCAGGGAAACGGGTTCGTGCGGCTCTGGGTCAATCGTCGGGCGTTCGAGTTACGGCCGTAACCTGCGGGTTGCGAAGGGTTCAGCAGAGCGGGGCGCGTGTTCGAACCGCTCGGCTGACTCTTCGCGTCACGTCACGCAGGCGCGGCCGATTTCGAACGGCACGGCGCGAGCGTCTCCTTCCGTCTCGAGCGGCACGATCGGCGTGTAGCAGAGGCGCATCTTCGCCTTCATAAAACCGCTTGACGCGTCGACGACCAACGGGCGGCGGATTGGTCAGAATGGCGCCGTCCTGGTGTCTGAATGTCGACGCACGTACCAGTCACAGTTCGGCCGGCATCAGCGGCCGTTCTTCGCCGTTCGTTTGAGAATGGCATCAGATGAGGCCCCTACGGTCACGCCCCGGGAACAGAGATGTGCTCCAACGCCGCGAGCAAGTCATCGGTCGTGCGGAACCTGTGTTCCGGCGACGCCGCCAGCGCGCGCGTCAGAAATTCGTGCAGTTCAGGAACGGCGCGGACGGCCGCCGGGCACACGTCCGTCAGATCGAGCCGCGTTGCTCTCCGCCGCGTCGCCCACGGATGCGCCGATGCGAATGGATTGACGCCGGACGCGGCCTCCAGGATGACGACCGCCAGCGCCCATCGATCGCTGGTCGGTGAGGGCGGCACGCCGCGGAATGCCTCCGGCGGCGCATAACCGCGCGTCCCGACGAGCGGCTCGCCGGTCAGTCCGCCGCGACAGTCGGCAGCCTCCTCGTCGGTATCCGGCGGTGACGACAGCGTCGCCAGGCCGAAATCCAGGAGCTTCGCGCCGCCCGAGGCGGTGAACGCGATATTGCTCGGCTTCAGATCTCGATGCTGCACCGCTCTGGCATGCATGTACACCAGCGCGCGCGCCAGACGAATGCCGAGGGCCACCGCATCTGCACACGAGAGCGGACCGCGCGACAACCGGGTGGCGAGCGTTCCATTCGGCAAGTACTCGACGACGAGGACCGGCGTGCCGCGCCAGATCTCCAGGCCGTAGAGGGTGGCGAGCGACTCGTGGTTGAGCGCGGCCATCGCGCGCGCTTCTTCACGCAAGCGTTCGACGGCGCGCGGCCGCAGGCTCGGCAGCGTCTTCAGGGCGACGTCGCGCGCCAACGCGACGTCGTGCGCGAGATAGACTACGCCCATACCGCCCGAACCAATGCGCCGCTGGACGCGAAACTTGTCCGTGACCCAGGACGGAAGCGCCGCCAGTGTCGCTGCACGCGCGCAGCCGCAGGGCAACGGCGGTAACGCCGCGACTACGCCGCAGGCCGGGCATTCGAGGGCCGCTTCGTTGAACGCGACGCCGCCGATCGCGCCTCGCGCCGGATCGGCCGACGAGTCGCCGCTACCGCCGTCTCCCTCGAAGGTCGCTGCCGCCGCCGCGAGGAGCGCCAGCGTCAACCATCGGTCGCGGCGATCGAACGTCGCGCCGCTGGTCTTCGGCCCAATCGTGACGATCGCCGCCATCCCGCCGTCACGCCCGTTCAACGGCGCGATCAAATGGACCGCGTGCGCCGCAATCCAGTCACGATCGTCTCGCGGCAGGAGCGCCGCGAGCTCGCTGGCCGGCGACACGTCGAGCGGCTCCGCCGCCTGACGCAGTAGCGCAGCGAGGCCGCCGTCCGGGTGCACGCACGCGGTGGCGTTCGACCAGTGGACAGAGCTGCCGTTGCGCTGCGACGGCAAGATGCGGACGGTCTCCGCGCCAACCAGTTCACCAAGCTCGCGCGACAGCACCGCGATCATCTCGCGCGTTCCGCGCGCACGAGACAGTCGCTCCAGGGCGCGGACGAGGGGACGGTGACGCTGCGCGGCCCGGCACGAGAGCCGGAACGCGACGTTGCCGAGCCACCGCCTGTGCCGCCCCAAGAACACCTGGCGGTCGAACGGCCGATCGACGAGGATCGCGGCGGTGCTCATGACGGGTGTCGCCGCAAGGGCGGTGACGACCAGCCCATACACCCAGTGGGCGCCGCTGGCACCGGGGGTTCGGAACCAGTGCCCAACCGCGGGCACCGCGCTTCGCGCGATGCTCAGCACGAGAAACGGGCCGAGGCCAGCGCCGATCGCCAGCGCCAGCCGCGCGACCTTACGGCGCTCGCACGGCGGCGCACGGCGCGCGCGCATCAGGATGGCCGTCGCCGCGCCAGCCAACGACAGGGAGAACAGCCGCCAAAAGAGCTCGCTCGAATGACGGGGTGAGACGTAGGCGAGCGGGCCCGCTTCGATCCCGAGGCGGCTGGCCGCGATGTTGAGCGAGAACAGCACCCCGCCGCCGATCCAGGACGCCGCGACTGCCGGCCTCGCGAATCGATCGAACCGCGCGAACCGCGGCACGCGCGGAAACCCCAAGGCGAACTGCCACAGGCACGCGGGTACCAGCGCGTCGATCCAGACGCCCCGCAGCAGTTCGTCGACCGGCCCCGACCATGCCGCGGACAGCCCCGCGACCGTGCTGCGTGCGAAGATGCTCGCGATCGCGGTGAATGTTGCCAGCAGGAACAGGCTGCGGGGGTCGCGGAAGGTCGCGATGCCCAGCGGCACACTCGACAGCGTGAAGGCCAACGCCAGCACCAGCTGCGGCCTCCGGTCGGCAACGGATTCGCCGCCGACCAGTGCGCCGGCGACGAGCACGAGCAGGATCGCTGTTTCGGCTGAACTGAGCCCGACGACGGCCCATGCGGCCGCTGAGGCGCGTCCCTCGCCAGGCGCGGCGTGCGACTGCCGGCGTACGGCCGACAGCGCGTACAGGTTTTCGAACAGCGCCCGGTCAGGTGATGTGCGCACGCGAGACAGCAGCGCGGACCAATCAATCGGCGTCCGATCGACGAATGCGGCGGTCGCCTCCGCAAGAAGACGCGGCGGGTCAGGCATCGCGCATCAGCGCCGCGAGCCGCCGGACCGCGCGCTCCAGCGCCATCCGCGCCGCATTCGGCGACCGTCCCGTCATGCAGCCGAGCTGCGCGTGCGTGTAGTCGAGCTCCACGTGCGCGACGATCAATTCCCGGTCGCGCGGATTGAGTCGCATGAGCGCGGAGCGGTAGCGGGCATCGTGTTCCAGCGCCATGACCTGATCGAACGGTGAAGGATCCCGGCCGACGAGGCCGTCCGACAGCGCGTCATGAACACCGCGCCTGGCGATGCGCCGATGCTCGTCGTAGATGCGGTTCTGAACGGCCTGCCGCAGGTAGCCCGCCAGCGCGCGGCGGCTGCGAAGATCGAGGGTGCCGCTCTGGCGCAGCGTGCGGAGCACGGCGTCGTGGACGAAGTCGGTCGTATCGGCCGCGGTCCGCGCCCACCGCGGCAGGCGGCGCCGCGCCCAGCGCGTCACCGCAGGAAGACACCGGGCGATCAGCCGGCCGAGCGCGGTCCGATCGCCGATCCTCGCTCGGTCGATCAGCCGCCACGACGAGGTCGTCGTCGAGTTGCTGTCGGCCCGACACGCCGTCGTCATCACGACACCGTCCTTGACGGCCATCCTACGCTGCGGCACAAGGACGTATAGATTCAGTTAGGCTCCACAACTGAACTCATACGTTGTGGTAAGCCCGTCGCGGTTGGCCGATAGTTGCCGCCGGATGGGAGCGAACCTGCCGGTGCGGCTGCGCGTGGCCAAAAGAGTCAAGGAGCTGCGACTTCAGCGCGGCTGGAGTCAGGAACAGCTGGCGGAGCGCGCGGGCAATACGGAAAAGCACATCTCACAGGTCGAGCGCGGCAAAACGAACGTCGGCCTCGACGTTCTCGCCTCGATCGCGAGCGGGCTCGCCGTCGATGTCGTCGATCTGTTTCCCAATCGCCGGGAACCCGCCGGCACCTCTCTGTGCCTGATCACGCATGACGAGCTCCGGTGCATCGAGGAAGCGCTGCAGATCATCGCTCGTGCGAAGCGGCGTCGCGCGGGCTAGGCGCGCACGCGCCCGGCCGACGCGCGCGTTCTTCATCGTCGGATACCACCTATAGGTATTACAAACGTTGACAATGATATCGACGGATGTTATCGTCGTCGCCGTTCAGGGCGATAGCGAGCCCTGCGGGTCAGCGCCGGGTTCGGCGCGGCGCGCGCGAGGGCAGCGCCTGGGGTTGCTGCGCGACGATGCGATTCGCGACGGCGGTGAGAGCGCCCAGCGCTGACGACAGCGCTTCGACGTCGGCTGGCGACAGCTGGTGGCCGCGGTCGCCGGGAGTAATTGTCGCGAACAGCTCGCCGACGGGGATCGTCAGCGCACGCGCAAGACGGACGAGTACGTCTGCTCCGGGGTCGGCCTTGGCCAGCTCGATCCGCCCGATGTATTTATAGTTCAAGCCCGCCAATTCGGCGAGGCGCTCCTGCGACAGCTTTCGCTCGAGGCGCAACCGACGCAGCTGGTTGCCGAGCGGGCGCAGGATGGCCGGTCGCGGAGGGGGCTTTTCATTCGCTACTTTGCGGCGTGACACATGCCGTGTGTATCTCACAGTCGTCGAAGCTGGAACCGTCTATCGACATCACTGCTTCGATAAGGGACGTCGATAAACGGTAACACCTAAGGGTCGCTACGATGAGACGCTTTGTCGACACGATCTGGCGCGGAGCCGCCGGCGAAAAAGCGGACGCCGTGCTGATCGCCGAAATGCACCTGCCAGAAAGCGATGCGCTGGCGGCACTGTTCCGCCGGTACATCCGGCTGGTCCATCGCGTGGCCGCCGACATTCTCCGTGACGACGCGGAGGCCGAAGACGTGACTCAGGAGGTCTTCCTCGAAATCTATCGAAAGGCCCACCTCTACGATCCGGCGCGTGGCGCGGTTCGGGTATGGCTGCTGCAATACGCCTATCGGCGCAGCGTGCAGCGCAAGAACGTGCTTCGCCGGCGCGCAGCCTACCGCGGCGAGCCGCTTGAGAGCGTCGACCCGGCCGCTGGTGGACGGCCGCGGGCATTGACGGACCAGGAGTGCCGCTGGTTCATCCGACGCGGCCTGGCACAGTTGACCGCGCCGCAGCGAGCGACCCTGGAACTGGCCTGCTTCGAAGAAGTCAGCATGCAGGACGTCGCGAAGCGGCTCTCCGTTTCTGTGGGGTGCGCGCGACACTATTACTACCGCGGGCTGGCGCGGCTGCGGGCGTGGGCGCAGGACGGAGCGGCGGGCGGCGACCGGGAAGAGGGCGGCGCGACGACGATCACCGGCGCCGGGGAGCCCCGGCGAACGCCGGTCGTACGCGCGGTTCGCCGCCGCAGTCAGGAGCCGAGGGCCGCCGATCATTCCCGCGTCAAGCCGGCACTCGGCCGGCAGCCGAGTCGACGACCTCGCGGCGCTTGAGAAGCCGATACAGCTGGTGCCTCGATATACCGAGCTCGGCGGCGGCTCGTCCGTGGTTGAGATCGTGCCGTTGAAGGATCGCGCGCGCCTCGGCGGGTGAGGGCAGCGGACTCGTCGCGTCATTCGCCCCTCCGTCGATCGAACCCTGCATCCGCTCGGCCATCGCGCGGAGCTCGCCGGGCATATGCGCCCGCGTCAACAGCGTGTCGTCTGCCGCGGCGACGATCATCCGTTCGAGTGTGTTCTCGAGCTCGCGGACATTGCCCGGCCACGTGTACCGTGCGAACGCATCCCATACGGCCGGCGCGAGGATCGCCGGCGGACGGTGCCGCCGGGCCGCGAGATGCTCCAGAATCGCCCCGGCAAGTTGACGAAGATCACTCTCGCCGCGACGCCGCAGCGGCGGCACACGCAGCTCGTAGACTTTGAGGCGGTAGTATAAATCCTGGCGAAACCGCCCGCGCCGCTGCGCCAATTCAAGGTCCGCGTTCGTGGCCGCAATCACCCGCACATCGAACGGCGTCTCCTGCCCGCTGCCCAGCCGCTGAACGGTGCGCTGCTGAAGCGCGCGCAACAACTTCATTTGCGAATCGGACGCCAGCTCGCCGATCTCGTCGAGAAACACCGTTCCGCCGTTCGCGCGCTCGAACGGCCCCGGCCGATCGGCCACCGCGCCGGTGAACGCGCCGCGCTCGTGCCCGAACAGCTCGTCTTCTGCCAGCGTCTGTGTCAGACCGGCTCAGTTCACGACGACGAACGAATGGGCGGCGCGCGAAGACAACCGGTGGATGGCTCGTGCGACCCGCTCCTTGCCGGTTCCGGATTCCCCTCGAACCAGCACAGACACGTACGGATCGCGCGCCACGCACACGATGTCGTCCTTCAGCTGCTCGATCAACGCCGAATGGCCGTCCAGCTCGGGAAGCGGGTCGTCGGCGGCCGGCGCGGCGCGTGAGCGGGCCTCCGCGACAGACGATGTCACACGCGTGAACGGCGACTGTTCGGCGACCTGGTCGAGCAACGCAAGGCACTCCTCGAGCAGCACGTCCGCACCGTCAGTCGAACGGCGCCGGCGGACGAGCGACAGCGCGTCGGACAGACGTTGCGTCGGCGCCACGGTCGCGGAGCGCGGCCATCCGCGCGGCGTGTCCTTGATGGCCATGCTGACGTCTAGAACGCTGCGCGCCGTCGAAACGCACACGTGCGCCATCGCTCGTTTGGCTTGCGCCTTCCCGGTCTTCCGTCTACGTCGACCGGTGGACATAGACAAATGCGAGCCCAAACGCGAGGCCCGCGTAGAAATACGCCGTGTCCGATACGCTCTGCACCTGCAGCGCCGCCTGCTCCAAGGCGTCGCGTTGTTCCAGGTTCAGGTCACCGCCGTCCAACGCGGTCCGCCAGGCGACGCGCGCCGCGCCGAGCTCGAGATGAGCTTTCGCGACCGCCTCGATGGCGGCGAACAGATCCTCCTCGCCACGTACCGCCGGATCGAAGATGCCGCGCGAGGGCACCTTGTGCAGGGCGAGCGCCGTCAGCTCGCGGAGAGCGCTGGCGTGACCACGCGGGCACTCCTGCTTCGCGGCCTGAATGAGCCAACGCAGTGTCCAGGGCCAATCAGCAAGCGGATCGGACTTCGGTTGACGACGACGCATGGGACCCTCCTTCGGAGAACAGCGCAACGACACGGCGGCGGCCGCAGTGCGTCACTGCAGTGTGGTCGGCCGCTGACGGAGTGCGTGACGGTGAGGCCGACCGTTGGCGTTGCCGCGCGTCGGGTCTTCGCCGTCGAGCGTGCGCGGTGCGAATGGGCGGCGCCAGGCGTGGTGACAGGTGGGGCGCTGCCGGCGAACCGGTTCAGCGAGCGAACAAGAAAATCGTAACGTCGTCTTGGGGCGAAGACAAGGAGAAAGTCCGAGTGACAACGTGAGTTGCTGGGCGCGCATGCGCGCGCACGGCGCGGCTCGCCGCGCAGCACGTGAACGCGCGGTTTCACACGTGATTTGCCGCTGCCGCGCGCGGTACGCACGTTGCGCATGACGGTGCAGCGATTCCCGGGAGGGTGCCGATGATCGACGACCGCAGGACAGCACGAACGCATTTTCAGATCTCGCCGGCGGTGCGCGCGTCGATCTCCGGCGATGGTCTCGTCCTGCTCGACGTGCACGGCGGCATCGTGCTCGCGTCGAACCCGATCGGTGCGCGGATCTGGCAGCTGCTCGAGTCGCGCCTCGATTGCCTCGAGATTGCGCGCCGGCTGGCGTGCGACTACGGCGTGTCGATCGAACGCACGCAGCGCGACGTCGGGGCGTTCGTCACGGCCCTCGAGGCGCGTGGCCTCGTCACCGCGGAGTCGGCATGCTGACGCTGCGCGCCGCCTTCGCCACGCGTCGCCGGCCGTGGCTCACCGCCCGCGCCTGGTTCGGTTTGGCGGCATTCGACGTCGCCCTGCTCGCCGGCTTCGGGCGCGCGCACGAGCGGGTGCGCAGCTGCCGTGTCGAGGCGCCGGGCCGCGAAACCGATCCGGAGCAGATCGTCTGGGCGGTGGACGAGGCGTGCGTCTGGTATGTGAAGCGTGCGCCGTGCCTGCAGCGCTCCGCGGTAACGACATGCCTGCTCAGGCGATACGGCGTTCGCGCCGAACTGGTGATCGGATACCGCGGGATTCCGTTCGAATCGCACGCCTGGGTCGAAGTCGACGGCCGCATCGTCAACGACCGGCCGCAGTACCAGACATGCTTTACCGTCCTCGACCGTCTGTGATCCAGGAGGGCAGCGCGAGATGGCAGCACAAGCCGGAGTCGTGTACTTCGACCGCCGTCCAACCGACGAAGCGTGCCGCGAAGTGGCCGCCGGGTTGGCGCCGATCGCGCCGGACGGCGTGTCGGCGTTCGCGCACGCCGGCGCGGTCCTGGCGCATGGCGCCTGTCATGTGTGGGCGGGGGAGCGAACGTCGCGGCAGCCGCGACAGTCGTCTTCGGGGCTCGTGATGACCTGGGATGGTCGACTGGACAACCGCGACGATCTCTGCCTGACGCTCGGGCACACCTCGTCGCGTGACGCCAGCGATGCCGCGATCGCCCTGGCGGTTTTCGAGCGGTGGGGCATCGAAGGCCTGGGTCGGCTGATTGGCGACTGGAGCCTCGTGATCTGGGACGGCCGCCGGAGGACCCTGTACTTCGCTCGCGACTACATGGGCGTGCGGCCGCTCTACTACTACGGCTGCCGCGGCCGATTCGTCGCCTGGTCGAGCAGTCTCGGCGAGCTGGCGTCTCGGGTCGGCTGCGTTGATGCGATCGACGAACGCTTCATCGCACGATTCATGGCGCTTCGCCACTCGACCGACGTGATGCCGTACGAGGGCGTCCACGCCGTGCCGACGGCGCACTGTGTGTCCGTGTCGGTCGATCGCATCGAGACACGCCGCGTCTGGAATCTCGAGCCGGCCGTCGTGCGATATCGCGATCCGCGCCTCTATGAAGAACGGCTGCGGGCGCTGTGGACCGAGGCGGTCGGTACGCGGCTCCGCGCCGAGGGCACGGCGTGGGCCGAGTTGAGCGGCGGACTCGACTCTTCGTCGGTCGTGTGCATGGCGGACGTGCTGATCAACGACAAGCGCGTCGATGCCGCGGCGATACAGCCGATCTCGCACGTCCCGGCCGGCTCGCCGGAGGGCGACGAACGGCGATTCATCGCCGCAGTCGAGGATCGCATCGGCACGAAAAGCCGCCTCCTGATCCTCGACGATCATCGCGAGGTCGACGATGCGGCCGCCGATTGGGCGACGCCGCTCGCGGCGCACGGTGTCGGTCTCGCGCTGGTTCAGTACGTCCGCGAACACGGAGGTCGACTCGTGCTGTCGGGCCGTGTCGGCGACGCCGTGATGGGCTGCCTGTTCGACAACAGCGTCGCCGTATTCGACGATGTGGCCGATAGACGATGGCTGAAGGCAGCGGCCGGTATGCGTCAATGGAGCCGGGCGACGCGCAAGCCGTTCATCGAGATCGGATGGCAGCTCGCCCGCGAGCGCCTGTCCGCGGCATTTCCGGCCGTCCGTCCCGCCGCCCTGAGCGAGACACAGCAGCGCGGCGCCTATCTTCTGTCCAGCCGCCTGCGGTCGCTGGCAGAGGCGTTGCCGGATGACACGACAGCCGCGGTGGCATCCGCGTTTCCGCCGTCGAAACGTGCGCTCGCACGGCAACTGCTCGGCTACTCCGGCGAGGCGCGACTGAGCATTCCAGCGCCGCCGCTCGACATCACTTACGCCTACCCGTTCATTCATCGTCCGCTGGTCGAATTCGTCCTCGCGATTCCCGGTGAGGAGCTCAGCGCACCGGGGCGGATGCGATCGCTGATGCGCCGATCCTTCGCGGAGCTGCTTCCGCCGCGCGTCGTGCAGCGCACCTCGAAGGGCTACTATCCGCCGACCGCGATGCGGACGCTTCGTCCGCGCGCGCAAGCCGCCCGTCCGGTCGATCGTCTCGAGGTCGTGCGGCGCGGCTGGCTGGATCCCGAGCGGCTCGACGCGGCGATTCGCGACGTGATCGACGGCGGCGCCGCCGCGGGTGCGGAGGTTCGCCGCGCCTTGCGCCTCGAGCAGTGGTTGACATCACGAGATCGGCGGGGCCCCGCCGTAACGCCAAAACAGAAAGGAGGTGAACACCATGACGTACTCAACGCCTGAACTCGTTGTCCTCGGCCCGGCACACGTGCTCGTGCTCGGCGGCACGCCGGGAGCGGGGGACAATCTCGTCTCGCAGTTCTCGAATCCGATTGTCGGAATGACCCTCGGCCTCGACGACTGACACGACCCGATCGGCGGACGTCCGCCGACGCCGCAATCCACCGTGAAGGGAGGTGAATGCCATGACCTACTCAACGCCTGAACTCGTCGTCCTCGGTCCAGCCCACGTGCTTGTGCTGGGCGGACTCCCCGGGCAGGGTGACAACTGCGTTTCCGAGCAGTCGCAGTCGCCCGTCGGCTTGACCCTCGGCCTCGACGACTGATCACGCTCGACTCTCGCCTTCGGTGTGCGCAGCCGAAGGCGAGACTTGCCATGGAACAGATCCTTCACGTCCTGATCGTCGATCGTGACCGCCGCGAGGGGCTGGCGACGGTCCGCGGATCACGGTGGCTCCTACCGATCGTGTGCTGCACCGAGCGCATGCGGGCGGGTCCGGTCGTCGCCGGCTGGGCCGCTGAGCGCGGCGTCGACGGCCCCGTCGTGGGGCAGTGGCTCGGGCGCCTTACGCCGACGAACGATGCGATCGACTGGCTGGTGATCGTCGACGCGCGCGCGGCGCGCCGGGGCGGGATGCCTCGTGACCTGCAGTGGGTGCCACTCGAACACCTGAAGTCCTCGCCATCGATCGCCGACTATCAGCGGTGGGCGCTGGAGCAGGCGATTCCAGGAGAGGTGCCATCGATCGCCGGTCCGTTCGGGTCGATGACGTGGTTCGACGAAGCTTGCGACTGGCTGCAGATGGTCGCCGGCCCGCTGTCCGGCTCACCGGTGTTCTACAAGATCACGCCGCACGAAGTCGTGCTGCGCGTTGCCACGGCGCATGGGCAGTCGTATCTCAAAGGGCTGACGGGCGACCGCCTCCGCGAGGCGGCGGTCACGTCGATCCTGTCATCCGAGTTGCCTGAGTCATTCGCTCCTACGCTGGCGCTCGAAAGTCGTGCCGACGGATCGGCATGGTGGTTGACCGCGCACTGTTCCGGCACGACGGTCGCGGCGGACCTCACGGTCGAACGGATGCGGCTCGTCGTCGCGGCACTCGGATGCATTCAGCAGCGTGTCAGCGATCACGCCGCGGCGTTTCCGATCCCCGCGGTCGATCTGGCGATGGTTTCGAAGTGGGCGCGGGCACTCCTTCGTGCCCACATGTCGTCAGCAACCGTCGATCGTTGTGACGCGGCGATCGCCCGAGCACAGCGCAGCGTCGCCGCCGCTGATTTCCCCTGCAGCTGGGCGCCGCTCGACCTCGACGCCGGCAATGTGCTGATCGACGACGAATCGGTGCGGTTCATCGATCTGGACGACTCGCACATCGGCGCCGCGCCGCTGCCCCTGGCAACGTTCCTGCGACGAGCGCGCCGGCTCCGGGCGGGTGCCGACTGGCCGTCGTGGGTTGACGCTCTTCGTCATGCATACGAGGCATCGTGGACTCCGCAGCTCGCGCTGGACACGTGCTGGTCCGACATCGAAACCGCGTCGATCCTGATCGACTGTCATCTCGGGTGGCAGCGGCTGCTGCAGAAAATCGAGCGCGGCGAGGTGCACGGCGCGCGCGAGCTCGCCGGGATGCGCAGCGCGCAGCGGCTGGCGCACGCACTCGATTCCGCTCACCGGAGCCGGTGAATCGACATGCCGATCGCGACCGGACGATCCCGCAGTGTCGGCAGGACTGGACGGGTCTCCCACGGGTAGTCCGTGTCATCACGGTCCACCGCGCGGTCGAAGAGCTCCAGCAGCAGCACCGGCGTGCCGCCGGGGGGCGCCGCGGTCGACGGCGGCAGCGGCATCGTGTCGGCCCAATGCGCCGCGGGCAGCTGCGAATGGGGCAAGCCTGTCGGTGGCAGCGGCGTGGTCGCGATCACTTCATCCAGCTCGAAGGGGAGTGCCGCCAGCGGTGTCGGCGCCGCGTTGACAGCCGCGATCCAGCGACCTGCCGCAGGCCGCCGAACCACCAACGTGGGTGCCGCGGCCGCGGGGAGGGTGAAGTTGTACGAGAAGCATTCCCCGGTTGTGCAATCGTAGAGATAAAGCTCGAATAGCTGCGCCGCCGCGGACGTGCCGCGCAGTCGGAGCGTGAGCGACGCGGCGCCCGCCGGTACGTCGATGGCGAATTGATTCGGCAGTCCGGTCGCGAGCGTGGTTCCGTGATGGGACATCAGGACGCCGCGCGAGATCTGAAGCGCCGCCTGTGCGAGCGGCGCCCCGCGATTCTCGAGCTCGACGCCGAGGACACCGGCACTCGACAACCGCGTCCCGAGCGACGCGTCCAGCAGGCGGACCGTGAGCGTGTACTCCGCCTCCTCTGTCGAGACGAGGCTTTGGTCCGGTTCGCGCAACGCCGACGTGTTGTCCACCATGATCCCCCAGGTGCCCGAGACAGGATTGGGCAGCGTCACGTGGTAGGTCCCGGGCCTGAAGGTCCGTCCGCTCTGCGGAAAGACCTGATAGTAATAATTCGGAAACAGCCCATGGCTCGGGAGCACGGTTGCTCGCACCGAACCGCGGAGCACCTTCAACTCGACGGCGATCGCGGCGATATCGCTGGGCACCGACAGGTAGTGCGCGCGCGTGCCGAGAAGCGGCAATGTTCCCGCGAGGCGAACGGTGCGGTCGCCGTGGTCGAACTGTTCGGCGGCAACGACGGTCGCCTGGGTGCGAAAGATCACGGCGTCGGTGGCTGGGTCGTGCAGGTTCAGGATCGCGCTGTGCGCGCCGGCCGACGGCACGTTGATCACCACCGGCAACGACACGGTCTCCCCGAGCGGCAATCTGATCGAGGCGCCGGTCGCAAACACACCGCGATTCCCGGTCCACGACACGCGGTAACGCACCGGGTGCACCGAGCCTGATTCGCGCCTGAAGCGAATGACGCGCGTGCCGGCCATGCCGGCGGTCCAGCCCTCCGACTCGAAGATACCGTGGCCCTCGCCGCCGCGTGCCGCGTACCCCGCAAGCGGATGCACGACGTTCGCGGTGCTCACGATCCGCGGAATGTCCACGTTGCGCTTCAGCTCGTCCCACGCGGCATTCACATCGAGCACACCACTGCCCTGTTCGTGCGCCGGTGATTCGGGCAGGAAGCGGGCGGCGACGCGCAACGCGCGGGCGAAGGCCGCGTACGCATAAGGCTGCTGTTCCTGCTTGGCGGCGCTGAGGAGCAGGGCGCCGATACCCGCGGCATAGGGGCCGCTCGACGAGGTACAGCAGCTAATCTGATACCCGGCGGGGAGATACCCAGTCGCGGCGTTCTTGGGCAGCGGCGTCTTCGCCACTGCCGAGGCCAGGTCGGCGGCGACGCGGTGCATCGGCGCGACGAAGTCGGGCTTCAACGCACCATCGATCGCCGGACCGGCGGCCCCGATCGGATGAATCATGAGACGCGGCAATGAGGCGCCGCCGAAGAGCGCGGCGAACGTCTCCGGACCGATCGATCCTCCAACCGAGAACGCATCGCCGAGCGCAGAGACGCTGCCGAGGAACAGCGACATGTTGCCGGCACTATGGAAAATGGGTTTGCCGTACGCGACGACTATCCGGTGAAACAGCAACCCGGCGAAGTCGGCGGCGGTGTCGGGTACCATGACGGCGCCGAAGGAATCGGACAGCAGATCGACGTCCGGCCGCTTGGCGGCTTCGAGGTAGCCCTCGATGAAGTCGCGAAGACGGCCGTCGGGCGTCTGATTTCTCACCAGCAGAACGCGAGCGCCTGGCGCGACGCCGAACGCGATACTGTCTTTGGTCCGGCTTCCGGCAGCGACGCTCAGCGTCATCGTCTGATGGCCGCCGCGGCTCGCATAGACATGGAGGGTATGAGGCGCGCGTCCCGCGCCGATCACGAACCCGAGGTCGGTCTGTCCACGGTACGGCACCTTCAGCGTGCGGGGATCGAATCGCTGGTTGACATCGGCAACCGCGGCTTCGTCACGGAAGTCCGCGTTCCCGTTCGCGTCGACCCACACCTCGTGTGTCGCTTCGTCCTGAAGCACCCCGAACTGCGCGATGAGATTGACGGCGACCGGCAGAGTAAACATCCCGAACCGGAAGCGGCCCGACCGGGGAAAGGCGTAGGTGCGATCGCCGATACGGTTCCACGCGGTTTGTGCCGAGACCTCGACGTCCAGCACCACGCGCGTGTCGTCTGGTTCGTCGGCACCGACGGCGTTGATGATGCCGGCGAGCTTGGGCACGCTGCGGCCGTCGAGCGACGTTGCCTGACCGAGAATCGACGACAGAAACTCCGGCTGCCCGGTCTCGAGCATCGCGATCGTGACACCGCGGCCGTCGTAGGTTGGATGCTTCTCGATCCATTCCCGTACGCCGGCGTCCTCCTCTCCGGTGTAGCCGCGTCCGCTCGCGTCCTCCGGCGAAAGCGAGGGGCGCTGCGGGTTCTGATCGAGCCGCGGGCGGACATCCGCGATCACGCGCTCGAATCCGCGGTACATGTCGGCATTGCTTTGCGGCGGCCCGTCGCGGTACCAGCTGCCGCGAGACAGCGACGCGATCTGGTATGCCTCGACGCCAGGATCACCGACCGCTTCGATCAGCTTGTCGGTGGCGACGGCGACGCGCAGGTAGCCGACGGCCGCATCGCTGTGGAGGATCCGTCCGCCGTTCCGTTCAATCCGGCGGGACGTCTCCGCGACGCCACCTGCCGCGAGCGCCAGCATCACCTCCAACGTGGTCACGCCGCTGACCGCGGCACGGTTCAGCAGCAGCCGATTGGAGAAGGACATCGGCTTCAACCCCGACTCCGCCGCCGGCTGCGCGATGATGGCCGCAGACAGCGTGAGGCTCAGCGCCGCGGCAACGCGTCGCATCAAAGTCCTCCTCAGAACCCGACGCGCAGGAGAACCTGTGCGGATCGCGGCAGTTGACGGTTGTTGGTGAGCCCGTAGAGCGGGTTATAGGTCTGGTTGGCCCCCGACATGAAACTCTGATCGGCGCCATTGTTCGTGAGGTTGAACATGTCGAGCGCCGCGTCGAGCTTGACGTGATTGACGATGAACTGCCGGCCGACGCGAACGTTCCAGACGTGCAACCGCGCGGTTCGCACCTGGCCATCGGCGCGGGTGGGATACGCGAACCGAATGGTCGTCGCGAGCGGGTTGCTCACGACCCGGCCGTTCGACAATGTCAGCGTCGGCGGACCGAACGCTGGATCCGCCGCACCCTGCGAGACGACGGGGCCGGACCACGCTCCGGATTGAAACGTGTAGCTGCTCGACAGCTGCAGACCCCACGCGGCGCGGTAGGTCGCACCGGCGCGTGCGACATGGTCCTGCCATTGCGCACTGGCAGTGGCGGCCTGCGACATGTTGGTCCCCGAGAGGCTGTTGGCGTCGTCCGGCGAGGCGGTGGCGCCGATGGGGCTGCCGATGCCTCGATCGTTGGCGAAGGCCGCCGGCTGAATGAACGACGCGGGATCGTTGGGCTGCCACGTGCCGTCGATGTGGCGCCATTGCCTGACGTAGCTGCCGACCGCCTGGATCCGGTTGGTGCGCTTCGTGGCGGAGAGTTCGACCGACGTGTAGACCGGCGTATTCCAGCGATTGTTCGTCAGCAGGTAGATCTGGTTGAACGCCTCGTTGATGTACCCGGTGAACACCTTGCCGTTGTAGCGACCGTTGGTTTCGAGCAGGGTGGGGCGGTCGCGATAGTCGCGTCGCACGACGTCGATCCCGGCGGTCGTCCGGCCCCGGAATTGCTGGGTGTAGCCGGCACCCCAGTCCTCCACGAACGGTTGATGTAGGTCGGGGTCGATCGATCGCGCGGGCGTGACGGCAAGGGTCGCGGGAGTGACAAACGTGGTCTCGAACACCCCGTCGAGGTTCAGGTCGTAGGCGTCACGCTGGGTGAGGCTGACGGTCCCCACCGACACCGCGGTCAGCGACGGCTGATCGTGGACCTTCACCCAATGCGCCCTGAGGATGTGATGGGCGTCAGAGGTAATGGCGTAGTTGAGTCCGAACCGCGGTCCGACTTCGGTGCTCGTCTGCGAGGTGATGTCGAACAACTGGTCGGTCCAGTCGATCCGATCCAGGCGGACGCCGGCGTTGATCGTGAGCTGCGTCGTCGGCCGCCACGCATCCTGAATGTAGATCGCGTAGTCCTGTCCGACCCGCTGCGCGTTGGTGAGCCCCGTGCCGTCGAACGTGATGCGATGAAACGGTACGATTCCGCTGTCGACCGCGCCTGGACGCCGCAGCGTCGTTTCTTCGAGCACGTAGCCGCCGTTCACGTACGACGTCGTCAAGCCGATGCGGGTGCGCGGCTGCGCGTAGAGGCCGGTCTGCAGTTCGTGCGAGCCGGTGCGGGTGGTCGCGAGGAAGGTCGAGTCGAACGAGAGAGTGAGCTTCGAGTTGGGCTGACCGTTCCATGCCGTGACCGGCGACCCGAGATTCGCGAGGCGGCCGTTGCCGGCCAGTCGGCCCGCCGACGCGATCGTGCTCGAGTAGACGATCTGCAGCGGCCCGCCGATCCCCGGGTCCTGGCCGTCGCGCCGCTTGTCGTTGAAGCTCGCCCCGGCGCGGGTCGTCAGGTGATCGGACCACACCGACGACAACCGGACGGAGACGCCGCGTCCCCCCGTGGCTTCCCGTCGGGAGTACTGCGTCGTGGCATCCGAAAACGTGACGGGGTTGACGTCGCGCTGATAGAAGCCCTCGAGCCGGTGTGCGGCAGACCACTGCGTGTTCAACTTGATGAAGGCGAGATTGGCCGCATTCGTGCTGTCGAGCGGCGTGTACTGCGGCGCGAGCGCCTGAAGGGTGGCCAACTGCGCCGCCGTTCGGCTGACGCCGGTGTTGGCGTCGACGCGACGGTACGAACCGAACACCCACAATGCGTTCTTGACGAGCGGCCCGCCCGCCGACAGATCGGCCTGTGCCTGATCGACCGTGCTGCTCGTGCCTCCAGGGTTATTCGAAGCGTTCCAGGCGCGCGGCTGGACGAAGACGGTTGCCGTTCCCTTCAACCGGTTCGTGCCGCTTGCCGTGGCGATGTTGATGATGCCGCCGACGCCAAGCGGCGCGGACGCGTCGATGCCCGCGGTCTTGATCTGGATATCGTCAATCGCATCGATGTTCAGGCTGACATAGCGAACTCCTCCCATCAGCGACGGGGTCATGTCCGCGCCGTCGATCTGCACGACGTTGGCCGACGAGTCGGCGCCGTGGACGTACATCAGCACTTCGTTGTTGACCCATTGAGCGGTGGTCACGCCAGGTGCGAGCATCAGCGCGCCGAACCACTCCCGGCGCTCCGAGAGGGGGATCGCCCGGAGCATCTCGCCGCTGATGTTCACCGCCTGTGACGCCCTCGAGGATTCGAGTAGCGGCGTCTCCTGCCGGACTTCGACCGTTTCGGTGATCGCGCCGACACTCATCGGGACGTCGACGGTCACATTCAATCCGGCACTGATGGCAATCGGCGACCGCACGAACCGGGAAAAACCCTGGAGCTCCGCGGTCAACGTGTACTCACCGGGCGGCAGCTCGGGCACACGAAACTCACCGCGTTGATCGGTCGTGGCGGTGCGAATGCCGGGAACCGTCGCGCTGTCGACCGAGATCGAGACGCCTGGCAGGACCGCACCTTGCGGGTCGGTCGCGATCCCGCGAACGCTGCCGCTCGCCGTCGTTTGCGCGCGAAGAGACGGCGCGGCCAGAAGACACACACAAAGGACGCTTGCAAGTCGGCACATGTGCGACCACTCCTTCAAGATGACAACCTGATTGCTGTGAACAGCGTGCGGCGGGGAGTGGGGCGTCCGCAGGGGGGAGTGCGGACGCCCGCTGTGTCCTAAGTCGACCGTCTCTCAGCCGCCGCACCGACGGCGTTCTGTGGTTCCGACGCGGCGGGGGCGCCGACGCGACACGCGGCTTCCACCATGGCGAATGCCTGGATCAACTGGCTGTCGCCGACGACGTCGGCGTCGGTTTGGTAGCTGAAGAAATCGGCGAGCGCGCCGAGATGACGGCCGTTGTCGCGCATGTGCTGCCCATAGTCGGTCCAATGAGCTTTGCCTTCAGGACGATCCAGGATCTGCCTGAAGTTCGGTCGGAGCGCGTCGAGCAGCCGTTCGAGGGCCGGCTCGTCGATCGGCCGGCGACACGCGGCCCGCAGTTCGGCCACGCATTCGTTGAGCGCGACGTCTGACATGCTATTCACGGTGCACCTCTCCCGGACCGAGGCCTAGCCGGCGCGGCTCACGAGCTCGGGGACCGGCGCGATGGTGCGCAGGTACTCTTGCGCCGCGCGCACATCGACCGGCACGCGCGGGCAGAACTCCCACGCGACCGGCGTGCGTTCGGCCCGGACGGTGCAGTCGGCGCGCATCATCGCCATCGCCTGCGTCAGCTGCTCCATGCCGACATCCGGCGCACCGGCATGGCTGGCGAAGAAGTCGGCGAAGGCGCCCAGGTGACGGCCGGCCTCGCGCACGCGCGGGCCGACCTCCGCCCATCGCTTCTTGCCGTCGACGCGGTCCAGGATGCGCTCGAACTCCGGCCGAACCCAGCTGAACATGGTGTCGAGCGCAGGTTCGTCGATTTCGTGACGGCACGCAGCCCGCAGCTCCAACTCGATTTCGGTGATCGCGATCTCAGACATCTTCATGGCACACCTCCGGTTGATAGATACTCCTGCGTTGACGACCGTCCAGGGGTCACCTCTATCGTGACCCTTCACATACAGAATGCATCTGATCGGAGTCATCTGTACCGCGGCCTGCCGTGCGGCGAATACATTCGGGAAGGGACCCGCGCTCGAGGTGACGCGGCACGCATCTTGTTCGCGCGCCGCGCGTCGGCTACGCTCGAACCAGGGCGCCGAGCATGAAGCTGCCAACGTTCATCACAGCCGCGCCGCCGCTGCTGACGCCGAGCCGCGTGCGGCTCGCGTATGCGGTCGCCGTCGCCACCGACGCGCTGCAATTCGTCCTCGGTCCGATCGGGTGGGTCGGTGCCGACGAAATCCTCGATGTCGCGGCGACCGCTCTGATCTGGCGCGTCCTCGGATTCCATCCGCTGTTGCTGCCGACCTTCCTCGTCGAGCTGCTGCCGATCACCGACATGCTGCCGACATGGACCGGCTGCGTCGCCCTGGTCATCGGGCAGCGCCGACGGCAGCAGCTCGGGCCGCCGCCCCCGGGCGGCGGTCCGGTCATCGACGTATGAGCCGCGCTGTCGATAACAGCGTCCGCAGCCAGAGAGGTGTCGCGTGATCTCGACCAGGGGGATGTTTCCTGAGGGGCCAAACCGGCAGCGAATCGACGCCGCCGCGTTGCCACAGCGGATGTACCTGAGTCCGGTGTGCGCAACAAGACTGTTTGTACCGGTGGTTTGTTGCTAAGGTGACCGGACCGATGCGCAAACCGGTTCAGCGTTCCCGCCGGCCGCGTACCGCCAGCAGCGGCGGCACACTCGCGCCAGCGGCGAAGGCGGACGGCCGCGGGCTGCTCGATCGCATTCTCGACGCGCCGCACCTCGCGCACGTGGTCCCTCGCCTGCCGCCCGAGATGCTGCACCGCGTCATCGAGTACTGCGGTCTCGAAGCCTGCGGCGAGCTGGTGGCGCTGGCGACACCGGGGCAGCTGGCGCGCGTTTTCGATCTCGACCTCTGGAAAGCGGCGCGACCCGGGCACGATGAGCAGCTCGACGCCGATCGCTTCGGCCTCTGGCTCGAAGTGATGATGGAATCCGGCGCCGCCGTCGCCGCGCACACCGTCGCCGGCATCGACGTCAATCTGGCGATGGCGGCCTTCGCACAGCACATGCTCGTGTTCGACCCGGCGGTGGCCCCGCCCTCGGAATCCGCGGACGGAGACGAAATGCCGGTCGTCGACCCACCGCACGACGGCCCGGCGAGCAGCGTCGGCGGCTACCTCGTCGTCGGTAAACGCACGGACTCGTGGGACGCGGTCGTCGCCGTACTGCGCGCCCTCGATTCGCGGCATCACGACTACTTTCATCGGCTGATGCGCGGCTGCCGGATCCAGTCGAACTCGGGGCGCGAGCTCGATGGTTTGGATGACCTGCTCTCCGACCGTGAACAGGTGCTGTTCGACGCCGGCGTGACCCGCGAACGGCGCCGCGAGCAGCAGGGCTACATGACCCCGGCGCAGGCGCGCGCGTTTCTCCAGATGGCGCGCCGGTCGTCACCCGGACGCGACACCACGCCGGCCGCCAATCCGATCGCCCGCGCCTATTTCCAGGCGCTCGAATGGACGGAGGAGCCGGATGACGCGTCGCTTCGTCTGACGACGGGATCCGGTGAGCGTCCGCTCGCCGAGGACTCCGCCGCGGCAATGGCCACGTTCGTCGAAATCCTGCGGGACGCCGGCGTCCTTCCCGAGCCGCCGCGGGCGCGCCTCGACGGACCGCAGGGCGCGGCGCCGCGTCTGGCGCGGATCGACGCGCTCATGCAATTCGCCGCTGACCGCGATCCCGTCGCCTTCGCGAGGCGCGGACAGGAGCTCGCCTTTCTCGCGAACACAATTGCGGCGGGATGTTCCCTCCAGGCCCGCCCGTTCACCGCGGAGGAGGCCTCGAGCGCGGCCGTGGCGACCTGCAACCTTGGTCTGGAGAACTGGGACGCCGGTGCGGCGACGCTGCCCGGCGACTTTCTCATCGGCCACGATCTCGTCAGCGCGTTCGAACGCGGCTGGGCGGTCCTTCACCAGCAGGTGTGTCTGTACGCGGCGGAGCAGCTGATCGCCGTCCTCAAGGCGCTGCGGGGCGGCGACCGCGAAACGCGGGCCGGTCTCAACGCCCTGCGAATGGCGTTGACGAAGCACTGGCGGGCCGGGGCGCCGTGGCGAGCCCGCGATGCACTCGATGTGATGGCGATTCTGGACCTGCCGGCCTGGGCCGCGCTGCTCGGATTGATTGACGAATGCCCGGTGATGCACGCGGGCATCGGCGTCGCGCCGGGTTCGCGCGCCCGCCAGATCAGCGCTACGGCCTTCACGTTCATTTCGGAGAACAGCGAGATCGCCGTGATCCACGCGTTCATGCGCTCGCTGCCCGAGACACTGCGCGGCTGACGCTGATCGCGTCGGACCGCGACGCGGCCGGCGTGCGATGCGCTACAGCCCGGCCAGCGGCGACGACGGCAGCAGCGCGGCGATCATGGCGTCGGCGACGAACCGGCCGTAGCGTGCGATCGCCCAGCCGCGTCTGATCACCAGCAGCTCGTAGAGTTCCGGTGAACTGTAGGTCCACAACACGTCGGCCGCGGCAGCGAGCGTGATGCCGCGCCGCAGGTGTCCCGCCTTGAAGAGCGTGCGCGCGTTGCGCGTCATGCGCGTGCGCCTGGCGGCGTCCATCTCGTCGCGCAAGGTTGCCAGCTCGGGATCGCTCGCGGCGGCGTCGCGCACCAGCAGCAGTATCGGCGCGACCCGCGGCGCCACCTCCACCGTGAGGACGCCCCAGCCCCGAATGATCGTGCGCGCATCGTGCGCCCCGGCCTGCATCCGATCCGATCGGCGTTCGGCGTGGACCGGTCCGGCGCCGGCGAGCGCGCGATCGCGGATCGTCCGCACGAGCGCGGTCTTGCTGCCGAACGTCTTGTAGACCGTCTCCTCGGACACGCCGGCGTCGCCGGCGATCGTCGCGATCGTCGTCCGCGCGAACCCGTCGCGCAGGAACAGGCGCCGCGCGGTGTCGACGATGGCGTCGCGGCGCCGTTCCGCGGCCTGGCGGCGGCGCGCCGAGTCGTATTGCCGGCGCTTGACTTCAGCCGCCATGGCGCAGAGTATACATTCAATTACAGTAACACTGTATCCATTATTGGGAGATGCGCATGACTGACGCCGCGACCACCGATCAGACCGCAGACGTGCTCGCGAGGCTCGAGCGCGCGGTCAACGCCCACGATCTCGACGCGATCACCGCCTGCTTCGCCGCCGGCTACCGCAACGACACGCCGGCGCATCCTGAGCGCGGGTTCACGGGTCGGGACCAGGTCCGGCGCAATTGGGGGCAGATCCTCGCCGCGATCCCCGACATCACCGCCACCGTGGTGCGCAGCGCGGTCAATGGCGGCGAGATCTGGAGCGAGTGGGAGCATCGCGGCAGCCGCCGCGACGGCTCGGCGCACGTGATGCGCGGCGTCATTATTTTCGGGGTCGATGCCGGGCTGCTGGCGTGGGCGCGCTTCTATCTCGAGCCGGTGCAGGAGGGCGGGGAGAACGTCGACGCCGCGGTGCGCCGGCAGGTCGCCTCCGGCGGCGCGCCGCCGGCGCCCGCAACGGGGGAGCGGCCGTGATCCTCGTCGCCGGCGGCAGCGGCCGTCTCGGGACCCTGATCGTGCGTCGCCTGGCGGCGCGTGATCGGCGTGTCCGGGTCCTGACGCGCGATCGGCGCCGCGCCGCGCACCTGGCCGGCGCCGGCCTCGAGGTGACCGAAGGCGACGTCCGGGACGCCGCCAGCGTCGCCGCGGCGATGCCGGGTGTCGACCTCATCGTGTCTGCCGTGCACGGGTTCGGCGACGTCGGCGCGGTGTCGCCGGCCACCGTCGACCGCGACGGCAACCGTCATCTGGTCGAGGCCGCGGCGCAGGCAGGTGCGGCGGTCGTGATGCTGTCGATCGTCGGCGCCTCCGCGGCGCACCCGATCGAACTGTTTCGCATGAAGCACGCGGCGGAGAGCCAGCTGCGCGCGAGCGGTGTGGCGTGGACGATCGTGCGCGCGACCGCGTTCGCGGAGTTCTGGCTCGATCTTCTCGAGAAGACCGCCGGTTCATCCGGCCGGCCGGTAATCTTCGGCGGCGGCCGCAACTCGATCAACTTCGTGTCGGTGTCCGATGTCGCGGCACTCGTGGAGCGCGTCGTCGTCGATCCCTCAACGCGGGGCGAGACGTACGACCTGGGCGGTCCGCAGAACCTCTCGTTCGACGCCCTCGCGGCCGCGCTGCAGCAGGCGGCTGGTCGAACGGCGCCGCCGCGGCACGTGCCGCGGCCGCTGCTGCGGCTGCTCGCGTCGGCGCTCGGCCCGCTCCTGCCGCATCGGGCGCGTCAGCTGCGCGCGGCAATGGTGATGGACGCCATCGACATGACCTTCGCCCCGGCGGCGCTGTACCGCCGGTTCCCGGAGCTTCCCGCAACGTCGCTCGCCGACATCCTCGCGCGCCGCTAGCCGCTGCTACCGCTCGCGGCCCTTGCCCGCCGCGCCGCGCTCCTCGAAGCGGTGGCCGCGCAACATGTCCGGGATCGCGTCGTTCCCCTCATGACAGGCGTACTCGTAGATCAACTCGTCTTTCAGCTTCAGCGGGATCATCGCGGTCCACGGCGCCGTCCATGTCGTCGGATCGTCGACGGTAAATTCGTAGTTCAGGATCGCGGGACCGACGCGCGTCAGCCGTTCGGTGAGGTGGAGGCGCTCGTGCGCGCCCATGAAGTCGCTCTTGGTTGAAAAGTTGGTGGTGTCGATCACCAGCGTGTCCCCCTGCCAGCGGCCGCGGGAGTCGCCGTTCCAGGTCGTCAGGCGGGCATCGAGGTGCGGCCGGCCGTCGAGCGGGATCACCCGGGCGTCGTGCGCCATCTCGTTCATGATCGTGATGTAGCCGGGGGATTGCACGATCTGCATGTAGCTGTTGTAGCCCGCCTGGACGTGCGGGATGCCGAAGTTGACGCAGCGCTCGCCCGGCGGGAAGACCTCGGGATCCTCGAATGCGTGCGCCGCGCGATGCGCGATCTCCGCGGCGCGGCGTTTCTGCGCCTCCGGCGTCATCGGCGGGATCCGGCCGTTCGGCGGATCGGTCACGAGCGCGGTCCGCCGGTCGTGCCAGTCGCGCGCCACCAGCCAGAACTGGTTGTAGTTGCCGGTGCCGGGATCGTACGACTTCGGATTGGCGATGCGGTTCAGCACCGCGAGGATGAAGCCGTCGCCGAACTGTGCGTCGCCGTCGTTCTCGACGATCTGCGCGGCGAAGCGCTGGAGCTCGGCGATCTCGGCGTCGGTGAGACGGTCCTTGCCTTCCCACTGCTTCGGCCGCTGGAGCGGCGTGACGGTGTTGTTCGCCCAGACGCCCTGAAAGTCGGGGTGGCCGTCGGCGGTACGCGGCGGGACCCACGGCCGGGCCGTTTGCGCCGTTGCGACGACGGCACCCAGGGTGAGCGCGCAGAGGATCGGGAAGACGCCGAACGCCGAACGGTTCCGGTCAGTCATGGGTCACCTCTTGCCTGTGCACGACGCGACGCGTTGGCCCGATGATAGCGCGTGTGACGGTACGGTTCGTGAACTCGATCGCGATCATGAGGACCCATGATCGGCAGGCAGACAATGGCCGAACCGTTGAGCCGCCGCTGCTGGCCGGGCTGGTCGGCGGTCTGATCGCCGGCTGGACGATGAACATGTTCAGCCGTGTCGCCGCGATCGCCGGTGACGGACGCGAGGCGCCTGGTGCCGCACCCGGTCGGGATCGATTCGGGCGTGGAGCGCAGCCGCCTCAGGCGCTGCGAACGGCCGACTGCGACGCCACGATTCTCGCCGGTTCAGCCGTGTACCGCGCGATGGCCGGGCGCAACCCCGATCGTGATGTGCAACCGTGGATCGGCAGTGCCATGCACTACGCCTTCAGCGCCGGAGTCGGTATGGCCTACGCGGTCGCCGCGAGCCGTGTTCCCGTGCTGCGCCGCGGTCGGGGCTTGCTGTACGGCGCGCTGGTCTGGAGCGTCGCCGATGAGGGGGTGATGCCGGCGCTCGGACTGTCGCGCGGCCCGCGGAGGCTCGATCCGCGGGTGCATGCCTACGCGCTGCTGGCGCATTTGGTCTACGGCGCGACGTTGGACGCCGTCGTGCGATCCGGCCGCGTCAGCGCCGGCGGGTGACCACCAATTCCTTCAGCTCGTGCTGTCAGACCGCGATGCCGGCGCGCTCGATCTCGCGCGCGCCATGCAGCTCGATGAACGTTTCGAGCAGCTCCTCCCGGCACCATCCCTCCCGCGCGTCATGCCGCATCATCTGGTAGGCGGTCGCGGTCGAGAGCGCGGCGCGATACGGCCGGTCGGTCGTCAGTGCGTCGAAGACGTCGACGATGCTGACGATCTGCGCCAACAGCGGGATGCGATCGCCGGACAGCCCGTCTGGGTAGCCGCGGCCGTCGAGCCGCTCGTGATGATGGCGGACGATCGGCCGCACCGCGTCGAACGATCGGACGGTGCGGCAGAGATCGTCGCCGACCACCGGATGCCGCTTCATCAGCTCGTATTCCTTCCGCGTCAGCTTGCCTTTCTTGAGCAGCACGCGATCGGGGATCGCGATCTTGCCCACGTCGTGCAGGAACGCGCCGCGGTGCAGCGCGACGAGGTCCGCCTCGTCGAGATCGAGCCGGCGCCCGAGCGCGGTGGCGTAGTCGGTCAACCGCTCGCAGTGTCCTTCGGTGCAGGGATCGCGCGCTTCGATGACGCGGCCGAGCGTCAGGAACAGCGATTCGGCCGAATCGAGATCGTCGGTGAGCCGCTTGAGGCGCATCAGCGACCGGACGCGCGTGTGCAGCTCCTCGGCGTCGACCGGCTTGTTGAGAAAATCGTCCGCGCCGGCGTCGAGGCCGTCGAGCCGCGCCTGCCGCTCCTGCGCGCCGCTGATCAGAACCACCGGCATGAAGCGGGTCTCGGCGCCGCGCTTCAATTCGGCACAAACCTCGAGTCCCGAGATGCCCGGCATGACGACGTCGAGCAGCACGAGATCCGGACGCTCGCGCGAGACGATGTCGAGCGCGTCGCGGCCGTTCGCGGCGGTGAGGACGTTGTAGTCGGCGCGTTCGAGCAGGAGCCCGAGACCCTTTCTGTTCGGTTCATAGTCGTCGACGACCAGCACCGTTCCTGATTTCGCCATGCGGAAAAGGTAGAGGTGCAAGCGGCGCACCCATCCGTTTGCCCGGCATCGCGGCCGGATCGACAGGACTGTACTTACAAGCGCGCCACCGGATCGACAGGGGTGTAAGTGGGCTAGGGCGCCGGCAGATGCACGGGCGGGATGCCGAGGGCGATCGCGATATCGCGCAGCTTGCCCTTAATGACGCGCGCGTTGCGCGGCCCCATGCGCAGGAGTTGTTTCTGCGCCGGCGTCAGCGACTCGAGGCGGTCGTCGGCGTAGCCGTAGCCGATGCCTTTCGGCTTGAGCCGCTCCGATCCGTCGATCGCGGGGGTCGCGAGCAGCGCGACGATCGCGCGCTCGAGCGTGCGGTCGAACGACGTGGGCACGCCGAGATCGCGCTGCGCGTCTTCGATCCGCGGCTTGAGCGTCGCGTACAGTTTGGCTGCGCCGCCGGCGTCGATCGACGAGACCGCGTCGGCGATCGTGGTGTAGCGATCGTAGCTGCGCGGATCGACGGACGTGCCGCCGTCGCGCGTCACGATCCGGAACGCTCCGTTCGGACGGAGCACCTTGAGCTGTTTCGCCGGGGTGGCACCTTCCGCGATGTTCGAGACGACGACGGTGAAGTTGCGGAGCAGACCGCGCGTCGGCAGCCACGCCATCACCGCGGGGCTCTCGGTCAGCGCCTGCACCAGCGTGCGCACGAGGGTATCGCTCTCGTCGAGCGGCGGCAGCGTGACCGGGTCACCTTTGCCGCCGAGCGGCGCGGACGCCGACGCCGCGGTCGCGGCCGGC
>JAOBWF010000226.1 GCA_025463215.1 Acidobacteriota bacterium | reverse complement strand
TCCGCCTTGTACACCACGCCCATCCCGCCCGCGCCGAGCAGTTCGACGATGCGGTAGTGGGAGATCGTATCGCCGGTCTTCATGCTGAAGGGTCGGCGGCATGATAGCATTCGCAGAAGTTGATAGAGACCTATCATCTTTCCAAGCTCTATAACCGCGGCGTCTACGCGCTGCGCGATCTCACGCTCACCATCGACAAGGGTGAGTTCATCTTCCTGACCGGCCCGAGCGGCGCCGGCAAGTCGACGCTGCTGCGCCTGCTGCTGCGCGAAGACCTGCCGAGCGAAGGCGATCTCAAGGTCCTCGGCCGCGACCTCAAGGCGCTCACTCGGTCGCAGGTCCAGACCTTCCGCCGCAGCGTCGGCTTCGTCTTCCAGGACTTCCGCCTGATTCCGCGCTTCACCGTGTTCCAGAACGTCGCCTTCGTGATGCGCGTGCTCGGATTGCCGGTGACGACGCAGCAGCGCAAGACGTTTCAGGTGCTGAAGTGGGTCGGGCTGCAGCACCGCATGAACGCGTTTCCCGAGGAGTTGTCCGGCGGCGAGCAGCAGCGCATCGCGATCGCACGCGCGCTGGTCAACGATCCGCAGCTGGTGCTCGCCGACGAGCCGACCGGCAATCTCGATCCGGATCTGTCGCTCGAGATCATGAACCTGTTTCGCGAGATCAACGCGCGCGGCACGACCGTCCTCGTCGCCACCCACGATCGCGAATTGATCCGGCGCGTCGGCCGCCGCGCCATCACCCTCGAGAACGGCCGCCTCGTCGAGGTCGCCTGACATGCGCGCCCTCCGATACGCCCTCGAAGAAGCCTTCTCGAGCCTGTGGCGCGGGCGGCAGGCCGGCTCGCTGTCGACGCTGACGATCGCGCTCGCGCTGTTCGTCCTCGGCGGCTTTCTCATCGTCACCGCCAACCTCGAGCGGCTCGGCAGCGAGTGGAGCAACGCCGCCGAATTGTCGGTTTACCTCAAGGACGACATTTCGCCGGCGGAACGACGGACGCTCGACTCGGCGCTGGCGCCGAACGATCTCGTCGCCGCGCACGAGTACGTGTCCAAGTCCGACGCGCTGGCGCGCTTCAAGCAGACCTTCGGTGACCTCGCCGCCGCGGTCGACGGCGCCGGCGGCAACCCGCTGCCGGCGTCGCTCGAGGTGCGGCTGCGCCCCGGGCCGGGCGTCAGCGCGGGCGTCGATTCGCTCGGCGCGCGGCTGCGCACGATGCCCGGCGTCGCCGATGTGCGCTACGACCGCCAGTGGTTGACGCGGGTGTTGTCGGCGATCAACGTCATCCGCGGCGTCGGCCTGGTGCTCGGGTCGGTGCTGGCGATTGCGGCCGCGCTGACGGTCGCCAACGTCGTCCGCCTCGCCCTGTACGCGCGGCGTGAGGAGCTCGACATCATGAACCTCGTCGGTGCGCCGCAGGCGTTCGTCCGCGGCCCGTTCGTGATGGAGGGGGTGCTCCAGGGCGGCATCGGGGCGCTGGTCGCGCTGGCGGGGCTGGGCGTCGCCTTTTTCGCGCTACGCGCGCGTTACCTGCTGCCGTTGGCCTCGGCGCTTAACGTGTCGTCAATCCACTTCCTGCCGGTCGAGCTGTGCTTACTGCTGGTCGCGGGGGGCATGACGGTCGGCTGTCTCGGCGGTCTGGTCGCGGCGTGGGACCGCTGACACACATTACGGAATCTTGACAGCGCTTTTGCACCAGCGTTACACTGATACATCACGGGACAATTCATCTCGAGGACCTGCATGCCACGCTTCGTTCCCGATTCGAGGCCGACCGCGCAGCATTTGCTCATCGAGTTCTATCGCGAAGAATTTCTCAAGCACCACCGCTGTCTGCAGCAGCAGCGCGCCTACTATTCGGAGAGCGCGATTACGGACGCCGAAGCGGCGCTCTCGCGAATCATGGGGCAGCTCGAACAGCTCTCCACGCAAGACAACGCGGCGCAACTGGTCAGCTCCCTCCTCAAGAAATTCGACGTCGTAACCGGCCTCTCGGCCTGGTCAGACCCCAAGCAAACACACTGACGCGTTCACTCCCGGATCTTCGACACGATCTCCTGGCAATTGTCCGGGCTGGCATCGCTGCGGCCGCGCCCGAGGCGCTCGTCGACGCCGCGCTCGACGGGCGAGGGTCCGAAGGGTCGCATGCGGTTCGTGTGATTGCGGCCGGTAAGGCGGCGCCGGCGATGGCGCAGGCGGCCGCAAGGCGCCTGGGATCGCGCGTCACGTCCGGCCTGGTCGTGGCGTCGACGCGCGCGCCGGTGCCCGACCGATTCGAGCTGATTGTCGGTGGCCATCCGGTGCCGACCGCCGACAGTGAGCGCGCCGGACGCAAGGCGCTGGCGCTCGCCGGCAGTCTCGCCCCGCGCGAGCGGCTGCTCGTGCTGCTCTCCGGCGGCGCGTCCGCGCTGATGGCGGTTCCCGCTGACGGATTGACCCTCGACGACAAGCGCGCGACGACCGAGCGGCTGCTGAAAGGCGGCGCCGATATCCACGCCCTCAACACCGTGCGCAAGCACCTGTCGGCGATCAAAGGCGGCTGGCTCGCGGCGCGCGCCGGCGGCGCCTGCGACGCGTTCGCGATCTCCGACGTCGTGGGCGACGATCCGAGCTTCATCGCGTCCGGCCCGACGACGGCCGATTCGAGCCGGTTCGAGGACGCGCTCGACGTTCTGCGGCGCTTCGGCGGGGAGGCGGCCTTTCCCGCCGTTGTCGTCGCGCACCTTCGCCGCGGCGCGGACGGTCAGATTCCGGAGACGCCCAAGGCCGGGGACGGCCGTCTCTCCGATGCGACGACCACCGTGATCGGGTCTCGGCGGAACGCGATGGCCGGGGCACTGGCCGAGGCGGGGGCGCTCGGGTATCACGTGCTGCGGCTCGATGATCCGGTCGTCGGCGACGCGCGCACGACCGCCGTGTCGCACCTGCGCGCGGTGCTGGCGCGGGCAGCTGGGCTGGGGCGTCCTGCCTGTGTCGTGTCGAGCGGCGAAACGACCGTCCACGTCACCGGAGGGGGCAAAGGCGGCCGCAACCAGGAATTCGCGCTCGCGGCGGCCGAACTGCTGCCGTGGGCGGGCGGTCCGATGGCCCTCGCCAGCGTCGGGACCGACGGCGTCGACGGCCCGACGGACGCGGCCGGCGCGCTGGCCGACTCGACCACAAGCGACCGGGCGACCGCCGCCGGCCTGATCCCGGGCCGGTTTCTGTCCGACAACAATGCCTACGCGTTTTTCGACGCGCTCGGCGATCTTATCCGTACGGGTCCGACCGGCACGAACGTCGGCGACCTGCAAGTAATTCTGTTAGCCTAAATTCAGATGTTTTCACGCGATCAAGTGCTGGCGTTGATGCGGGAGCGGGTGCACCACCCGGCCGGCATGCGCGAGTTGCTGCAAGTGCTCAAGGTGTCGAAGGACGACCAGACGTCGTTCAAGCGGCACGTCAAGTCGCTCGTCTCGTCCGGCGAGCTCATTCAGATTCGAGGCAATCGATTCGGGCTCCCCGAAAAGATGGACCTCTACGTCGGCCGGCTGCAGACGAATCCGGCCGGCTACGGGTTCGTCACACCCGAGCGTCCGCTCGAGCCGGCGGGCGGCGACATCTACATTCCGAACCACGCGCTGGACGAAGCGATGCACGGCGACCGGGTGGTCGTGCGGATCGAGCGGATCAAGGACGGCGGTCGCGCGGAGGGGCGGATCATCCGCATCCTCGAGCGCCGCACCGGCTCGCTGGTCGGCCGCTACGATCGCGACGAAAGCGGGATGGGGCACGTCGCACCGTTCGATCGGCGCGTCCTGATGGACGTGTTCGTGCCGCCGGGGCAGGAAGGCGGCGCCGAGCCGGGCGAGATGGTGATCGTCGAGCTCACGCGATGGCCGACGGCGACACGCGGCGCCATCGGGAAGGTCGCCGAGGTCCTCGGCGACATCAACGCGCCGGGTGTCGACACCGAAATCATCATCCGCAAGTACGGCATCTCCGACACGCACTCGAGCGAGGCGATCGCCGAAGCGATCCGCCTGGGCACGACCGTCGCGGAGAAGGACATCCGCGGCCGCACCGACTTCCGCGGCGTGGCGACCGTCACCATCGACGGCGAGCACGCCCGCGATTTCGACGATGCGATCACGATCGAGAAGCTGGCCAACGGCAACTTCTGGCTCGGCGTCCACATTGCCGACGTGTCGCACTACGTCCAGGAGGGCAGCGCCCTCGATCGCGAAGCCTACGACCGCGGCACCTCGGTGTATTTTCCCGAGCGCGCCGTGCACATGTTTCCCTCCGAGCTCGCGACCGGCCTCTGCAGCCTGAATCCGCACGTCGATCGGCTGGTGCAGTCGTGCTTCATGGAAGTCGATCGCCGCGGCCAGGTGGTACGGCAGGAGTTTCACGACGGCGTCATCAACAGCAATGAGCGGATGACGTATACCGCGGTCAACGGCATCCTGACCGATCGCGATCCGGAGCTGCTGAAGCGCTACGAACCGCTGCTGCCGATGTTCGAGATGATGCAGGAGCTCTTCCGCATCCTCAACGACGCCCGCCATCGCCGCGGCTCGATCGACTTCGACATCAAGGAAGCCGAAGTGATCATCGACGCCGGCGGCGTCGTCGAAGCGATCATCGCGCTGAACCGCAACGTCGCGCACCGGCTGATCGAGGAGTTCATGCTGCTCGCGAACGAAACCGTCGCGACCCACCTCGAGTCGCAGCAGGCGCCGGCGCTCTACCGCATTCACGAAGAGCCCGACATCCTCAAGATCGCGAAGTTCGAGGAGTTCGTCTCCGGCTTCGGCTACAGTCTCGGCGCCCCGGTCAATGCGCTGCGGCCGCGCCATTTCCAGAAGCTGCTCGAGAAGATCCACGGCAAGCCGGAGGAGAGGCCGATCGCGATGCTGATGCTGCGGACGATGCAGAAGGCGCGCTACGCGCCGGAGAACATGGGGCACTTCGGCCTCGCGTCCCCCAGCTATACCCACTTCACTTCCCCGATCCGGCGCTATCCGGACCTGGTCGTCCACCGCGCGCTGCGCGCGGCGCGCCACGGTCTCCTGAACGAGGAAACACGCGAGGAGTGGTCCGAGGATCTTCCCGAGGTCGCCCGCCATACGTCGGAGATGGAGCGCCGCGCCGACGATGCGGAGCGCGAGCTGCTGCAGTGGAAGAAAGTGAAGTTCATGGCCGACAAGGTCGGCGATGAATTCGAGGGCTACATCACCGGGGTCGCCGCCTTCGGCCTCTTCATCGAGCTGATCGAGCACTTCGTCGAAGGCATGGTCCACGTCTCGACGATGGCCGACGACTACTACCGGTTTCTCGGGGGATCGCACGCGCTGGTGGGCGAGAACACCAAGAAGTCGTATCGCCTCGGCGACAAGGTGAAGGTGCAGGTCATCCGCGTGAATATGGACGAGCGGAAGATCGACCTCGGCCTGGCGGAGATCCTCGAGCGCGTCCGCGAGGGGGAGCGCGGCGCGCGCCGGAGCAAGGCGGCGCCGAAGACCGAGAAAGGCCGCAAACAGCGTCCTGGCCGCCGCGAACGACAGGGGCGCAAGGGCGGCAGGCGATAGCGGCTGTGGGGTCAGATCTTGATTTTTGCGTTTCCGGTCTCCCCCGCGCAAAAATCAAGATCTGACCCCATGGACCGCATCCGATCCGTCGTAGTCGGTACCGCCGGTCATATCGATCACGGCAAGAGCGCGCTCGTCCGGGCGTTGACCGGGACCGATCCCGATCGGCTCAAGGAAGAAAAGGCGCGCGGGATCACGATCGATCTCGGGTTCGCCCATCAGACCATCAACCACGTCAATTTCGCATTCGTCGACGTTCCCGGCCACGAGCGCTTCGTCAAGAACATGCTGGCCGGCGCCGGCGGGATCGATCTGGTCGTGCTGATCGTCGCCGCCGACGAGTCGGTGATGCCGCAGACGCGCGAGCACTTCGACATCTGCCGGCTGCTGCGCGTCCCGGCCGGCATCGTCGCGCTGACGAAAGTCGATCTGGTCGACGCCGACATGCTCGAGCTCGCCCGGATGGAAGTGCGCGAGCTGGTCGCGGGATCGTTCCTCGCGGACGCGCCGATCGTGCCGGTCTCCGCCAAGACGGGCGAAGGGCTCGATGCCCTGCGCGCCGCGCTCGCCGACGCCAGCGGCCGCGCGACGGCGCGCGCCGCGGACGGCGTGACGCGGCTGCCGATCGATCGCGTCTTCTCGATGAAAGGCTTCGGCACCGTCGTCACCGGCACGCTGGTGTCGGGACGGGTGTCGGCGGAGGCGGAGCTGACGGTCGCGCCGGGCGATCGCCGCGTCAAGGTGCGCGGCGTGCAGGTGCACGGCGAGAAGTGCGCCGAGGCGGTTGCGGGGCAGCGCGCCGCCATCAATCTGTCCGGCGTCGAAGTGGACGACATCTCGCGCGGCCAGGCGCTGGTCACGCCGGGCGCATTCGAGGCGACGCGGCTCGCCGACGCGCTGCTGGAGCTGCTGCCGGGCGCGAAGCCGTTGAAGCACGGCGCGCGCGTCCGCGTCCATCAGGGCACCGCGGAAATCCTCGGGCGCGTCGCGATCATCGGCGCCGGCGCCGCACCGATCGAGCCTGGCGCCAGGGCGTTCGTGCGCCTGCGCCTCGAGGCGCCGGCGATTCTGGCGCGTGGCGATCGCTACATCGTGCGTGCGTATTAGCCGCCGGTGACGATTGGCGGCGGGCTCATCCTCGATCCGCGGCCGCCACGCACCGCGATCCGGACGGCCGCGGCGCTGGCGCGATGCCACACGCTCGATTTCGATCCGGCGTCAGAGGACCGCGGCGGCGCAGAGCGGCGCGCGGTCGCCGTCATGGTCGACGATGCCGGGACCGCCGGACTCACGGTGGCGGCGATGGTATCGCGCGCGGGGATCGATCCGGCGCGAGTCGACGCGCAGGCGCAGATCCTCGTCGCGGCGAAACAGGTGGTGCGCGCCGGCGACGTGCTCGTGTCCGATGCGGTCTACACGCGCCTGAAGGAGGGCATCGTCTCGACGCTGACCGGCCATCACAAGAAGCAGCCGCTGTCGGCGGGGATGCCGCGCGAAGAGCTGCGCGAGCACCTGTTCGGCCGCGGCCATGCCGCGGTGTTCGACCGTGCCCTGACCGATCTCGCGGCGACGCGTCCGCCGGCGATCTTCGTCAAGGATCGCGTCGCACTGGCGACGCATCGGGTCGAGTTGACGTCGGAGGAGTAGCGCGCGCGCGCGGCGATCGATCGCTCCTAGCGCGATGGCGGCCTGACGCCGCCCGACGCCGCGGCGGTCGCGGCGGCCGCGGGCGCGCC
>JAOBWF010000420.1 GCA_025463215.1 Acidobacteriota bacterium | reverse complement strand
TGTTCAAATCCAACCGGCTGATCTTTGGCGAGGAAGGCAAGGCGTTCGAGGCCGAAATGGCGAGCGCCCACAACATGACCGGCGGGGTCGGCGTCAACAGCGGCACCGATGCGCTGGAGATCGCGCTGCGCGCCCTCGGCGTCGGCGAAGGCGACGAAGTCATCACCGTGCCCAACACCGCGGTGCCCACCGTATCGGCCATCGGCGCAGCGGGGGCGCGGCCGGTGTTCGTGGATCTGCGCGATGACGACTTCCTGATGGATGTGGGCAAAGTGGAAGCGGCGATCACGCCCAAGACCAAGGCGATCATTCCCGTGCATCTGTATGGCCAGTGCGTCGACATGGACCCGCTGCTGGAGATCGCCAAAAAGCACGACCTGAAGGTGCTGGAAGATGTCGCCCAGGCGCAAGGCGCTTTCTACAAGGACCGCCCCGCCGGCTCGATGGGCGATGCCAGCGCCTGGTCCTTCTATCCCACCAAGGTACTGGGCGGTTACGGCGATGGCGGGCTGATCCTGACGCGGGATGAGAAAGTTTTGGCGCTGGCCCGTTCCTTGCGCTTCTATGGCATGGAAGGCACCTATTATTCGGAGCGGCCGGGTCGCAACTCCCGCCTGGACGAAGTCCAGGCCGCCATCCTGCGCTACAAGCTGCCGCTGGTCGCCCCCTGGGTGGAGCGCCGCCGCCAGATCGCCGAGCGCTATCGTGCCGAATTGGGCAATGCCGTCGGCCTGCCGCGTGAAACACCCTATGGCCGCCACGCCTGGTACGTGTTCGTGGCCGAGCATGACGATCGCGACGGCATGATCAAGCGGCTGGGCGAAAAATCCATCCTGTGCAACATTTCCTATCCCTGGCCGATCCATGTCCAGCGCGGCTATGCATATCTGGGCTACACGGACGGCGATTTCCCCGTTGCAGAGAAAAAATCCAAGCGCATCTTTTCCCTGCCCATGTATCCCTACTTGACCGACGATCAGGTGACGCGGGTGATCGCCGCCATAAAGGAGGCCAGCAATGGCTGAACGCCAACACCTGGACTGGTTCCGCGCCCGCTTGGCCACCACCCGCGGCAAGGAAGCGATGGATGTCGCGCCCATTCTGGCCTGGCGCGAGCGCTTGCGCGAAACCACCGTCTTCAGGGCGTCGCTTATTCCCGTCAATGAACTGCGCAAATGGAAGCCCGGTGCCGACGGTAATATCCGCCACGAGTCGGGCCTGTTCTTCGGCGTAGAAGGCGTGCGGGTCGAAGCCGGCACAGTGCGCGAAGTCGCAAGCTGGGATCAGCCGATCCTGACCCAGGTCGAAGGCGGCCTGCTGGTGCTGGTGGCCCGCGAGACCGAGGAACATGGCGTGCAATTCCTGCTGCAGGCCAAGGCCGAGCCGGGCAATATCGGCATCCTGCAGCTGGTGCCCAGCATGCAGGCCACCTGGTCGAACCTGAAGCGCGCCCATCAGGGCCGCAATCCGCCCCTGACCGAAGTGATCAATGCCGAGCGCGGCGTCCGCTTTGTCTACCGGGCCGAGCACAATGAGGAAGGCGGCCGCTTCTGGCAGAAATCCAACGAGAACGTCATCGTTTTCGTGGAGGATGAAAGCATCATCACCAGCGACCTGACCATGTTCACCTGGGCCAGCCTGTCGCAGATCCGCGAACTGGCGCTGGTGGACAATGTGCTGAGCACCTTCGTGAAGGCGATTATCGCGCCGCTTTAGTGCCCGATGACGAAATCACGGTAGCGCAGAATTTTCGCCAGCGCCTTGAAGCGGGACGTGCGCGAGCCCGGCGCAGTATGGGGCCGCTGCAACAGCGGTGACGGACCAATCCCCACCGATGCGCCCAACGCAGCGCCGCGCTGCAGGGCGCGAATATAGGGACGGTAAAGCCGGCGCGCCAAAAATCCCAGGTACGACTGGCCATTGTTGCGGTGGTGGGTACGCCAGACAAAGCGCAGCAGCTTCTTGAAGCCGTGAAAATGGAAGAAGATCAGCGGCTGGCCGTCCACCATGAGGCCGGCGCGCGTCTCCGCCAGTCTGTGGCTGGCCAGATTCCACGGCGCCAGGTTGGCGCCCGGATGATCCAGCACCAGAACCCGCGCGAACATCTGCGGCACCCGGTCCAAATATTTCTGGTCGGCGAAGCGGTCGTCTTCCAGCCGGTCATAACACCATTCCAGGCAGCGGTCGCGCCACCAGGCCAGGCACGCCAGCCCATCGGCGTCACGCCTGAAACTCACCCAACCTACATTAAAGCGGCCATAGACCTCCTGCGTCTTCACCGCGGGGGCGAAGCGATGCTCGATCAACAGGGTCGAATAGCCTTCGAACCGGGCATAGATCGGCGCCGGATCGGAAAAGAAGAACAGGTCACTGTCGAGATAGGTGATGATCTGGATGCCGGTATCCTTGTTCAGGATCCAGTCCATCAGCGACGGGGTGCAGGTGAAGTAATATTCCACCACCGAACGGTTGGCCTTGGCCACGGCCAGTGCCTCGTTGCCGGCTTCGAATTCCGCCAGCGCCACCGGCACCACGCCGGGCAGCGCCAGTTTGACCAGCGCCGCATGACATTCCTCGCTCAGGCACAGCACCCACAGCCGCGCATCGGGCACATGCGCCATCAGCGATTCATAAAGCGCCATGCCGCGCGGGAAATAGCGGTGGTCGAAATAGGTGCAGAAGTCGCGCCGCTCCACCGCTACCGCGCCTCGGCGGCGATCCGCAGCAGATATGGGCCGTAAGGGCTTTTGCCCAAGGGTGTGGCCAGCGCCGTCAACGCCGCGGCATCGATATAATCCAGGCGGAAAGCGATCTCCTCCGGCACGGCGATCTTGAAGCCCTGGCGGCTTTCAATCACATGCACGAATTCGGACGCCTGCAGCAGGCTTTCATGGGTGCCGGTGTCCAGCCAGGCGATGCCGCGGCCTAGCCGCTCCACCTTAAGCTTGCCCCGTTCCAAATAGACCTTGTTGACGTCGGTGATCTCCAGCTCGCCGCGCGGTGACGGCTTGAGCTTGGCGGCGATGTCCAGCACGTCATTGTCATAGAAATAAAGTCCGGTCACCGCATGCTTGGACTTGGGCTTGGCAGGTTTTTCTTCCAGCGAGATGGCGCGGCCGTCGGGCCCGAACTCCACCACGCCATAACGCTCCGGATCGGTCACCGGATAGCCGAACACTGTGGCGCCGTCCTTCAGGCTGGCCGCCCTGCGCAGCAATTCCGGGATGCTTTCGCCGAAGAAAATGTTATCGCCCAGAATCAGGCAGACGCTGTCCCCCCCGACAAATTCCCGTCCGATGATGAAAGCCTGCGCCAATCCGTCCGGCGAAGGCTGCGGCGCATAGGAAATATCGATCCCCCAGGCGTTGCCGTCGCCCAAGAGGGCGCGGTAGCGCGGCACGTCATCGGGACAGGTGATGATCAGGATGTCACGGATCCCCGCCAGCATCAGCGTGGA
>JAOBWF010000213.1 GCA_025463215.1 Acidobacteriota bacterium | reverse complement strand
AGTCGCGCACCTTCCACCCTGATGGCCGGCAGGAGTCGGTCGATCTCCAGGGTGTCTCGGTCGGCGTTACGGCAAAGCGCGAAGACGATCGGCTGGTCGTCGTCTACCGCGCCGGGACCGACCGTGAGATCCGTTACACGTATGCGCATTCGGCGAGCCCGTCCCGTCTCGAGATCGACGTGCAGTTCCTCGAGCGCGGCGCCGGCGACAAGGCCCGTCGGGTCTACGATCCGGCGGCGGCCGCGCCATCCGGCACGACGCCGGCCGCGCCGGGGACGCCTGCCGCGCCTGGGACGGCGGCTGCCGCTGCCGCCGCGACGGTCGATCAACGGCCCGGCGCCGAGCTGCGCGGGTTGACGAGCCTCGGCATCCTGGTGGAAGACCTCAGCCCGCAGGCCGTCGCGTGCGGCCTGAACCGCGAATCGATGGAAGGCGCGTTGTCGAAGCCGCTGACCGACGCCGGCTTGACCGTCCGCCGCAACTCAGACGAGGACACCTACGTCTACGTCAACGTCATGACCAGCAGCCTGCCGAACGGCGCGTGCGTGTCGCGCTACGATGCGTTCCTCTACACGCACGGCACGGCGACGCTGTCGTACCACGATCGCCCGGTGCTGGTGCAAGTGTCGCTGATGCATCGCGGCGGGATCGGCAACAGCGCGGCGAGCGCGCATTCCGCCGCGGTCGTGCGCGGCCTCGCGGGCTTCGTCGATCTCTTCGTCACCCAGATCCGCGACGCGAACAAGTAACATGAGCGCCATGCGCCGAAGGTGGTGGACGGCGGTGCCGATCGGCGCCGCGGTGCTCGGCATCGCCATCGGCGGCGGTGCCGCGACGCCGCCGCTCGATCGCGTGGCGGCATTGAGCGCCGCGATCGCTCAGCAGCAACGCACGCTGACGCGCGATCGCCAGACCGGCTATCTGTCGTCGGTGCTGGACGCGCTCGGCGTGCCGCCGGAATCGCAGCTGCTCGTGTTCTCCAAGACCGGTGTCCAGCGCGCCTTCACCAGCCCGCGCACGCCGCGTGCCGTCTACTTCGATCAGTCGGTCGCCGTCGGCTACGCGCCGGGGGCGCCGTTCCTCGAGGTCGCCGTCCACGATCCGCACCAGGGGGTCCTCTTCTACACCGTCGATCAGCGCGCGGCATCGCCGGTGTTCACGCGGCAGACCAGTTGCCTCAGCTGTCACGTGTCGCCGGCCACGCTCGGCGTGCCGGGATTGATCGCTCGCAGCAACACGGTGGGCGACGATGGCCAGGTGATCGCCGGGGACGGGACGCACGACGTGACCCACGAGACGCCGCATCCCGATCGCTGGGGCGGCTGGTTCGTGACCTCGGAGGGTGCGGCGCCGCCGTATTCGCAGCTCGCGCACCGCGGCAACGTCACTTTTTCCGGCAAGGGCAACACCTCGAACCAGGTGTTCGTCGACTGGCTGAGCAGCGCGCCCGAAACCCGCGGATATCTGTCCTCGTCGAGCGATATCGTCGGCCTGCTGCTGTTCGATCATCAGGTCCACGCGATCAACCTGCTGACCAGGCTGCAGCTCGACTCGCGCAGCGGGTCGGCCGGCGCCGGACGCCTGGCGACGGAGCTCGCCGACTATCTGTTGTTCGCGGGCGAGGCGCCGCCGCTGTCGCCGCTGACGCCGCGGCCAGGGTTCGCGGAGCGGCTCGAAGCGAGCGTGCCGAAGGATCGCCGCGGCCGATCCCTCGGCCAGCTGGACATGGTCGACCGGCTGCTGCGCTACCCGTGCAGCTACATGATCTATTCGGACGCATTCGACGCGCTGCCGGCGGCGATCAAACAGACGGTGTATCGCCGGATGATCGACGTCCTGTCGTCGATGGCCGCGCCGCGTCCCCGGGTCGCGATGACCAGCGCCGATCGCGCCGCCATCCTCGACATCCTCCGCGACACGAAACCGGACTTTCCAGCGAGGTAGGAGGATCCTTCAATCCTGAAATCTGAAATGCTCAGATCCAAACCGCCGGCGGTGTAATCTCCGGCGCCGGCTCGCCCCCAGGATCCGGCCGTCCCGATCCCTCGAGCCGGCTGATCGCGCGCACCGTCATATCGTGATCGCAGAGAATCTGGCAGGACAGACGCACGCCGGTCAGGCCGCGGGCGGTCAGCCGTTCCTGTTCCGCCGCGGTGTGCTTCGCCGGCTCGCCCTCGATGAACTCGACCCTACAGGTGGTGCAGCGGGCGTTGCCGCCGCACGCGTGGAGAATGTCAACCTTGGCGTCGTGCTCGATCGCGAGCACGAGCCGCTTTCCATCCGGCACGTCGACCGGGGCATATCCTTCGACCGTCAGCTTTGGCATGCCGTTATTGTAGGTCAGCCTTTGACCACGAACCCTTTGCCAGCGAGAACGTGGCGGACGCGATCGCGCAGATCGCCCTGCAGCTCGATCAGCCCCTCGTCGACGGCGCCGCCCGTGCCGCAGGCGCGCTTCAACTCGGCGCACAGATCCTTGAGGAACGCGGCGTTGTTCGGCAGGCCGTCGACGACCGTGACGGTCTTGCCGCCGCGCCCCTTCTTTTCCATCCGCAGCTTGGCGACGATGCGCTTCGGAATGACGTCGCTCGCGGCGCGCTGGCTGCTGCACTTGCAGTCCTTGTCGGGCCAGCCGCAGCCAGGGCAGATGCTGCCCAGCCCGGTCGAGTACACGAGGCGTCCGCGATCGCTCATCGAGCGATCATATCCCCGTCGCAGTACGATGATGGCGTGCCGCTGCCGACCCGTGTGCTGACCGCCGACCGCGGCGACGAGGGGCTCCGCCTCGATCTGGTGCTGCGGCGCCACTTGACCGATCTCCACCGCGCGACGCGGACGCGCGTCCAGTCGTGGATCGAGCAGGGCATGGTGACGGTGAACGGCACCGCGGTCCGGCGCGTCTCGACGCGCGCCGCACTCGGCGACATCGTCTCCGTGATGCTGCCGGACGAAACGCCGCGGCCGGCGATGACGGCAGAGGCAGTGGCCATCGACGTGCTCTACGAGGACGACTATCTCCTCGCGATCAACAAGCCGGCCGGCGTTGTGGTGCACCCGACGTACAAGCACACCGCGGGGACGCTGATGAACGCGCTGCTGTGGCACGCGCGAGCGTGGCCGCCGCCGCAGCGGCCGTCGCTCGTCAGCCGTCTCGACAAGCTGACATCCGGCATCATCGTCGTCGCCAAGACCGCCGCGGCGCATGCCGGGCTGCAGCGGGCGATGTCGGTGTTCCCCGCCTCGGGTACGGGGGGTGCCGAACGGGGCTGTCAAAAGGACTACCTCGCCGTGGTGTACGGGCGGGTCAATGTCGCGCGCGGCGACATCCATCTACGGCTCGCGACCGACCACAGCGACCGCCGCAAGGTCGTCGCGTCGGCGACGGCCGGCGCCGAGAGCCTGACGCAGTTCGAGCGCCTTGGGCGGGTCCCGGCGCCGCGCGCCGGGCTGTCGCTGCTCCGCTGCCGGCTGGTGACCGGGCGGACCCATCAGATCCGCGTGCATCTCGCCGCGAGCGGCTGGCCGATCGTCGGCGACCCCGTCTACGGCGAGCCGCGGTGGCAACAGGTCGCCGATCCGCTGCTGGCGGCGACGCTGCGCGCCTTCCCGCGTCAGGCGCTGCACGCGTGGCGCGTCGCGTTCAGCCATCCCCTCACGCGCGCGCGCGTGACGATCGAGGCGCCGGTCCCGCCCGACATCGCGGCGCTCCTCGGGATCGCCGGCCTTTCGGTCAGCCGCGTCCGCACGGACCCGGTCGCCGCGGCCCGGTACCGATGACCTTCAGCGTCGCGATCCTGGCGGTGGTGCTCGGCTACACCTGGATCGTCGACCCGATCGCGGCCAACTGGGGGACGCCGATCGCCGTCGTGATCGTGCTCGCGCTCGCAATCGGGCACCTCTTCAACGCCGGATCGAAAGCGGATGCGCAGGGGCGGGGGCGCCAGTGGGGGCTGACACCGGCGGCGCTCGTCCCGGCGCTGTGGGCGTCGGTGGTGCTGACCACGGTCGGAGGGATCGGGATCTATCTGGCGGGGTCGCGACTCGGCACATGGCACCCGCAGCGCGACCCGTGGATGACGCTGCTCGTCCTGATCCCATGGGGCTTCGGTCAGCAGTTCGCGCTCCACACCGTGTTCCTGCGCGACGCGCAGCAGACGTTCGGCCGATGGGCCGGCATCGTGGTGGCGGCCGCCTGCTTCGCCGCGCTGCATCTGCCGAACCCCTTCCTGAGCGCGATGACCTTCGCTGGCGCCCTGGCGTGGTGCTGGATTTACGATCGCCATCCGAACCTGCTGCCGCTGGCGCTCTCTCACGCGCTGCTGACGCTGGCGATCCTCTGCGCGTTCGACGAACGGCTGACCGGCCACCTCCGCGTCGGCGCGGCGTACCTGAGTCTCAGGTAGGCGCGGCGCACTCCGCGCACACCGTCGGCGAGGCGCCGGGCCCGCGCGGCGTCGGATAGCCGCAGCTGCCGCACGTGGACGAGGCCGCGATCTGTCGGGTGGTCAGGCCGTAGGTGGTGCGCAGCAGCCTGTCGGCGCGGGTGACGATCTCGTCGCACTCGGCGGCGGTGAGCCGTTCGAAGGCGGCCGCCCACGATGCCTTGTCGGCGAACCGGGGAAATATCGGCGATTCACCCCACGCCCATGCCGGCGCGGTCGACGCCGGACTGCGTCCGAGCAGGTGCAGGTGCATGGCGCGATGCGCTCGCGCCCGCTTGCGCCCGACCGGCGGCGCCGCGTCGTTGAGCGCCCAGTTCCCCGCCTCCCAATAGTTGACGCACCCGTCCTGCAGCTGCGGCAGGACGTCGATCATCGCGCGCCCGGTCGCCGCGACGAGAAACCCAAACGTCGTCAGTTCCCCCGCCGTGAGCTCACTGCGCTCCCACACCGGCCGCGGCGGGTTGACGACGAGGTTGCCGCCGTTCTCGCGGCTGACGAGGAGCGACGCGCGATCCGGCAGCACCAGGTGACCGCCGTCGCAGGAAAACAGCATGAGGCTCATTGCGCAATTCCTACCGTGCGTGTAACGAGACAATGCGCTGGAGATCGTGCGTCCCCACGGCCGAGCGGGACCCAATTTTGCACACAGCGCTGATATCGTGAATCAGATCGAAACACCATTGTCCAACGATCCGCTATGCGTTCGCCTGCGCCGCGAGCGCGAGCGGCGCCAGATTGCGCTGTCGTCGATCTCCGCCAATACAAAAATCAGCGTCGCGCTGTTCGAAGCGCTCGAACGCGGCGATGTGTCGCGGTGGCCGTCCGGCATCTATCGCCGAAGCTTCATCCGCGCGTATGCCAACGCCATCGGCCTCGACCCCGACACGATCGCGCGCGAATTCGTCGAGCAGTTCCCCGATCCGCACGGCGAACCCGCAGCCGACGCGCCGGCCGCTGCGCCGCCGGTCGCGACCGCCACCCCGGGCGGCGCCGCGCTGCCCCCCGCGAAGGCCACTACTCCCCCGCCCTCCAGCAGCGTCGGCAAAGCGCTGAAGGCGGTCAAGGCATTCAAGACGGTCAGACCAACGCCGTCGCCGACGGCGACCCCAACCGTCACCGCGACGGCGACGCCCACCGTCACCGCGACCCCGACCGTAACCGCGACCGCGGCCACGACCGTAGCCGTTACCGCAGCTTCGACCCCGATCGCAGCGCCGGCCCCGCCTCCCGTAGGAGTCCAGGCCGCTGGCGTCCGTGTCCGCGTGGAAGGCACCGGCCGCCCCTTTGCTCCGGGCCGCCTGATCGAGGACATGCGACAACGCGCCATCGCCGCCGCGTGCGACGGCGGGGTCGTGGTCGCCATCGCGCTGTGCGGATTCATCGTCTTCGATACGTTCTGGCTGCCGCTCGCGGTTGCCATGCTCGCGTATTACCTCGGAGGGATCCTGCTGCTCGGCAATACGCCTGGTGTCTGCCTGCTTGCGGTCGGTCCGCATGCGCCGACGGCACCGTACAATCAGTCACCCGATGAGCCCCGCCCCGAACCCGTCCGCGGACCGGCGCATCCGCCTTGGCATTTCCGCATGCCTGCTCGGTGACGCGGTCCGCTACGACGGCGGCCACAAGCGCGATCCATTCCTGACGACGGTGCTCGGCCCCTGGGTGGAGTGGGTCAAGGTCTGTCCCGAGGTCGAAGTCGGGATGGGGACGCCGCGTGAATCCATCCGCCTGATTGAGGCGGACGGCCGGCTTCGGCTGCTGACTGTCAAGACGGGCATCGACCACACCGCCTCGATGACGAGCTATGCGGCGAAGCGGGTGGCGTCGCTCGACGTCGAGAACCTCTGCGGCTACGTGTTGAAGAAAGACTCGCCGAGCTGCGGCATGACCCGCGTCAAGGTCTATAGCGGCGACGGCCCCGGCCGGCGAACCGGCGTCGGCATCTACGCACAGGCGTTGATGGGACGCTTTCCGCACCTCCCCGTCGAGGAAGAGGGGCGGCTGCTCGATCCACGGCTGCGCGACAACTTCATCGAGCGCGTGTTCGCGTATCGCCGGCTCCGCGATCTGTTCGAGGCGCGCTGGACGGCCGGCGATCTCGTCCGCTTCCATACCGCACACAAGCTCGTCCTGCTCGCCCACTCGACCCAGGCATATACCCGGCTCGGGCGGCTGGTGGCGGCCGCGAAGGCGATCGACCGGTCATCGCTGCGAACGGACTACACCGCGGGATTCATGGACGCGTTGACGGCGATCGCCACGCCAAAGCGTCACACCAACGTGCTCCAGCACATGGTCGGCTATTTCAAGAAGACGCTCGATACCGCGTCGCGCACCGAGCTCCTGGCGGCGATCGACGACTATCGGTGTGGCCTGGTCCCGCTCATCGTCCCGATCACGCTGCTGCGTCATCACGTCCGGGTCCACGAGGTGCAGTACCTGCAGGGACAGATCTATCTGACGCCCCACCCGAAAGAATTGATGCTGAGAAACCACGTGTAACGGCCAAACGCCGCCCACCGGTGTCTAACGGTCCACAACAGAGGGCTTCACGATGACCCTGTGGCAGGACCTCCGCTACGCGGCGCGGCTGCTCGTCAAGGACCGCTGGTTTACCGCGGTCGCGGCGACTGCGCTGGCCCTGGGCATCGGCGTCAACGCGACGATGTTCACCATCGTCAACGCGGTGCTGATCCGCGGCCTGCCCTTTACCCATCCCGAGCGGATCATTTCGATCGGCATGCTGGACGCGCGGGCGCGTCCAGCGGGCGTGTCGCGGCTCGATTTTCTCGACTGGCGCGATGGCAGCCGCGCGTTCTCCGGCCTCAGCCTCTTTCTGCCGTCCCAGATCAACGTCAGCGACGAAGGGCGTCCGCCCGAACAATTCCAGGGTACGTACCAGTCGCCGAACATGTTCGATTTGATCGGCCAGCACCCGGTGATGGGGCGCAATTTCAGCGCCGCCGACGACAGCCCGGGCGCGGCGCCGGTGGTGATCATCGGCAACGGCATCTGGAAGAGCCGGTACGGCGGCGACCCGAACATCCTGACGCGATCGATCAAGGTGAACAGCGTCATCGCCGCGGTGATTGGCGTCATGGCGCCCGACATGAAGTTTCCGTTCAACAACGAGCTGTGGCTGCCGGTCGGGATGCTGCCGCCGGAGTTGAGCGCGTCGAAGCGCAACGTGCGCAACTTCCAGGCACTCGGCCGCCTCGGTGACGGCGTCACCCTCGCCCAGGCGCGCGCCGAGATCGAGACGATGGTCGCGAAGCTCGCGACAGACTATCCGGACAGCAACAAGTACTTCCGCGCCGATGTGATGACGTTCGATCAGCGGGTCGCGCCGCCGCAGCTCCGGCTGATCTTCCTGTCGCTGATGGGGGCCGTCGCCTTCGTGCTGCTGATCGCCATCGCCAACGTCGCCAACCTGCTGCTCGGGCGGGCGGCCGGACGCTCGCGCGAGATCGCCGTCCGCGTGTCGCTCGGCGCCAGCCGCTGGCGGATCGTGCGGCAGCTGCTGGTCGAGAGCGTCCTGCTCGCGGCGATCAGCGGCGCGATCGGCCTCGCGCTCGCGGTGCTCGGGATCAAGTGGTTCGACTCGGTGGTCACCAGCGATGTCGGCAAGCCGTACTGGATGACGTTCACGCTCGATCCGATTGTCTTCGCCTTTCTCGGCGCGGTCTGCCTGGCGACCGGCGTTCTGTTCGGCCTGGCGCCCGCGCTGCACGTCTCGAAGACCGACATCAACGAGGTGATGAAGGAGGGCGGCGGCGGCCGCGGCGGCACCGGCGGACCGCGCGCGCGGCGCTGGACCAGTGCGCTGATCGTCGCCGAGATCGCCCTGACGCTGGTGCTGCTCGCCGGCGCCGGCTTCATGATGCGCAGCTTCATGACGCTCTACCGGATGGACCTCGGCTTCGAGACATCGCGGCTGCTGACGATGCGGCTGTCGCTGCCGCTGTCGAAATACCCGAAAGGCGAACCGCGCACCGCGCTCTACCAGCACCTCGAAGAACGGCTGCGCGGCGTCAGCGCGATTCAGTCCGCCGCGCTGACGACCAACCCGCCGATGTTCGGCGGTTTCCTGCGTCAGATGACGATCGACGGCCGGCCGGCGGCCGCCGGCGAGCGGGCGCTGGACGTCACGGTGGTGAGCGTCAGCGCCGGCTACTTCGACACGCTCGGCGTGCGGCTGATTCGCGGCCGGACGTTCAACGACGCCGACGGCACGCCGGGGCACGAGAGCACCGTGGTCAACCAGCGGTTCGTCGCGATGCACTTTCCGGGCGAGGATCCGCTCGGCCGCCGCATCACGCTCGTCGACGGCACGCCGGTGCGTGCCTACGACGTGTCGCCGAACGCGGTGGTCACGATCGTCGGCGTCGTCCCGACGGTGCGGCAGCGTAACTTTCAGGAGCCGGACCCGGATCCCGTCGCCTACCTGCCGTACCGCGCGGACCCGCAGCGCTTCGTCACGCTGATCGTGCGATCGGCGTCGGAGCCCTCGCGAATCACGCCGCTGGTGCGCGAGGAGATGCGCGCGATCGAGCCCGACCTGCCGCTGTTCCAGGTTCAGACGATGGATGCCCTGATGGCGCAGTTGCGCTTTTCGTTCCGCGTGTTCGGCTCGATGTTCGCCATCTTCGCGGTGATTGCGCTGGTGCTGTCGGCGGTGGGGCTCTATGCGGTCACGGCCTACTCGGTGTCGCAGCGGACGCAGGAGATCGGGGTCCGGATGGCGCTCGGCGCGCAGGCGACGCAGGTGCTGTGGCTGGTGATGCGCCGCGCGCTGTGGCAGCTCGCGATCGGGCTGCCGATCGGCGTCGCCGGCGCGTTCGCGGTCGGCCGTTTGATGCAGAGCGTCCTGGCGCAGACCAGCGGCCGCGATCCGCTGACGATCGCGGCGATTGCGGTGCTGATGTGCGTGGTCTCGGTCGCCGCCTGCCTGTGGCCGGCGCGCCGTGCGGCGCGGCTCGATCCGGTCGCGGCGCTGCGAAACGAGTAGCGCAGGACCGCGCGTCGCCCTGGCCTTACGCTTTGGCGGCGACGACCCTTTCGCGCTCCAGCTGCTGCCGGTGGATCGCGCACCAGTCCTTGTGCTCGGACAGCGGCATCCCGCACTCGACGCACACCCGGACACGGACTTTAGGTGGCTCGCTCTTTCCCAGTAGACGCTTCAACAGTGACATGCCGCCTCCCGACCAATGACGTGTGAGACGTTAGACGGGGCCGGCCGGTTCCCGGTTGACCGGGGCTCTTGCTATTTTTATAGCAGTCATGCTAGAAAAATAGCATATGACGAAATCGTCCACCCACACCACGCTGACGCGCCGCGAGCGGCAGATCATGGACGTCCTGTACCGGCGCACCCGCGCCACCGCCGCGGACGTCATGGCCGAGCTCCCGGGGGACCCCAACTACTCCACCGTCCGCACCCAGCTGCGCGTCCTCGAGGACAAAGGGCACGTCCGTCACGAGGAAGAAGGCCTGCGGTATGTCTACGCGCCCGCGGTGCCGCGCCACGCGGCGCGCAAGTCGGCGCTCAAGCACCTGGTCGAGACGTTTTTCGACGGCTCAGCCGAACAGGTCGTCGCGGCGGTCCTCGGCGGCGAGGCGTCGCGCCTCAGCGACGAGGATCTCGACCGGATCGCGGCGCTGGTCGCCGACGCGCGAAAGGACGGCGGCCGATGATCAAAATGTCGATCCTCGTCCTGCTCGGACTGTCGTCGACCGTCCTGCTGCGCAAGCAGTCGGCCGCGGTGCGCCACTGGATTCTCGCCGCCAGCATCGCCTGCGCCGCGGCGACGCCGCTGCTCGAGCGGGTCGTGCCGGTCTGGCACCTGCCGATCAGCAGCGCGCTGTTCGGCAGCCGGGTTGAACCGCTCGCACTGTTCATCCCCGTGCACGAACGCCAAGGCGTTCCGGTCGGCGCGGTGGAGGATACGCGCTTCGTGCCGGTCGAGCCGTCCGCGATGCGCGTGGTCGGACCGATCTGGCTGGTCGGGTTCCTGACCTGTCTGTCGTTCCTGGTCGTCGGCCTCGTCCGCCTCGGATGGCTCGCGTCGCAATCGGAGCGGGTGGTGAACGGCACGTGGACGGAATTGGCGTCGGTGCTGTCGCGGCGGTTCGGGCTGCGGCGTCCCCTGTTCCTGCTGCAGAGCGACCATCCCACGCTCCTGGTCACATGGGGGGTGCGCCACCCGAAGGTGATCCTGCCGGCCGAGGCCCGCGACTGGTCGGCGGACCGCATCAGGATCGTACTCGCCCACGAGCTCGCGCACATCCGTCGTCGCGACTGGCTGACGCAGATGGCGGTGGAACTGCTTCGCGCCGTCTACTGGTTCAACCCGCTGATGTGGATCGCCTGTCGTCAGCTGCGCCGCGAGAGCGAGCACGCCTGCGACGATGCGGTGCTCGGGCTGGGGGTTGAGGGGACGGCGTATGCATCGACGCTGCTCGACCTCGCCCGCGCGTTCAGGCGACACCGCCGCACATTCTTTCCGGCGCCAGCGATGGCGCGGCCGTCCAGTCTCGAAAGGAGAGTCAGCGCCATGTTGAACCAGCGTATCAACCGGACCCCGCTCACCCGCCCCGCGTGCCTCGCCACGGTCGTCGTGCTCGTGGCCATCGCCGTGCCGATCGCCGGCCTGGTCGCATCCGCGCAAGCCATCGCCACGTTCTCGGGCGCGCTGGTCGACACCGTCGGCCGCGTCCTGCCCGGCACGTCGATGGTTCTGTCGAACGCGCAGAATAGTCAGAAACATCGCACCGAAACCGATCAGAGCGGCCGCTTTTCGTTCAACGGTCTGACCGGCGGTGAGTACATGCTCGAGGTCGACCGATTGGGGTTCGCCACCACCCAAGGGCGCGTGGCGCTCTCGGCCGGGCAGAACCTGACGCAGGACGTCGCGCTGCAGCTCGGCGCGCTCGACGAGACGATCAACATCGTCGACGGCCCGCCGCCGCCGGCGCGGCCGGGCAGCGGCCGCCGCATCGAGTACACGGCGCCGCCGAGCGCGTGCAGCCAGACGACGGTCGGCGGCTGCATCGAGCCTCCGCTGAAGCTGCGCGACGTGAAACCGATCTATCCCCCGGCTTTCGCTGGCTCGGGGCGGACGGTCGACATGATGCTGGAGGCGAGGATCGGCGTCGACGGCTTCGTCAACGATCTCCGGGTCGTGACGCCGGTCGACCCGGCGTTCGGCGCAGCGGCGATCGACGCCGTCCGGCAATGGGAATTTTCACAAACCCGCCTCGACGGCGTGCCGGTCGAAGTCAAGATCAACGTGCACCTCACGTTCAAAGGACAGCAGTAACCGGGGTCCAACCCGAACGCACCATTCTGGGTGGATAGAGGATCTCGAGTCCGCTATGGGACGGCGACCGGATACCAGTTCGCGTCGCGGACTTCGATCTTCTCGCCCTTCAGGGCGTCCTTGAACGCCTGCAGGCTCTGCGCAATCGTCAGGCCGCCGACCGGTCCCTCCGATGTTGCCTGTGGATTCGCCAGCCTCGCGGCCAGCACTTGATCGTAGTGATACGGATACACGATCTTCGGCGCGATCGTCTTGACGCACTCCGCCGCGGCCGCCGGTGTCATCCGGCCGAGCGGCACGTTCAGCGGTACGAAGGCGACATCGATGTTCTTCAGCGCCCGCACTTCCGCCACGCACTCGGTCACGCCGGCGACGTAGATCCGCGTGCCGCCGAGCGTGATGACGTAGCCGTTCGACTTCCCCTTCGGATGCGCCGGCGCGCCCTGGATGATGTCGTACGCGGGAATCGCCTCGACGCCGATGCCCCCCTCCGAGGCGCGCTCGCCGTTCGCCATGATGATGCCGTCGGGGAACTTGGCCTTGCCGACCTCGGGAATGATGACCGGGGCGCCAGGCTTGCGCAGCGCCGTAATCGCGGTGACGTCGAGGTGATGAACCGGATCGTCGGTGATCAGAATCAGGTCGGCCTTCTTGTAGCGCGCGAGGTCGAGCCTGCTCCACGGGTCGACCTGGATCACCTTGCCGGCGTGCTCGATCTGGATGCTCGAGTGGATCAGCGGCGTGATGGTGATGTCGCCGCCGCTGGCGGACACCTTGTCGGCGGCGGCGGAGGCCGGGCTGCGGCCTTCGCCGGCGGCGCGCTTCGGCGAGCCCACGAAGCCCGACAGCGCGAGGAAGAGGAGGAGGCCACAATACAGGGGCGTCACAGCAGCGCCTTGATCTGTTTCTCGAACACGTCCTTCACCGCTTTCTCGTCGGGGCTGGTGGTCGGGGTTGCGCCGGGCAGCCCCAGGTGCTTCTGGCAGATCCTGCCGTCGCGCGCGATGATGAACGACATCGGCAGCCCGAACAGCGGACCATACGCATCGTCGATCTTGTCCTGCTGCGGATCGCCGTCGAGCACCGGATAGTTCATCTTCATGGTCACCGCGAACGGCTTTGCGTTCTCGAACTTGTCGAGCAGCACGACGCTGACCACCTCGAACCCCTGCGACTTGTACTTGTCGTAGAGCGCAACAAACCCGGGGATCTCGATCTTGCAGGGGCCGCACCATGTCGCCCAGAAATCGAGCAGCACCACCTTACCCTTGTAGTCGGCGAGGCGCACCTCCTTGCCGGCGGTGTCCTTGAGCGTGAAGTTCAGGTTGGCCGGCTTCGCATCGGCCGGACAGGCCGCGGCGTCCAGCGTCCTCGGCCGAGGGGCGCTGCACGCCATCGTCAGCGCGGCGGTCATGACGATGACGGCGATCTCGACGGCGGGCCTGAAGGGCTGCACTGCGCGAAGCTTCCGCATCGATGCTCCTGCTATTCGGGATGATCCGCGAGCGCGGAGATGCGCCGCACCGCCGCCAGATCGATCCCGGCGGCACGGATCTGCGGGAAGTCGGCGGCAAAGGCGCGCATGTCGATGGGCGGCCCGGGTCGGGTAATCGAGTAATTGGGTGATTGAGGGGCGATTGAGCAATCCAATCACCCGATTACCCAATCACCCGATTCGCTATGGCTTGACGGCGACTTTAATCAGCGACGTCGTCCAGCAGCAGCCGAAGCCGCCGCCGCCGTCGCCGGAGTAGTCATTGCCGGTGACGTGGAGGACGTAGTCACCCGGTTCGGCGAACTTCGCGGTCGTGTCGGCCTTGCCGGTGAACGGCGCGGTGCCGCCCAACTGCTTCTGCACATCGGGCCGCGCCTTGTCGAACGTCACGGTGCCCGGGCCGCGGTACTTCGACCAGCGTACCGTTACGGGCGAGCGCGTGCCGGACGGCGGCGCGTTGGTGCCGCTGGTGAACTTCATGTCGTCGGTCACCACGACGCTGAGCGGCAGCGGCGCCGAGGCCGAGGCGGTCAGCGACACCGCGGTCGCGAGATTGGCCAGCGGTCCCTGGACGCCCTTGCCCGCCGCATCGAACTTCAGGACCGGCGGCGTATTGCCGACCGCGATCTCGGAGAACGGGCTCATCACGTAGTCGCCGTTGAGGCGGAGCGGAATGCTCGTGCTCTGTCCGTTGGCGACGATGGTCCAGACGTAGCTGTCGGCCGGCTTGAAGTCCTTCGGCGCGTTCACCGTGAACATGCCCCACTGGCGGCCCGGCAGGAAATGCGTGGGCTGGCCCATGTCGGGGCCGCCCGGCTCGATCCGGTTGTTCGGACCGATTGGGATGTCGAGCTCCTGCGCCGAATTGCGGTTGTAGTAGCCGACGAGGAAGGTGCGGCTGCCGTCCTGATTGTAGTACCAGCCCTCATAGGCGCCGGTGATGCTGTCGCCCGCGCCGCGGCGAGGTGCCGGGAGCGCGGTGGACTGGGCAGACAAAAGAACGCCGCCGGCCAGAAGGCCGGCGGCACAGATCAGACCGAATCGGTTCACTGCTGCTTCTCGGCGTCGTTGGTCGTCTTCACCATCTTGGCCTTGCGTTCGGCCTGTAGCGCCTTGTACTCGGCGTCGGTGAAGTATGTGACGTTCATCCAGGCGTGCGCCATCTCGTCGACGGTGCGATCGCCGTAGCCGACCCACTGATCCGAGTCGGGGTTGTTCTTGTTCGCCTTGGTGTTGTCGTACCACGCCGAGACGTGGATGACCGTCCCCTTCGGCAGCAGCGGCGCCGCGTCGTCGTCGTAGATGTAGTTCGTCATCCAGTTGAAGTTGAAGTTGCCGACGTAGCTGATGACCTGCTTGCTGCCGTCCGGCAGAATCGCCTCGACCTGCATCGCCTTGCCGCGCAGATGGAAGTGCGGCTGGAAGTTCTCGATGAGGGTGTTCTCCTTGAGCACGGTGAACCCTTCGGTCATCGCCATCGAGTTCGGCGGGATGTCGAGCATCTTGCTGCGATCGATGCCGGTGAAGCCGATCAGGTAGCTGCGCTTCTTCGGCTCCTCGCCCTTCTTGTAGAACCAGATGCCGATTTCAGAGCCGCCGGTCACTTCCTCGCCGACCGCGTGAATGTGCTGGTCCCACGAGATCTTCTCGCCCGGCACGAGCAGCTTGCCGGTGCCCGGACGGAACAGGTCGTAGCCCTTGCCGATCGCCCACT
>JAOBWF010000438.1 GCA_025463215.1 Acidobacteriota bacterium | reverse complement strand
GCGGGAATACGGAACCAACAACTTTCCCGATTGCTCGAACATGTGCCACGAGGCGACCAGCGTCGGTCTGCCCGAATCGATTGGCGTCGGCAAGGGAACCGTGACCCTGGAGGACTTTGATCATTGCGACGCGGTCTTTTGTATCGGCCACAATCCCGGGACCAATCACCCACGCATGCTGACGACGCTGCGCGAGGTCTCGAAGCGGGGCGTGCCGATCATCGTATTCAATCCGTTGCGCGAGCGCGGGCTGGAACGGTTCACATCACCGCAGCATACAGTCGAGATGCTGACCTTGAGCTCGACGCCGATCGCGTCAACCTACTACCTGGTGAAAGTCGGCGGCGATATCGCGTTGCTCAAGGGAATCATGAAGACCGTCGTGGCGCTCGATGCCAAGAGCCTTGCCGAAGGCGGCCCCGGTGTCCTCGACCGTGACTTCATCGAGAAGCATAGCACGGGCATCAATGAGCTGCTGGCTGACCTCAATGCGACCTCCTGGATTGCGATCGAAGAGGCCTCGGGCCTGTCACGATCGGATATCGAACTCGTCGGCAATGTTTATGCCAGGGCGGAGCGGGTCATCATCAATTACGGCATGGGAATCACCCAGCACCGTCACGGCACCGGCAATGTGCAGCAGATCGCGAATCTGTTGATGCTTCGCGGTAACATCGGGCGCAAGGGCGCCGGCATTTCTCCGCTGCGCGGCCACTCGAATGTGCAGGGAGACCGGACGGTCGGCATTACCGAAATTCCGGACGACAATCTCCTCGATGGAATAGCACGCGCGTTCGGGTTCGAGCCGCCGCGCCACAAGGGCCACAACGCAATCGAAGCTGTCGAGGCGATCCGGGACGGACGCTCGAAGGCTCTGGTCTGTCTGGGCGGCAATCTGGCGGTTGCGATGTCCGATCCCGAGGTCACCTTCAAGGCGATGCGGAACCTCGATCTCGCGGTGCATATCGCCACCAAGCTCAATCGCTCGCATTTGCTGCTGGCGAAACAATCCTTCATTCTTCCGTGCCTCGGACGTACGGAGCTGGATATTCAGGCAAGCGGCCGCCAGTCGATTACGGTGGAAGATTCAATGTCGATGGTTCATGCGTCGCGAGGCGGCCTGAAGCCCGCGTCCGAGCATCTCAGGTCGGAACCCGCAATCATCGCCGGGATCGCGCTGGCCACATTGCCGAACACCCGGGTCGGATGGGCTGACCTGGTTGCCGATTACGCAAAAATTCGTGATTCCATTGAGGCGGTGTTTCCGGCATTCGCTGACTTCAATGCTCGCATCCAGAAACCCGGTGGATTTCGACTGTATGTTGCTGCTTCGGAACGAGAATGGCTGACCCCGACGAAGAAGGCCAACTTTCTCCTCTATCCCGGTCTCGACGAGGATCCGCCTGTTGTGCATCGCGAAGCTCTCACGCTCACGACGATCAGAAGCCATGACCAATACAACACGACGATCTATGGGATGAACGATCGTTACCGCGGGATTACGGGGCGGCGTGACGTCGTATTCGTCAATGAGCGCGACCTCTCCGGCCGCGGTTTGAAGCACGGTGATCTCGTTGATATCAACGTCGTTCCCGATGCGGGATCGAAGCCGGGCGAGCGCGTCATGCGTAACCTGACGGCGGTCGCCTTCGATATCGCGCAGGGCTCGATCGCGACCTATTATCCGGAGGCGAACGTTCTGGTGGCACTCGATCACTACGACGCCAAATGCGGAACGCCTTCCTACAAGTCGGTTCCGGTTCTGCTGAGCGCCTCCGGCTCGCCAGACCACCAGATAGCGTCGCGGTCAATTGAGACCGCCAGCGCATGAAGCCGAACAGGCAATGACAATACATGCACCGGCCGCGAGGTAGGCCTCGCCGGCCGGTGACTTTTGGTAGGTGTATGAGGTCCACGGCATGTGAAACACTGTGTGCCGGGTTTACGTGGGCTGATCTGTAGCGCAGCAATCCGAGCGTTTCGACGCGATCTCCAGATCGGATCCGGGTTCAGGCGCCCAAAATAGGCAATGACAAATACATCCACCGGCCGCGAGGTAGATCTCGCCGAACCGATGGGTGCTGGTGAGGTCCGCGGCACCTGAAACATTGTGTGCCGGGTTTACGTGGGCGATCTGTAGCGCAGCAATCCGAGCGTTTCGACGCGATCTCCGGGTCGGAGTTGCTTTCAGGCGCCCAAAGCCTGCTCCAGCGCCGCCGGCGCCTTTACGAGGAGGTTCCTGGCCGCTTTTCGCACTTTCTCAAAAGCGCGCACTTCGATTTGTCGAATGCGCTCGCGCGATACGTTGAATGTCGCGGCAAGGTCTTCCAGTGTCAGTGGATCGTCGACCAGATGTCTCGCCTCAAAGATGCGCCGTTCGCGGTCGTCCAGTACATCGATCGCGGCTATCAGTACTTTGCGCTGACGGTCCTTCTCGTCCTGTTCAACGACGATTACTTCTGGCGAAGGTGACTGATCAACGAGATAGTCCTGCCATTCGCCGATTTCACCGTCTTCATGAAGCGGCGCGTTGATCGATTTATCGCCGCCGAGGCGCCGATTCATGTCGATGACATCCTGACCCGGGACATCGAGGCTCTTTGCGATCATGGCAACCTGGTTCGGGTGCAGGTCACCACTTTCAAGTGCAGCGATCTTGCACTTTGCCGAGCGTAGTTTGAAGAAGAGCTTCTTCTGGTTTGCGGTGGTGCCGATTTTCACAAGTGACCACGAACGGAGAATGTAATCCTGGATAGAAGCCTTGATCCACCAGATTGCGTAAGTGGCGAACCGAAAACCTCTTTCGGGCTCAAAGCGGTTCAAGGCGTGCATCAAGCCTACATTGCCTTCGGAGATGATATCCGAGATGGGCAGACCGTAGCCGCGGTAGCCCTTTGCGATTTTGACGGCGAGGCGCAGGTGACTTGTGACAAGCTGGTCTGCGGCATCACGGTCGCCGTGCTCGCGCCAACGTTTGGCGAGCTCCTGCTCCTGCTCCCTTTCGAGCATAGCGAAGCGTCGGGTGTTATAGCGATAGCCTTTACCGCGTACGTCCCGGGCGAACGCCGGTTGTAGCTGTGTTCGAGCGAGGTCCGCAAATTGTCCCTCAATGCCCATATCAGTAGCTCCGTCGTGTAAAATGGTTAGCTTCCGTCGTTCAAGACTCGAGCGGTCCACTAGATGATAGGCGCAGTGTACGGGGGAGCCATTAAACTGTGGGTTAGGATACTAAATTCGATTTCAGGTGCGCCGGATCGTTGTGTGCGGCGGCTTGATAGCTCCCATCGATCACGCCGTGAATCCGATGAAAGGTCGTGTCACCGCGAACAGCGCTGGGCCGCCATCACGCTCGAATGGCCACGGTTCGAGGCCACCACGCTCGAAAGTTGGCTCACCTGGGAGAGCGAGCGTGTTGTTATTCGCCCGTTCTTCAGGTGAGCCCCTTAGGCCGCGAAAGCAGTGCGACGGCAACTGCCGAAGCGGTCTGCCATTCAGTAGGCGCAGCTGTCGAAGGACCGGTAGTACGGGCAATCGAGGCCGTCGTCGTAATAGCCACCGCCGAAACGACGTCCGCCAAAGTGATCTCCGCGGCCGCCAGCCATGTTACCGCCGCCAAAACCACCCATGTGGCCACCGCCAAAGCCGCCCATGTGGCCTCCGCCACCACCACCGTGTCCGCCGCCACCGCCACCGCCGCGGGCCTGTGCGCCAGTGGCAAGAAGGCTGCCGGCAAGAACCGCGCTTGCCAAAATCATCATCACTCGTCCTCTCATAACATTCTCCTCTTGAAGGGCGGATGTTCCGCCACAGGACCTTGTCAGACGCTTGCGTGCCTTAGCGAGGGTAACGCCAACGTCGCGATGGACTGAAGATGGTGATGCTTATTGTTCGTCTCTACTAAATTCCCGTTCAATCAACCAAAATGCATAACCGGCGCGCTCGGACCGAAGGCAAGCGCGCGCCAGATTACGGGCCGGACATCAAATGAAGGGGAGCGCGCATGCTATCTCGGCCACGCAACCTGGACCGGTGGTTATCGTGAGCCGGAAGCCGTGCAGCTTGACGATTGCCGCGACCAAGCTCAGGCCAAGGCCAAATCCCAACGTAGTCCGGCTCTTGTCGGAACGGTAGAAGCGCCTCGTGACCGCTTCCCGCTCATTTTCCCGGATGCCGGGTCCCGAGTCCGAAACTCGAACGATGCTTTCATTGTTGCCACGGACCAGGGCAAGCTCCACGTGTCCGCCGGCGGGCGTGAATTTCAAGGCATTATCGACCAGGTTCGCGACGGCCTCAAGCAGCAGGTCGCGGTCGCCGCGAACCGTTGCGTCATCTACGGATACAACGCGCAGGGTGATATGCTTGTCTTCCGCGATCGGCTCATATAGATCGCCGACCTCCCTGACGATATCTGCCAGCGCGACGTTGTCGAACCCGTTCAGGCGACTGTCGTATTCGATCGCCGCGATGCGCAGGAGTTTGGATATGATCGCCAACGATTGGTCGACGCCGCCAATCGCCCGGTCCGTCACCGCCTGCAGTTCCTCGAGCGTCCCGGCATTTGCGCGCCCACGTTCGAGGACGAGCCGTACCCGCGTGAGCGGCGTGCGCAGATCATGAGCTATTTCGTTGCCAACCCCAGCCATCTCCTGCACGAGAGCCTCAATTTCCCCCAGCATGCGGTTCGCCGTTTCAGCAAGGTTGTCGAAGGGGTAGTCGAGGCCCTGCGTGGGCAGCCGCTGTCGCAAATCGCCGGCGACGATGCGGTGGACCAGCGTATTGAATTCGGTCACGCGCCTCTGGGCGCGGACACTCAGAACCATGCCAATCAACAGGCCCAGGCCCAGAGCAACGGGCAATCCCATCAGCAAGGCTCGCGCCACAACCTCAGCAAGCTGCTTCAATTCATCGACGTTGCCGGCAATCACGAGGACGTTGCCGTTCGGCAGCTTGCGGGCAATGGCGCGGACGGTCATTTTTTCGGGGCCTTTCGGGTCGGTTCGGATGGCGGGCGCACTCTGAACGGGAGCGTCGACCATAAGGCCGCGTGGCAGGCCTTCCAGATTGCCTGCGATTCGATGCCCATCCGGGCCAAACAGGCCGGCAAGCTTGACGCGGCGCGGGTCCTGGCTCAATCGATCATCGATGGCGTTCAACTGCCGATCCGGAGTGTCCCCGGCAATCGCGAGACATTCCTCGGTAAGGGCGGCATCGGTTTTCGCCAGCATATAGTCGGCCGCCTTCCAATAGACGAAGGCCGAGAACAACAGGATGCACAGGGCAAATGCACCGGCGGTCCAGCGAAAAGTTGTGGTGCGGACCGCGTCAGGAAGCTGCACCGAGATTGAACGCGGCGCCGCGAACATTGCATATCGTCCGGGTTTCATTCGGCATATTCACCTTGAGACGCAGCCGGCGCACATGACTTGTGAGCTCGCGCAGTGATCGATCGTTGCTGCAGATGCGTCGTGATTGCAGCCCTCATAGAACAATCGGACGACGCACACCTGCCTCAGTCGGAGTGGGGGGCAAGCAACAAGGCCCGGCTTGCGCCGTCCGCTCAACGGCCGCATGATGTCCCCCGGCAGAGAGAAACGAGGGGCGCGGCTGTTATGAAACGGATCTAGGCTTGCGCAGCTGTTGGCACCACTAAATAGCTTTTTAGCGTTTGCCCGCGCCGTTAGTGTTCAGGACCAATCCCCATGCTCGCTCCCGCGTTTGCGAGTCCCTCACTGATTGTCGAAAGACTAAACTCGTTTTTAGTTGAGAAAGGGCCTCAGGTGGCGACATCTGTTGTGTGCCGCTCGTTTCGTTGGACAAGCCGCCGACGGTCGTGAGCGTCAGTCGGAAGGTGTTCGAGCATGAATAGATGGGGTTGCCTTGGGCCATACGCTCACAATTCACCGGACGGCACGCCCCCGAACGGAGCAGTGAAACCTTCCCAAATCGTTCGGAACCAGATTTGGCGGGAAAGTGGTCTCGGTTCGGGCAGTCGTTCGATCCCCGAAGAGACCGCCGTGGCGCTTACATATAATGGCGGCACCTATGCGGTTATGATGGCGACACCGTTGGATTTGGAGGATTTTGCGGTTGGCTTCAGCCTGAACGAGGGCGTCATCGGCTCTGCTGCTGACATCGATACGTTGGACGTCTTGCGTCTCGATGACGGTGTCGAACTACGGATGTGGCTCAGTAAACCAAAAGCCGAGCGCCTACAGGCGCGACGGCGCCACGTCGCGGGGCCGACGGGTTGCGGACTGTGCGGAATCGAATCAATTGCGGAAGCGATGCGTCCTGCAGCCGTTATCGGGCGTGGCGCACAATTTTCGCCTGAGCAGATCATGTTGGCCATGCAGAGCGTGCCACCGCGTCAAAAGCTCAACATGGAGACGCGGGCGGTGCATGCTGCTGCGTTTTGGAATACAGCGAGCGGTATCGTTGCCTTGCGCGAGGACGTTGGCCGACATAACGCGCTCGACAAGCTGTCCGGAGCAATGGCGCGTACGTCCACTGCGGCGGGTGAGGGCGTCATTCTTCTCACCAGCCGGGTGTCGGTTGAGATGGTGCAGAAAAGCGCTGCCATCGGGGCTCCTGTGATGGTGTCGGTTTCGGCTCCAACCGCGCTGGCCGTTCGCATGGCGGATGCAGCGGGTATTACACTTGCCGCGATTGCGCGCGCGGACGGATTCGAGGTGTTCACGCATTTCCGCCGAATTTCACACGGAGTTGCTGAGGCGATGACGCGATAGTTACTCCTGTGTCCGATTGCATGAACACCTGTGGGTTACCACCAATGCCAACCACCTTTCGAAAGGAGAGTAAGATGCGAAACCTTATGTTAGCGACCGTAGTGTTCGTTCTGGCCGGGATTCCTGCCAGTTATGCGCGTGGCGGTATGCACGGCTCCGGGATGCATGCCTTGATGGCCCCTGCGAATCCGGCTGTGCCACCGTCACTGACATCGG
>JAOBWF010000148.1 GCA_025463215.1 Acidobacteriota bacterium | reverse complement strand
TCGAGCAGCAGGACCGCGCCCGCGTCCGACGCGCGCGCCGCGCGCAGGTTATTGACGTAGCCGGCGAGCAGCGGCAGTCCGCCGACCCGATCGCTCGGAAGCGCGGCGCCGTGGAGGTCGCTGGTGCCGACAATCGACAGCGTCACCCGCGCCGGCTGGTCGGAAGCCGGGGCGCGCCGCGGCACCTCACTGGCGCCCACCAGCCAGAGCCACGCCGGAGCGAGCGCGATCGCCACGAGCCGCCGCATCGTCGGGTGAGTGTAGTCCCGGGTTGACGCCGGGCCGCATGACGTGATTTAGTTGGTCGTTCAAGTAATGACCCCCACCGCCGGCCGCCACCACACCGACACCCGCGCCCGCATCGTCGAAGCGGCCCGCTTCCTATTCTGGGACAAGGGCTACGCCGCCACCGGGCTGGCGGAGCTGCTGGCCCGCGCCGGCGCCAACAGCGGCAGCTTCTATCATTTCTTCGACAGTAAGGACGCCGTCCTCCGCACCGTGCTCGAGACCTACAGCGACCTGCTCGAACCGCTCGTGCTCCGCCCCGCCTTCGCCGGCCACGCCCGGCCGATCGAGCGGATCTTCGCGCTGCTCGCCGGCTATCGCGAACGTCTCGTCAGCACCGAATGCCAGTACGGCTGTCCGATCGGGCGGCTGGCGCTCGAGCTCGATCCGGAAAACGCGCCGGCGCATGCGCTGATCGCGCGCAACTTCACCGCCTGGCGCGCGGCGGTGGAGGGCTGCGTGCGCGACGCCGGAATCGCCGACGCCGTGGATGTCGCGGCCTTCGTGCTCACCGTGATGGAGGGTGCCGTCATGCAGTCGCGCGCCTATCGATCGATTGAGCCGTACGACGCCTGCGTCCGGCAGCTGCGTCTCCATCTCACCGCGCTGGCGCCGCCGAAACCGACACCGAAACCCGCACGCACATCAAGGAGGAGCCGATGATCCCGTCTGCTATCCGGAAGGGCACGAGGGGCGCACGCCTGGTGCTGATCGCCACACTGCTCGGCGCTGGACCGCAATCGGTCGCCCACGCCGCCGGTCCGGTGACCGTGACCCGGGTCGCGGCGCCCGAGCGCGCGCTGCGGTTCGAGGTCACGGTGCCGGCCTCGCTCGACCAAGTCTGGGCGGCGTTCACGACCAGCGACGGGCTCGCGACCTGGCTGTGGCGCGACACGCGCGTCGATGCGCGCCCCGGCGGCGACTGGCTCGCGATTTTCCCGCAGAGCACCGGCGGCGGCACGATCCTCTCGATCACGCCCAAGACGCAGCTGGTGATCGCGGCGATGGCACCGGAGACCTTTCCCGCGGTGCGCGCCGCGCGCACGCGCGCGCTGTTCGAGTTTGCGGCGCTGACGCCGGCCTCGACGCGCGTGTCCCTCGTCCAGACCGGCTGGCAAACGGGCGAGGAGTGGGACCAGGCCTACGACTACCTCGCCGCAGGCAATGCCGAGTTGCTCACCCAGCTGTATCGACGCTTCGCCTCCGGCCCGCTCGACTGGCCGAAAGGACGGCCGTGATGCCCGCGACGATGACCGCGATGTGGTGGCTGGCGATCCTTGCGGCGGCGATCACCGCGTTCGTGATCGGCGGCGTCTGGTATTCGCCGGCGGTGTTCGGACGCCAGTGGATCGCGCTGAACGGCTTCACCGAGCAGGATCTCAGCCGCCGATCCATGGGCCGCGTCTTCGCCCTGAGCTTCCTGCTCGCGCTGGTGATGGCCGTGAACCTGGCGCTGTTCCTCGGGCCGTCGCCGTCCCTCGGCTTCTGCATCGGCGCCGGCGCGGCCGCGGGCATCGGCTGGAGCGCCGCCGGGCTGGGGATCATCTATCTGTTCGAAGGGCGTCCGTTCACCCTCTGGTTGATCAACGGCGGCTATCAGGCGCTGACGCTGACCGCGATCGGCGGCGTGCTCGGACTGTTCGCGCGCTGACGTTCAGCGAATCCTGACGCGCGTTACGCGCGTTTGCCGCCGTCGCCGCGCGGCCGCTCCGGGACGATGGTCTCGCCGCGGGCCAGCATGGCGACGAGCGCCGCGATCTTCTTCGCGCGTCCCGCCGCCGTCTTCATGTGGTTGGTGCGAAACGCGAGCGCGAACAGGTTGCCCCGGCCGAGCGTGGCGAAGGTTTTTCGGGCCCGCGGACTCGCGTCGATCGCGGCCCGCAGATCGTCGGGGATCGTTGCGGCGCTCGCGCTCCGCATCGGGGCATACGCCGCGTCCCAGCGGCCGTCGGCCCTCGCGGCATCGACCTGCCGCTGGCCGTGCGGCGTCATCCGGCCGGCGGCGGTCAGCCGCGCCACATGATCGCGATTGATCTGGCTCCAGATGCTGCGCGGCCGCCGCGGGGTGTAGCGCTGCAGAAACGACTGCTCGTCGAAGCCCTTGCGGATGCCGTCGATCCATCCCCAGCACAGCGCGATGTCGAGCGCCTGCGCAGGAGTCACGCTCGGCAGGCCCGACCCCTTCTTGTGAATCTTCAGCCAGAGCTCTGGCGCGCGGGCATGGTTCGCTTTCATCCACGCCGCAAACGCCGCGTCGCTGCGAAAGCTCTTGATCGCCTTCGGATCGGGAATGACCGGTGCCATGCGTCCGATCATACCGATCTGACCTGGCTGATCCACCCGACCTAACCACCTGACCTACTCGCCCGCTGGTGGTTGCGGGCCCGAACGCCTGCGCTACGCGGTGTAGAGATCGCCGCCCAGGTACTTGAGGCCCGAGTCGACCGCGACCGTCGCCACCACCCTGCCCGGGCCGAGCTCTTTCGCGAGCTTCAGCGCCGCCACGACGTTCAGGGCGGAGGAGGTGCCGGCGAAGACGCCTTCTTCCCGCGCCAGCCGCTTCGCCATCACGCGCGCCTCACGCTCGTCCACCGCGCGCGCCTCGTCGTAGACGCCGGCGGTGAGGTGCGGCGGCACGAACCCCGGCGCGATCCCTTCGACACGATGCGTCCCGCCGTGGCCTTCCGTCAGCATCGGCGCCGACGTCGGCTCGAGCGCGACGATGCGCGCCTGGCAGCCGCCGGCCCTCAGCGCCTTCGACACGCCCGACAACATCCCCGCGGTACCGACGGCGCCGCAGAACACGTCAATCGCACCGCCGGTCTGTTCGACCAGCTCGCGCCCGATCGCCATGTAGCCGGCAATCGCATCCTCGTTGTGAAACTGGTCCGTCCAGTACGTATCCGGATCCTCGCAGAGCCGCATGACCTCGGCGCGCATGCGATCGAACAACCCCCTGGTGATCGTGCCGCCCTCGCTCGGCACCACCGTCAGATCGGCGCCGAATGCGCGCATCGTGTCCAGCTTCTCTTTCGCAAACGCGTCGGACGACACCGGCGCGAAGCGATAGCCCTTCACCGCGCACACCAGCGCGAGCGACGATCCGGTGCTGCCGCCGGTGAATTCGACGACGCGCATGCCCGGGCGGAGCGCGCCGCGGGCCTCGGCGCCTTCGATCATCGCCAGCGCCATGCGATCTTTGTACGAACCGGTGGGGTTGTAGTACTCGAGCTTCACCAGCACCTCGGCGCTGCCCGGCTCGACGAGGCGGCGAAGGCGGACGACCGGCGTGCCGCCAATGGCATGCAGGACCGAGTCGGCAATCGATTGCACAACCATGAGGTGAACTTTACTCGCCGGCAGCGATTACTTCCAGCGACGCGCGCGTGGCGTTGTTGACCGCGCCGAGCGGCACGCGCTGATCGAGGGTCACGAACCTGCCGCCATTTTTCACTGCGAGTCCGAGCAGGTAGACGTCGGTGAGCTGCTGATGACCACGCACGGCGCCGACGTTGAAGATCCGCTCGTCGCGCAGGGTCAGGGCATCGGGCCAGAAGGTGTGCTGGCTGTTGCCGCAGAAGGTGTTGAGGTGATCGACCAATCCGGCAACCGGCAGGTGCTCACCGGTGCGGGCCGGATTGGAGAGGACGCGAAGCAGGCCGGCTTCGGTGACCGGGCAACTGGCCCAGCCCCTCTCCGCATTGTCGGTGAACCACTCGTGGGCCGCGTCGTGATGGATGTGCGCGGCGTGAAACAGCGCCACGAGCACGTTCACGTCCAGCAGCGCAATCACGTCAGTCGTCCTCGTCAAGCCAACGGCGGACATCCTCGCACGTGATGAACGGCGCGCCGGCGCGATGCGGCAGGATCGGGACGCCGTTCCGCACGCGATAGGTGCGCTCGGGCTCGAGTCCCTTTCTGGCGAGTTCCGACAACACCTGCCCGGCTGTCTTCCGGCGTGCTGCCGCCAGCTCTTTCGCCGCCTGCAGCACGTCATCGTCTATATCGACCGTGGTCCGCACTGTGGGATCATCATGCATCACGCATCAGATGTCAAAACTCGACGCACCTCGAAACGCGGTACTCTATCGTCCGGCTTCCCCTGTAACTGCGCACAATGGCGAAATCTACACCTGACCTGTTCGACAACCTCGACCCCAGCGGCAGCGGCGGCACCGCCCCACCGCCCGGCGGCGGCCCCGGCAGCACCGCCAACGTCTCGCTTCACGAAGCGGCGCAGTCGCGGTATCTCAATTACGCGCTGTCGGTGATCACCGCGCGCGCGCTGCCTGACGTGCGCGACGGCCTCAAGCCGGTGCAGCGCCGCATCCTCTACACGATGTGGGAGCAGAACCTCACCGCCGACGCCAAGCACCGCAAGTGCGCCAAGGTGGTCGGCGACGTGATGGGCAGCTACCATCCGCACGGCGACTCGGCGCTGTACGAAACGCTGGTGCGCATGGCGCAGCCCTTTGCGCTGCGCTATCCGCTGGTCGACGGCTCCGGCAACTTCGGATCGCTGGACGGCGACAGCGCCGCGGCGATGCGTTACACCGAATGCCGGTTGACGCGGATCAGCGACGAGATGCTCACCGAGATCGAGCAGTCGACGGTGCACTTCCGGCCGACTTACGACGGCACCAAGACCGAGCCGGTCGTGCTGCCCGCGCGCGTGCCCAACCTGCTCGTGAACGGCGCCACCGGGATTGCCGTCGGCATGGCGACGAACATTCCGCCGCACAACCTCGCGGAGGTCTGCACCGCGTTGGTCAAGCTGCTCGACAACGAGGAGCTCAGCACCGCGCAGCTGTGCCGCTGGGTGAAGGGACCTGACTTCCCGACGGGAGGTCAAATTCTCAATTCACAAGAGGAGATCAAGGAAATCTACAAGACCGGTTCAGGTTCTATTCGTCTGCGCGGGACGTGGGACCTCGGTCCCGAGACGCGCTCGACCAAGACGATCTACGTCGACAGCGTGCCCTACACGGTGAACAAGTCGCAGCTGGTCGAGCAGATTGCCAACGTCGTGATCGCGCGCAAGCTGCCGCAGCTGCTCGACGTCAAGGATCTCTCGACCGAAGACGTGCGCATCGCGATCGAGATGAAGAAAGACGCCGACGAGAAGATGATCATGGCGTATCTCTTCAAGCACACGTCGCTGCAGCTCAACTTCGCCGTCAACCTCACCTGTCTGATCCCGACCGAAAACCCGGAGCTGGGGCGCCCCGAGCGGCTCGACCTCAAGCAGATCCTGTGGCACTTCCTCCACTTCCGCCTCGAAGTCGTCACCAAGCGGCTCGAGCACGAGCTCGCGTCGCTGAAGAAGCGGATCCACATCCTCGAAGGCTTCGAGACGGTCTTCGACGCGCTCGACGAGATCATCAGGATCATCCGCAAGTCGGACGGCAAGGCCGACTCGGCGGACAAGATCATGACGCGGTTCAAGCTCGACGCGGACCAGACCGACGCGATCCTCGAGCTGAAGATCTACCGCCTCGCGCGGCTCGAGATCCTCGTCGTCCGCAAGGAGCTCGAGGAGAAGCGGGCGCGCGCGCGGCAGATCAACACGCTGCTCAAGAACGACGAGAGCCGCTGGGCGCTCGTCCGCGCCGAGCTCGAGGCGATCAGCAGCAAGTACGGCGACAAGCGCCGCACCGCAATCGCCAGCGACAGCGGCGAGCCCGCATACTCGGCCGAGGACTTCATCGTCGACGAAGACAACGTCGTGATCGTGTCGCGCGACGGCTGGGTGAAGCGGCAGAAGGAAGTGAAAGATCTGTCGACGACGAGGCTGCGCGAAGGCGACGTGGTGATGGCGGTGCTGGCCGGCAGCACCAGGGCCAGCTGCGTGTTCTTTTCGAACTTCGGCGCCGCCTACACCAGCAAGATCATCGACGTGCCGGCCTCGACCGGCTACGGCGAGCCGATTCAGAAGCAGTTCAAGCTGAAGGACGGCGAGAAAATCATCGCCGCGCTGAGCCTCGACCCGCGGGTCATCGGTGACATACGGGGGCAGACCCCGTCGCGACAGAAACCGGGGACCGATCCCGTCGTCGGACCCGCGCCGGTGCACGCGGTGGCGGTCTCGAGCGACGGTTACGCGCTGCGCTTCAACCTCGATGGCTTCGTCGAGCCGAGCACGCGCGCCGGCCGGCGCTACGCGCGGCCGTCGGAAGGGGCCGAGATCGTCAGCGTCGCGCGAGTCACCGGAGGCGAGATCCTGATCGCCGCCAGCGCCGCGGCCCGCGGCATCCTGTGCAGGGCGGAGGAAGTCAACTTCCTCTCCGGCCCGGGCAAGGGTGTGCTGCTGATCAAACTGGACGAGGAGGATCGCCTGCTCGGCGCGATCGCGTCGACCGGGGATCGCGATCTGCTGACGGTGGAGACCTCGCGCGGCGCCGAACAGACCATCAGCACGGGCAAGTACGAGGTCACCGGACGCGGCGGCAAGGGGCGCGAGCTGCTGCAGCGCGGCCAGTTCACGAGGATCCTCTGGCCGCTGCCGGATACCCCGCCGGTCCTGACACCGAACTAAAAAATCGCCACGGCCGGGGTGCGATGCAGTACAATGACGCTGCAGCCTCGCCAAGAGGCTAGCCGGCGCGAACACTGCTCATTCTGGCTGGAACCTCCAGCCGCTGTTGTTCGACGCGAACATCACCGCGACACGCGCACTAGGACATCCTTTTGCCTCATCAAGATCGTCTCAACATCGCCGTTTTCATCGACTTCGACAATATCGAGATCGGCGTCAAACAAACCCTCGGCCAGCAGTTCGACGTCGGCATCATCCTCGACGCCATCAAGGAGCGCGGCGAGGTGGTCACCAAGATCGCGTACGCCGACTGGACCCGCTCGGGCGAGTACAGCCGCTCGCTGACGCAGCATGCCATCCGTCTGGTCCAGCGCAATATGACCCCGGGCGGCGACAAGAACGGCGCCGACATCAACCTCGCGCTCGACGCGCTCGAGATGGCGTTCACCCACTCGCACATCAACGCCTACGTCATCGTCGGCGGCGACAGCGACTTCCTGTCGCTGGTCGAGAAGCTGAAGCAGTACGACAAGAAAGTCTTTGTCGTCGGCGGCCGCGCGTTCACCAGCATGATCCTGCAGCGCAACTGCCACGAGTTCATCGCCTACGAAAACCTCGCCGGCGTGCGCAAGGCTGCCGCCAAGCAGGGCCGGCCGATGCCCGCGGCCGCGGCGAACTCGCCGATCGCCCAGGCGCTGCCGGTCGTCCGGCGCGCGCTCAAGATTCTCGCGGACCGCGAAGTCACGCCGCAGACCGGCCTGCTGAAGAGCACGCTGCTGCAGCTCGACTCGACCTTCTCGGAGCGCAACTACGGCGCCTCGTCATTTCTCGATTTCGTCGAGAAGCTCGCCTCGTCCGGATACGTGCACCTCAAGACCTCGGGCCGCAGCGTGATGGTGGAGCTGAACGAAGGCTTCGTCGAGGAGCCGCGCGCCACGGGCGAGGCTGAAGAGAGCGCCGCGCTGCCGGCAGTCGCCGCGGGCGATGCCGGCGCGCCGCAGGCGCCCGCCCACGCATCCGCCGAATCGCGCCGACCGGAAGATCGCCCGAGCGGCGGCGGCGGCGGTGGCTTCAATCCCGGCGCGCAGGAACCGGCCGGTCCGCCGCTCGGCGATCAGGCCGAGGGCGTCCGCCGCGCCGGCGAGATCCTCGGCGCCGCGACCGGCGCACGCTGGCCGATGTATCTGCGCAACGTCAAACAGATCCTGCGCCAGAGCGAAGGGGGCTTCGACGAACGCCGCTACGGCTTCGGCGGTCTGATGGATCTGCTGAAGGCCTGTCAGCGTGAGAATTTCGTCCGCGTCGAGCGCGATCGCCGCGGCGGACTGCGCGTGTTCCAGGGATCGGTGCTCCAGGCGGCCGCGCCGGCGCCGCAGGTCAGCCGCCCGAACCTGCCGCAGCCCGACGTCGACGAAGAGTTCGAGAACCAGCCGATCGAGGCGCCGCGCCCGGAGCCGACCGACTCGGGCAATCGCGCCGACAGCGATCAGGAAGATGCTCAGCCCGTCCTGATCGACACCACCGCGGAGCTCCTCGGCCGTGCCAAGCCGCGCAAGCCGCGCGCCCGTGCGGCACGTCCGTCGCTGGCGGCCGCGCCAAAGAAAGCGGCGGCGAAAAAGCCGGCGGTGAAAAAGCCGGTGCGCGGCAGGAAGTCGCAAGCCGACGACGCCGGCAACCGATAAACGATCAGCAGGAACCGCGGAGATCGCGGTTCCTGCTTCTCCTCACTTCTCGCTATCCAGGTAATCGACCCACTGCTTGACGAGGGCCGCGCGCGGTCCTCGTGCTCGCTCGTACGCGTCGGCGTACTCGTGGGCGCGCTGGCGGTCTTCGGCGCGGTTGTGCACGACGCTGCCGCCCGAGTGGACGGTGTAGAGCCACTGCACCGCGTAGAAGTAGGCGTCGCGGTCGTCCTGCCGATCGTCGAGGTAGCGTTCGAGCGTGCGCACCGCTTCGCGGCCGCGGCCGAACGTCCCGTACAACATCGCCAGCGGTTTCGTGAACCGCGTGTCCGACGGCCACTTCCCTGACGCCTCTTCCAGAATCGCGCGGGCGGCGCCGAAGTCGTGCGTCCGCAGCAGCGCGTCAGTCAGCCACAGGTAGACTTGCGGAAAGTCGGAGCCGTCGACCAGCGCAGTCTGCCATGCGCTCGCGGCTTCGTGGTCCTTTCCGGCGGCGGCGAAGGTCGCGGCAAGGAAGGCGAGCGGCGCGGTGCTGTCGACGTCCGGCTCGATCGCTTTCTTGAAGCTCTGCTCGGCGTTGATGTAATCCCCCGCCGCCAGGAACACGACGCCCTGATCGAACGCGCTCTTCACGGTCGCAGCGATCCGTTCACGAAACGGCGCCAGCGTCGCTTCGTCGACCGCGAGATCGCGCTGAAACGGCGGCGTCATCGTCCCTTCATCGATCGGCAGGAACAGATCGGCGTCGACCGAGACGTTGCCGAGCCCCTCCGCCGAGGTCAGCAGGACTTTCGGCGGTGCGATTTCGAAACCGCGCGTCAGCGTCTTCACCGAGGCGCCGCCGGCCGAGAGGATCGCCCGCAGCACGTACTTGCCCGGCGGCAGTGCATGGATCGGCATCACCTTGGTGAAGATGGCGCGCGTCTCGGTCACCGGATGAATCGGCACGTCGACGTTCAGCAGCGCCGGCGCATCGCCGTCGGTCGCGACCTCGAACTCCATCGTCAGCGCGTCGGTGTTCGCGCCGTAGGCCTCGAGGTAACCATGGACGGCGCCGAAGCTGATCTGGTAGCCGATCGTCGGCGTCAGCAGCTCGCCGACCTCGAGCGGGCCGCCGACCATCAGCTCGCTCAGGGTGATCGCCTTTGCCGCCGGCAGCGCGGCATGAATCAGGTGCTCGACGCTGCCCGCGCGGTCCCCCTCGGCGGCCGCGAGCTTCATGGTGTAGTCGCCGGGCGCCAGGCTGGCGCCGATGGTGTATTGCAGCGGCGAAGGCACGCCGCTCATCACTGGCAGCAGCCGCGCGTCGCCCGACCTGCTGTCGACCACTTTGCCGCTGCCATCGGTGATGACGTAGGTGACCGACACCACCTTCGATGCCGGATAGTCGGTCCCGACGTCGACGTGAATCAGCAGCTGCACCTTGTTCGGCTCCGGCCCTTGCAGCGCGAACGAGGCGAGCCGCACCGGCAGCGCGGTCGCGAGCAGCGGCGAATTGAGCGCCGCCGCGGCGGCGGCGCGGGCCGAGCGCGGCGCCGGCCGATCGCTCGCCGTGTTCACCAACTGCCGGCGCGAGCGGACGATGGCGCCTTTGCGCGACACTTCGATGCGGATGGGATGCGCCTTGCCGTCCTTGTCGCGCCCCTCCGACTCGACGCCGAGCAGGTAATAGCCGGACAGCTCGGACGCGATGCGATCGAACAGCGCCTCGCCCGTGCCGGTGACCGTGAACAACGCGCCGCGCGACGCGCCGGCGAGCAGCTCGAGGCCGGCGCTCTGCGCCTGGCGATCCGCGAACGGGTTGATCGGCGCGCGCGCGTTCGCGATGTCGAACAACGCGGTGTCGAGCCGCAGCGCGTAGACGCTGGTCCGTGCCGCCGCCGCCAGCGCGCCAAGCTCGACGATCCGCGCCGTGTTGTCGTTGTCGATGAACCCTTCGCTGATGAAGATCAGTGTCTTCGGCGCGTCGATCGCGCGCAGGCCGGTGAACAGCGCGGTCAGCGCCTGCACGGTTTCGTCCCCCTGCTGGCTGGCGCTGCGCGCCTTGTCGCGCGCTTCATTTTCGATGTCGACGCGGCAGATGTCGACCTCCGCTGCGCGCAGCCCGGCGCACTCGCGCGACAGCACGCCGTCCAGCACGCCGGCGTCGCCGCGCGCGATCCCGATCGCTTCGACCAGGGCGACGCTGTGCGTCGTCCGCAGCTCGGGCAGCTTCTGGCCCACCATCCGCGCAATCGCCCGCTTGACGCGGCCGCGGTCCGCCGTGAACGCCGTCGCCGGCGCGCCGAAGCCGATGCCCGCGACCGCGACGCGGTCGGACGGCGTCAGCTTGTCGACGAACGCGTTCGCCGCCTTGGCAATCGCCAGCGCGCCGCCGAACCGGATGTTCGGCTGGTCGATAGCGATCACGATCAGCCGTCCGCCGGTCGCGCTCTCGTTCGTACTGTAGCCGTCGGGCGGCGGCGGCACGGCGGCGCCGGGCTCGCCGGCGAGCGGCACCCATTCAGCGGTCACGACGCGGCGCGTGTTGCCGTCGATCTTCACCGCGAAATCCGCCGGCGTCAGGTTCGGGACCGGCTTGCCCTTGTCGTCGACGACGGTGACATCGAGCGAGGTGACTTCAACAGAGGATTGAAAGCTCGGTTTGGGCGGTTGTTGGGCCGACAACGACAGGAAGGAACCGCAGAGACCGCAAAGAACGCAGAGCACAAAGAACCTGCAGACCTTTTCTCTGCGGTTGTCTGTGCGGTCTCCGCGCTGTCCGCGGTTTCGTCGGGTCGTGAACCCTGGGTGGCTTGCCTTCATTTTCCCACCAATGCACGATAGCCTTGCCGCGCGCGCACCTCGTGGTGACCGTCGACTTCGACCTTGATCTTCCGCCACGCATCGTCGCGCTTCGAGTTCGTCGACTGATAGCCGAGCAGATACTGGTTCGAGAGCTCGTCGAGCAGATCCGCGAAAGCCGTGTGCAGCTCGTCGATGCTGTCGGTGAACAGCGCCCGCCCCCCGGTCGGCACCGACAACCGCTCCATGATCTTCTTGAGCGGCTCCATCGTGACGCCGCGGCCCTGGCCGATCATGTACAGCGTGACGTCGCTCGACTGCAGCCGGCGTTCGACGTCGTTGATCGTCGCGTGGCTGCCCTGATCCTCGCCGTCGGTGAACACGATCAGCGCCTTGCGCCCGGTCTGCCGGCCGAGCATTTCGACGCCGCGCAGGAGCACGTCGTACAGCGCAGTCGATCCCCACGGCGCCAGCCGGTCGACCGCCTTGATCCGCTCGGCGGGATCCGTCGCCTTGCGCGTCAGCGTGAAGATGCTGTCGTTGAAGCCGAGCAGCGTCACCTGATCCTGCGGCGGCACGTCGCCGAGGAATTCCTTCACCGCCTTCTTCAGCTTCGGCATCGCGGCCGTCATGCTGCCTGAGATGTCGATCGCGGCGACGAGCTCGAGCGGCACGTCTTCCGACGCGAAGTGGTTGACCGACTGCTTCTGGCCGTCCTCGAAGACATGAAACGCGGTCTTCGGAATGTTGCGGATGAACTTGCCGTGGCCGTCGGCGACGGTGACGGTGACCTGCACGGCGTCGACGTCGACCCGCTCCACGTAGCCGACCGACTTCGTGCGAATCGTCCGCACGATGCGGGTGCCGCCCTTGATCGTCGCGACGACGCGGATCTGGTGTGCGGCGATGGCGGCACCGGCGTCCCAGTCGCACTCGAACGGCGGCGCCGTGAGCGCGCACGCCTGCCGGCCGTCGACGAAGAACGTGACGCCGTCGACGACGTCGACCGGCGTGACGGCGGCGCGCAGCAGGGTGGAGCCGGTGACGTAGGCGTCCTCACCGGGCGAGAGGATCGTGATCTGCGGCGCGTCGCCCGGCGCCTGCGCCCACAGCGACAGCGTCAGCACGACACACGACGCGAACACGAGCGACGACCACAGCCGGGTCATTGACGGTCCGGTACGCGGCGCCCCGTGTCCGGGACGAACGGCCCCGCCGCGGTCGCCGCGGCAATATAGTCCTCGATGCGATCGCGGTTCGCGGCGCGCGCCGATCGGACCAGCGTCAACCAGTCGGCGTCGTCGGTCGGCTTCGCCTCGTCGATGAAGTCCTGGACCGCGCCCGAGAGGACGACTTTCGCGATCGCGGCGGGCAGACGCATCTCTCTCAGCATCAGGGCCACGTGCAGGTGAACGTCCGCCACGGCGCTGGCGGTCAGCCCGAGCGGCGGGCGCCCCAATAATGTCGGCCAGCGGCCGGGCGGCGTCAATCGGGAACACACGCAGCCCTCGAGCGTCATCATCGACATCCCCCAGGTGTCGAGGTCGGGGGTGCGACCGCCGCCGAGCACCAGGATTTCGCCGAGGGAGAACATCGACGCCACCCGGTCGGCATCGTGGACGAGCATCCACCGGACCGCGCGGCGCCTCCAGCCCTCGATCGACAGCTCATCGGCGATCGCCTCGAAGGCGGCGTCGGCGTCGGCGCGCGCCCCGGCCTGCCCGCCGTTGCGCAACGCGCCGAGCCGGCGCTGGCCGCGCGCGATCGTGTCGCCGATCGCGTCGCGGTCGGCGTCGCGCAGCTTGAACGGATTCAGGAGCGACACGCTCACCGCGAAGGTGTCGCGCTCGTTGGACGTCAGCCTCGGCGGCTCGAGCACGCGCTCGAAATTGAGGCGCCGCAGCGCCAGCGGCGCCAGCCCGATGTCGAGGCCGAGCAGCGATCCGCTGACGTGCCACGGCACGCCCGGGATCACCTCGACGCGGGGTACCGCCCACGCCATGCGCAGCCGCACCTCGGAGTCGCGGCCGCTGAATCCGAAGTCATGCCGGCGCGACACGTCTTCGGCAAGCAGCACGGTGCCATCGGGATCGCCGACGTCGGCGGCGTAGGCGATCGACAGCAGGACGCCGGCGAGCACGCGGTCGGAGAGCTCGGCGAGCGGCACGGCCGCGCGGGCGACGTGCTTGACGTCCTTGTTGTGGATGTCCTTCGCGAGCTCCTCCGTCACCTTCCGCAGCGACTCGCGCGCGTTCGGTTCGGACGAGATGCCGGGCGCGATGTCGTCGGTGTCGCGGCCGACGCGGCGCGGCAGATCGCCGGCGACCGCCGTCAGTTTGTCGAGGATCGCCTCGACATCGGCGATCGCCAGCTTGTCGCTGGCGAGCGATCGCGCGGCGGCGGCGAGGTCGAGTGCGGCGTCGAGCGGCGCGCCTGCCTGCTTGTCGCGGACGATCGCGAGGCGCCGGCGCTCGGCGGCGCCGAGGTCGAGGCGGTACGACTGCCCTTCCCACGTCACGGTGCGGGCAATCGGGCCGTCTCCCGACGGTGGGCCCGACATCGCGGCCAGCACCGCGAGCTCTGACGTCTCGGCACCGGCGATGGCGGCCGCGAGATCGCCGCGCAGCCAGCGCGCGATCGCGCCCATGTAGCGGCCGTCGTCGGTCAGCGGCAGCGCGACGAGCTGCTCGATCAGCGGCTGGGTCCGGGCCGGGGTCAGCGTGCCGACGCTGGCGATGCGCGCGAGGATGGCGAGCGCGCCCTGAAACTGCGCCTGCGCTTCGAACCCGCGCCGGCCGTCGAACGCGCCCACCCGGGCCGCCTGCCTCGCGCCGTTGGCGTAGATCGCCGGCGCCCGGATGCCGATCCGCTCGAACGTCCACATCAACATGCGGTAGCGCGCGAGCGCGCGCACCGCCACGAAGACATCCGGCCGCGCCGCCGCGTCGGCGCCGCCGAACAGGCGCTGGCCGAACGCCAGCTGATCGAGGCGCTCGGCGCGGATCCGGACGTCGACCGGCGCGATCGCATCGATCAGCCACGCCGCGTCGAACGGCTCGTCGTCGACACCGCGCAGCACGCGCGCCGCGTCGTCTGGCAGGTCGCTGCTGGCGAAGACGCGCGCCCAGAAGCCGCGCATCGCGGGGGCCGCCGGCGTGCCGTCGGCCGCGACGGCGACGCGCGACAGCGTCATCGACAGATCGTAGGAGGCGCGGCCGAGCGGCAGGGTGCGGAGGTGGGCTTCGCGAAAGCCGCCGATGCCGAGCGCGAGCGCCTTGAACCGTTCGGCCCGCGCGGTCGGGTTCGCGATCCACAAGCCGAGCGCGAAGGCGCGGCGCGCCGGGTCGAGCGCGCCGATGACGTCGTACAGGTACGCAATCCGGCCGTCGTTCACCTCGAACAGCTGCTGGACAAACCGCTCGGGCCGCGTCACCTTCTCGATCGTCAACGTTTCCCACAGCGCCACGGCGGCGTCGCCCGACGGCGGCACGACGCGACTGTTCTGAACGCGAAGGCTGGCGGAAAACGCCGAGAACGCCGGCGCCGATCGCGCGTAGAGCCGCTCGAGCAGCTGCGGGTGTTCCGCGAAGAAGCCCAACGTCGCATCGTCGAGCGAGGCGAGACCGAGGCAGAGGAGCGCGGCGGCGCGATCGGTGATGATCGCGGTCACGAGATCGCGCGGCGCCACCGTGCGGTGGAAGATCGCGCGGCTCCAGACGTCGGCGGTGAGCGGCACCGGCACCAGCTCGCCGGGCCGGGTGTCGAGCGACGGCCGGTCGCGCGCGATCGACTGGCGCGCCGCGGCCAGATACCGATCCGCCGACGGCTTGCGCCCCTCAGGCGCGTTGTACAGAAGGCGCGAGATCTCGTAGACGAAGCGGCCGCGGTCCGGCGCCGGTTCGATCCCGAGCGCCTGCGCGAGCGCAGCGGTACCTCCGGGGACCGGCACGTCCTCCGAAACAGCGGCGGCAGCGGCGGGATGAAGCTGAAATACCGCTACAATCGTGGTGCACAAGAAGCGCCGTAGCGAGGGCTTCAGAAGGCGCACATTATATACATGGCATCCGCGAACTACACCGCGAAAGACATCACCGTTCTCGAAGGGCTCGAGCCGGTCCGCAAGCGACCCGGCATGTATATCGGGGGCGTCGGCTCAGCTGGCCTCCACCATCTCGTCTGGGAAACGCTGGACAACTCGGTCGACGAAGCGATGAACGGCTTCGCGTCGAATATCTGGGTCACGCTGCACGCCGATGGATCGTCGATCACGATCGAAGACGATGGCCGCGGCATTCCGGTCGACAAGCACGATGCCAAGCGCAGCGCGCTCGAAGTGATTTTCACCGTCCTGCACGCCGGCGGAAAATTCGAGCACGGCAACTACAAGACGGCGGGCGGCCTCCACGGCGTCGGCGCCAGCGTCGTCAACGCGCTGTCGAAGGAGCTGGTCGCCACCGTCAAGCGCGACGGCGCACTGTGGGAGATGCGCTTCAGGCAGGGCAAGCCGGTCGCGCCGCTGAAGAAGATCGGCGCGGCGCGGGGCAGCGGCACCAAGGTGTACTTCCATCCCGACGCCGCGATCTTTCCGAAGATCGAGTTCGACGCCGCGATCATCAAGGAGCGGCTCGAAGTCGCGAGCTACCTGCACAAGGGGCTCAAGGTCACCTTCGAAGACGAGGGCGCGAAAGAAAAGATCGTCTACGAGCACAGCGAAGGAATCGTCGACTACCTGCGCAAGATCGTGGCCGAGCGCGCCGCCAAGCCGGTCCACGATCTGCCGTTCACGCTGACGAAGGACGAGGGGCTGCGCCTCGACCTCGTGCTGCAATGGACGGAAGCGACCGACGAGCACGTGCGCTCGTACGTCAACGGCATCCCGACCGGTTCCGGCGGCACGCACGAAAGCGGGCTGCGCGCGGGCATCGGCAAGGCGGTCCGCAATTTCATCGACACGCACAACCTGTCGCCGAAAGGCGTGACGCTGACCGCCGAAGACATCCGCGAAGGGCTGACCGGCGTGGTCAGCGTGTTCATCGCCGAGCCGCAGTTCCAGGGGCAGACGAAGGATCGGCTGAACAACCCGGAACTGATCTCCGCGGTCGACGGCCTGGTCCGGCCGGGGCTCGAGCACTGGCTCCATCACAACAGCAGCGTCGCCGAAGCGATCGTCGCGCGCATCATCCTCTCGGCGCGCGCACGCGAAGCGAGCCGCGCCGCGAAGGACGAAGTGTCGCGCAAGAGCGCGACGTCGACGCGCCTGAACCTGCCCGGCAAATTGAGCGACTGCACCAACTCGAGCAGCGACGGCAGCGAGCTGTTCATCGTCGAAGGCGATTCCGCCGGCGGCTCGGCGAAGCAGGGGCGTGATCGCACGCGGCAGGCGATCCTGCCGCTGCGCGGCAAGGTGCTGAACACCGAGAGCGCGTCGCTCGCCAAGGTGCTCGAGAACAAGGAGCTGTCGGATCTGGTCACCGCGATCGGCTGCGGCCTCGGCAACAACTTCGACCTGACGAAGCTGCGCTACGGCAAGATCATCATCCTCGCCGACGCCGACTCCGACGGCAATCACATCGCGACGCTGCTGCTGACGTTCATCTACCGGCACCTGCCGAAACTGATCACGAACGGCAAAGTGTTCCTGGCACAGCCGCCGCTCTATCGCATCGACGTCGGCAAAGAGACGTTCTGGGCGCTCGACGATGCGCACAAGGAGACGATCCTGAAGCAGCACGGCCAGGGCAAGAATGGCCGGGCGACGCCGGAGATCACGCGCTTCAAGGGTCTCGGCGAGATGATGCCGAAGGTGCTCTGGGAAACGACGCTGAATCCGCGGACGCGGCGGCTGCAGCGGGTGGACGTCGCCGACGAAAACGTGCTGATGACCGACCGCGTGATCAACGAGCTGATGGGCAAGGACGCGTCGGCACGGTTTCGCTTCATCATGGAGCGTGCCGATGAGGCCGAGGAACTTGACGTCTAGCAGGCGCCGGAGCGCCGCGCTGTTCGCCCTGTTCCTGTCGATTTTCCTTCTCAGTTCCGGCTCTTCATTGCTCACGTCGGCGGCGGTGTCGGCACATGCGCGCGCCGGCGACGCGGTGCCGACACCGCCGTCGGTGCCGATCAGTCCCAGGCGCAGCGCGGCGTTCGGCGCGGTGATCGTCGCCGGGTTGCTGCTTCTCCAGTACGCGCACCGGCGCAAGCCGTTCATCCTGCTGTGGGCATCGGGCTGGCTGCTGATTGCGCCGGCCATGCTGCTGATCGCGCGCGGCTACGAGAGCGGCCGGGCGGCGAACTTCGCGCTCGGCCTGTCGCAGTTTCTCGGCATCTGCACCGCGACGCTGTTTTTCTGGAGCGCCGACCTCTACCGCCAGACGCGATTCATCCGGCCGGCGCGGCTCAGAGCGTTGATCGCCGCCGGCGCCTGGTTTCTGATCGCGCCGCTGCTCTTCGGCGCGGCGGCGGTGCTGACGCCCGGCTACGTGATCTCCGCGATCCTGCTCGCCGGCGCCGGCGCGATGTACGCCGCGGTGCTGATCGAGCGCCGTATGATCGGCGCGGGCCTGGTCGCCTTCGTCCTGCTCGGGCTCGGCGTTTCGAACCTCGCCGCCGCCGTGGTCGTGCCGCGCATGCTCGCCACCGGGCAGTTCACATTCGAGATCCTCGTCGTCAACGCCGTGCTCTACACCTTCGGTGCGCTCGGCATCCATCAGCTCGTGTTCGAGGACATGACCTACGAGCTGCAGACGACCAACCGCCGGCTCGAGGCGGCGCGGGAAGAGCTGCTGCAGGCAGCGATCACCGATCCGCTGACCGGCTGCCACAACCGCCGCTTCCTCGAACAGGTGATGGACCGCGAGCTGCAGCGCCACGCGCGCTTTCAGCTGCCGCTGTCGCTGCTGTTCATCGACGTCGACAAGTTCAAGCAGATCAACGACACGCTCGGCCACGAGGCGGGCGATCGCGTGCTGCAGTACGTCGCGCGCTTCCTGAAGCGCCACATCCGCGAGGCGGACTACGTGTTCCGCTGGGGGGGCGACGAGTTCCTCGTCCTGATCACGTGCGGCGGCGAAGAAGCGGCACGCAAGGCGGCGGTGCTGAAGGCGTCGTTCGATGCCGCGCCCGAGGCGGTGGAGCTGCCGCCCGGGATCGGCTTGAGCGTCGGCTGGGCCGAAGTGCCGCCCGGCACCGACGATCTGCTGCCGCTGGTGAAGGAAGCCGACGAGCGGATGTACGCGGACAAGGGCCACGCCGCGAAGGCGCCGCCGGCGCAGACGCCGGCGCCGGCGACCGCGCGGCGGCGGCGCAAGACGTAATTACGAAAGAATCTGTCGCAACCCTTCGACCAGCCGGCCGATGCCTTCGGCGACGGTTTCCTTCTGCAGCGCGCCGTAGGCGACCCGGAAGTAGCAGCCGTCGGTCATGCCGAACGCGGGCCCGGGAATCACCGCCACCTTATGCTCGCGGATCAGGCGCTCGGCGATCGCCATCGGATCCTGATCGGTATCCACCTTCAGCAGCGCGTAGAACGCGCCGTCCGCCGCCGGCACGCTGGCCAGCGGCGCCAGCGCCGACAACTGCGAAAAGACGATGTCCCGAATCGAGGCGAGCTCGCGGACGTGCGGCTCGCAGTAGGCGCGGCCGACGTCGAGCGCCGCGATCGCCGCCACCTGCGACGCCACCGGCGGGCAGACCAGAATCGTATCCTGCACCTTGGCCATCGCCGCCGCCAGATGCTCCGGGTAGGTCATGTAGCCGATGCGCCAGCCGGCGAAGCCGTAGGCCTTCGACAGCGAGTACATCGCGATCGTGTGAGGCGCCGCGCCCGCAAAGCCGCCCGACGACACGTGGCGCGCCGATCCGTAGGTGAAGTACTCGTAGACCTCGTCGGCGATGTGATAGAGGCCGCGCGCGCGGCACAGCGTGTTGATCTCGCGCAGCGCGTCTTCGCTGAATACCGCGCCGCTCGGGTTGTTGGGCGTCACGGTGACGATGGCGCGGGTGCGATCGGTGATCGCGGCCCGCAGGGCGTCGAGCCGCGGCTGATAGCGGTCGTCGGTCGCGACACACACCGCGGTGCAGTCGGCCATCTGAATCGCCATCTCGTGGTTGAAGTAGAACGGCACGTTCAGGATGATCTCGTCGCCGGGCGCGGTGATCGCCAGCACGGCGTGCATGAAGGCCATGTTCGCGCCGGCCGTGACCATGACGCGCACGCCGTTGTCGACGTCGATCCCGTTCTCGACGCGCAGCTTGATGGCCAGCCGATCGATCAGCGCCGGCAGCCCGGCGCCGTCCTGATATTCGTGGGTCGAGGCGACCGTCAGCGCCCGGCCGACGGCGTCGATCGCGGCCTGCGGCGGCCCGTAGTGGACCACCCCCTGCCCCAGTGAAATGGTGCCCGGCACCGATCGGATGATGGCGCCGATGACCGGCACGATCGGCGCCTGCACCTCGTCCATCCGGGTTCTTGCGGTCAACGCTTTGGCCATAGTCACGGTCGCATCTGCGGCCTTCGTGTCCTTTGTGTTGAATAGACGCTGAATATTATAGTGGCTCTTCCTGGAGGCTCCATGGTCAGCCGTCGATCTCTGATTGGTATTCTGGTCGTCCTTTCGACGCTCGCCGCCTCCGCGGCCGGCACGCTGCAGACGCCCGAGCAGTTTCTCGGCTTCAAGGTCGGCGCCGACAACAAGCTGGTGCGCTGGGACAAGATCGTCGACTACATGAAGCTGGCCGCCGCCAGCTCCGACCGCGTCCGCTTCCGCGAGCTCGGCAAGACCAGCGACAACAACCCGTTCATCGCGCTCGAAATCAGCTCGCCCGACACGCTCAAGAACCTGGATCATTACAAGCAGCTCGAGAAGAAGCTGTATTTCCAGGGCGGCGCGCCGTCGGACGCCGAGCGCGACGAGATCTTCCGCCAGGGCAAGCTGGTGCTGCTCATCACCTGCAGCATTCACGCGACCGAGATCGGCGCCTCGCAGATGTCGGTGGAGCTGGTGCACCGGCTCGCGACCAGCGATGCGCCCGACGTCAAGAAGATCCTCGACAACGTCATTTTCGTGCTCGTCCCCAGCCTGAACCCCGACGGCCAGATCATGGTCACCGACTGGTTCAACAAGAACGCCGGCACCGAGTACGCCAACAGTCCGATTCCCTACCTCTATCACCCGTACGTCGGCCACGACAACAACCGCGACATGTACATGTTCACGCAGAAGGAGAGCCAGCACACCGCGCGGCTGCTGTGGCACGACTGGTTCCCCTCGGTGTGGCTCGACGAGCATCAGATGGGCAGCAACGCCGCGCGCATCTTCGTCATGCCGGCGACCGACCCGATCAACGCCAACGTCCACCCGTTGATCTATCGCTGGAATGGCATCCTCGGGCAGTCGCAGGCCGCGGCGCTCGAAGCCGCCGGCAAGGACGGCATCATCTACAACTCGACCTACACCAACTTCTGGGAAGGGGCGATGGCGTGGAGCGGCTGGTGGCACAACGAGATCGGCCTGCTCACGGAGGTCGCCAGCGTCAGGGTCGCCGCGCCGATCGATCAGCAGCGTCCCTCGGCGAGCGCCGGGCCGGCGGGCGGTGGTCGCGGG
>JAOBWF010000411.1 GCA_025463215.1 Acidobacteriota bacterium | reverse complement strand
GTCGACGGATTTCAGCAGCCAGCGACGGCCCGTGAAGGAGCGGGCGACACCGAATGCCGCCGCGCCCAGGTCGATATTCGCCTCAAGCATCCTTGATGCGGTGTCGCGCCTTGATCCAGCGCACCGTGCCGGTAGCCGAGCGCATCACCACGCTCTCGGTGGTGTAATAGCCGCCTTCGCGGTGCACGCCGCGCAGCATCGAGCCATCGGTGACGCCGGTGGCCGAGAACACCACATCGCCCGACACCAGTTCCAGCAGGCCGTATTTGCGGTTCAGGTCCGTGACGCCCCACTTGGCGGCGCGGGCGCGCTCGTCATCGTTGCGGAAGATCAGCCGTCCCTGCATCTGGCCGCCGATGCAGCGCAGGGCTGCAGCGGCGAGTACGCCTTCCGGCGCGCCGCCCGAACCGATGTAAAGGTCCACGCCGGTGGCGGGATCGGTGGTCTCGATCACGCCCGCCACGTCACCGTCGGTGATCAGCTTCACCGAAGCGCCGGCCTTGCGCAATTTGGCCACCAGTTCCTCATGGCGCGGGCGGTCCATCACGCAAGCCCTGATCTCGTCCGGCGATACGCCCTTGGCCTTGGCCAGCGCATTCACATTGTCGCCGGGTTCGGCATCGATATCGATCACGCCTTCGGCATAGCCGGGGCCGATGGCGATCTTGTCCATATAGGTGTCGGGCGCGTTCAGCATGGTGCCGGGCTCGGCCATCGCCATCACCGCCAGCGCATTCGCCATCGCCTTGGCGGTCAGGGTGGTGCCTTCCAGCGGATCCAGCGCGATGTCCACCGCGAGGCCGCCCTGCCCCACCTTCTCGCCGATGAACAGCATGGGGGCCTCGTCGCGCTCGCCTTCGCCGATCACCACGGTGCCGTCGATGGGAAGCTGGTTGAAGGCATAGCGCATCGCCTCCACCGCCGCCTGGTCGGCGTCATGCTCATTGCCGCGTCCGATCTGGGCATAGGCGGCGATGGCCGCGGCCTCGGTGACGCGCACGGCTTCCAGCGCAAAGGCACGATCGAGCGGCTTCACCAAGGCGGGAGGGCGGATCTCGGTCATGGGTTTCTCACTGTTTTCAGGCTTCCATGGGAATCATGCACGGGCGGGCCCGCACCTTGTCGGAAGCCCCGATGGCCTTCAAGGCGCGCTCCACGCTGGCCTGTGCGGTTTCATGGGTGATCATGACAATCGCCACCGGCTCGCCCGGGGCCCGGCCGCGCTGGATCATGCTTTCAATGGAAACACCGGCCTCGGCCAGGTTGCCCGCAATGGCGGCCAGGACCCCAGGCACGTCCAGCACTTCAAAGCGCAGATACCAGGGCGACAGGGCGGCCTTGCCGTCGGCAGGCTTGAGCGCGGTCAGGCTGGCCGCCGGGCGGCCAAAGACCGGGGACGGTGAACCCGAGGCGGCTTCCACGATATCGGCGATCACGGCGCTGGCGGTGGGGGCCTCGCCCGCGCCGCGGCCGGAGAAGAAGAACTGCCCCGCCTCGCCCGCATCCACCAGCACGCCATTGGCGGCGCCGCTGACGCTGGCCAGGGCCGAGCTGGCACGCACCAGAACGGGCTGGACTTTCTGGTCGATGGCGTCGCCGACGCGGTGCGCCGTGCCCAGCAGCTTGATGCGGAAGCCGAACTCGCTGGCAAAGGCGATGTCGTCGGCGGTGATGTGGGTGATGCCTTCCACCGACACCGCATCCAGCGCCGGCGCGGTGCCGAAGGCCAGGCTCGCCAGCAACGAGAGCTTGTGCGCGGTATCGCCGCCGCCGACATCGAGGGTGGGATCGGCCTCGGCATAGCCCTTGGCCTGGGCTTCCGTCAGCACTTCGTCAAAGCCGCGGCCCGACCGTTCCATCTCGGTCAGGATGAAGTTGCAGGTGCCGTTGAGGATGCCCTTCACCGCATCCACACCATGCGCGATCAGGTCTTCGCGCAATACCTTGACGATGGGAATGCCGCCCGCGGCAGCGGCTTCGAATTTCAGGGTGACGCCTTTTTCTTCCGCCAGCAATGCAAGTGCGCGGCCATGCTTGGCCAGCAGCGCCTTGTTGGCGGTTACCACATGCTTGCCATTGGCGAGCGCGGTCTCGACCAGCTGGCGGGCGATGCCTTCGTCGCCGCCGATCAGCTCCACCACGCAATCGGCATCGCCTTTGGCGAGCGCCAGCGGATCGTCGCTCCAGCCCGGCATGTCGAAGCCGCGCGCTTTGCTTTTGTCGCGTGCCGCAACGGCGGTCAGCAGCAGGGGCCGTCCGGCGCGCTGGGACAGTTCATCCTGCCGCGCGGCCAGCGCCTTCACCACCCCGCCCCCGACCGTGCCGAGACCGGCGATGGCAATCCGGAAAGGCGCTGTCATTTTGCCGAAGCCAGGTCGGAGGGCGCCATGTTGGTGCCCAGCTGCAGGAACTTCTTCACATTGCGCGCCGCCTGGCGGATGCGATGTTCATTCTCCACCAGCGCCACGCGCACATAGCCTTCGCCATATTCGCCAAAGCCGATACCCGGCGACACCGCCACCTGGGC
>JAOBWF010000127.1 GCA_025463215.1 Acidobacteriota bacterium | reverse complement strand
ATCGCGCTGCGCGTCCTCACCGGCGGCGCGCTGGCGTGGGTCTACCCGCCCGGGATGAAGATCGCCGCCGGCTGGTTCGAGCAGCGGCGCGGCGCGGCGCTCGGCGTCTTGATCGGCGCGCTGACGGTCGGGTCGGCGTTTCCGCATCTGCTGGCGTCGGCGTCGGCGACGATCGCCTGGCGGACGCTGATGCTCGCCGCGTCGACGCTCGCGCTGGCAGGTGGCGCGATTGTCGTCGCGGCAGTCGCCGACGGCCCGTACGTCGCGAGCAGCGCGCGCTTCGATCCCGCGGCGGCCGGCCGCGTGTTCGCCGATCGCCGCACGCGTCTGGCGACGCTCGGCTACCTCGGACACATGTGGGAGCTTTACGCCGTGTGGACCTGGATCGCCGCGTACGCGTCGTCCAGCCTCGGGCTCGGCGGGGGTGCGACGCCAGGCTCGCCCGCCGGATCCGCCGTCGCATTCACCATGATCGGCAGCGGCGCCATCGGCTCGGCCGCCGCCGGTCTGTTCGCGGATCGGATCGGCAAGGCGCGGATCGCGAGCTGGGCGATGATCGTCAGCGGCGTCTGCTGCGCGATCGCCGGCCTGGTGTTTCACGCGCCGCCGCCGCTGCTCTATCTCTTCGCGATCGTCTGGGGCGTCGCCGTCGTCGCCGATTCGGCGCAGCTGTCGGCGCTGGTGGCGCAATACAGCCCGCGCGACCACGTCGGCACCGCGCTCACGATTCAGACGTCCGCCGGATTCCTGCTGACGATGGCGTCGATCCGGCTGCTGCCGATCGCGGCGCAGGCGATCGGCTGGCAATGGGTGTTCATCTGCCTGGTGCCGGGACCGGTGTTCGGCGTCCTCGCGCTGCGGGGCCTCAGCCACGACTAAGCCGGAGCCGGTACGCGGTTACTTCTTATGCGTGGTCCCCCGATCCGCTTCGTCTTCGACCGCCGATACCACCTTCAGGAACCCCTTGATGTCGTCGGCGGTGACGCGGCGGCTGACCGCGTCCTCGAGGCGCGTCAGGTGACGCAGGACGCGTTTGGCGATCGGCGCGCCCTTGGCAGTCGGCGTGATTACGAACGTACGGCGATCGCTGGCGCCGACCTCGCGGGTAATCAACCCGCGCGCGGTGAGGCGATCGAGAATGCTCGTCAGCGTCGAGCGCTTGTGCGCCAGCCCGCGGTGAAGCTCGGCGATCGGCGCCGGCGACGCGCTGGCGAGCAGCGCGAGAATGTGCGCTTCCCCCTGCGACAGCCCGTCGCCGCGCAGGTCAGCGAGAAACAGGCCGATGCGATGGGTCGCTCGATGGATCGGTGGAACCAGGCGCAACGACATGGGCCGCGTCTCCGCGAATGAGGTTCTTGTCCAGCAGCCTGGGATAGGCGCGCAGGAGGGTGTCGAGGTCGGCGTCCGGCATCACCGCGCGCACCGCCGCGACCTGCAGCATCCAGAACACGGTCGTCGGCTCGGAATATTTCTCGGCCTGGCCGACCGAGGTCGTGAACCGCCGCAGCGTTGCGGACATGCGCGCAAGCGCCTCGTCGAGCGACGGGGACTCGACCAGGTAGACCCAGGCGACGCGCAAGTGCGAGGCGTGCGGGAAACCCTCGGTCGGGACCTCGCATCGCTCGAGCGCGCGCGTCAGCGCGACATCGTCCGGCTTCGGCATATTATGACGATATCGTAGTATCGGGGTCCGAGCTCGATGTTTCATTCAACTCGCGTGCGAACATCGGGATCCGCGCCCTGTCGATCCCGGCGGCCACCGTTCGACCAGTGATCAGGAGGCGGCAATCATGCGAGTGATGGTGATCGTGAAGGCGAGCAAGGAATCGGAAGAGGGCGGGGCGCCGGATCCGAAGATCTTCGAGGAGATGGGCAAGTTCAACGAGGCGCTGGTCCACGCCGGCCTGCTCGTCGCGGCCGACGGCCTGCGCGCCAGCTCGATGGGCAAACGGGTGCACTTTTCGGGCGCCGCGCGGACGGTCATCGACGGCCCATTCGCCGAGACCAAGGAGCTCATCGCCGGCTATTGGATCTGGAAGGTGAAGTCGATGGAGGAGGCGGTCGACTGGGTGAAGCGCTGCCCCAACCCGCATCAGTCGGACAGCGACATCGAGATCCGGCCGCTCTACGAAATGGAAGACTTCGGGCCCGAGTTCACACCCGAGGAGCGCGCGCGCGAGGAGCGGCTGCGCCAACAGCTCTCCTAGCGCCGACCGTCAGCCTCAGCCCGGTCTCGCCCCACCAGCTCTCCAGCTGGTCCGAGGCCGGGCCAGCCATTCCCCTTGGCGAAACCGATCGAAGGCTTTACTATAGCCTCCGCTTGCACCATGACGGGAGTTCAGGTAAGGTTTTTCACGACTGATACCCCGGCTGCCTGCGTGTGTCCCTCCACCCCGCGCTTCCTCGCCCCTCGTCCCAAATTAGGAGACAGTTGATTGGCCGTCCGTCTGTTCGTCGGTAATCTCGCCTACAGCACCACTGAAGCCGACTTGCGTACCTACTTCGGCGCGGTCGCCCCGCCGTCGCAAGTCGTGCTGCCGGTCGATCGTGAAACCGGCCGGCCGCGCGGATTCGCGTTCGTCGAATTCATCGATCGCGCCCACGCCGAACAGGCGATCAAGCAATTCAACGGACAGCCGTACAACGGACGCCCACTCGCGGTCAGCGAAGCGCGCGCACGCGAAGATCGCGGGCCGGGGGGCCCCCCGCGCCCCGGCGGCTACTCGTCCGGCCCGCGCCCGGGCGGCGGCTTCGCGCCGCGTCCTTCCGGCTTCGGTGGTCCGCCGCGTCCGTTCGATGGCGGCGGCAGCTCGGCGCCGGGCGGTGCCGCGGGCCGCAGCCGGAACTTCGGTCCCGACGCCAAGCCGCAGCGTGGCGGCAGCGCCAAAGGCAAGAAGAAGGGGGACGACAAACCGCGCGGTCCCATCCCGATGAAGAATACCGGGCGCTCCTTCAGCCTGGACGACGTGGATGCGCCGGACGAAGCGTTGCCGGAGATGGACGACGTCGCCACCAGCAAGCCGGCCGACGAGTTGGACAAAGACGACGAGTGAATTAAGAAGTACGAATTAAGAATTAAGAATTAAGAATGCGAGACGGGAAGCTCGGGTGGTCCGAGCTTCCCCTTTTTTTTACCAGCTTCCAGAGACGAAATCGAAGTTCGCGGTCGTCGTCGCCATGACGTTGTGGCTGACGGCGGCGAGGCCGATGTAGACGGTCGGACCCATCGCGATCGTATCGCTGCCGACCAGCGTCCAGGTCGCACCGTCGGTCGACTGATACGCGTTGAACGTGTCGCCGATCCGTTCCAGCTTCACCCAGTACGGCGCTGTGCCGGTGCCGCCGACCAGATTCACCGTCGATCCGCCGGTGGCCTGGCGCCGCTGGAAGTCGGTGCCCTTGCCTTGCGTCACCAGCATGAACGCGTTCGCCGAGCCCGGCGCCAGCGTCTCGCGGATCATCACGCCGGCCTTCGCCGACGTCGACGTGTTCTGCAGGCTGCGGACGCGCGCGATGATGAAGCCGTCGCCGGTCAGCGGCCGCGACGCGAAGTCGAAGGCGTCGGCCGTCCCCCACACGTCGTTGCCCGCCCCCTTGACCGAGAACGTACCCGACACCGCGTCGAACGTCGTGTCGCCGGTGAACCCGACGTTGCCGACATCCTGGTGCGCCCACCCGTCGGGCAGTGACGACGGCGGGGGCGGCGACGCCGGCGGCGTCGGCGTGCCGGCCGTCACCGTGACGTTGTCGTAGGTCGATTTCGACGTCCTGGTCGCGTTGACGCTCGAACCGCCGAGGCCGATCAGGACGTTGGGCGGCATCACGATCGTGTCGGTGCCGACGAAGATCCAGTTGGCGCCGTCGGTCGACTGATACGCGGTGAACGTGTCGCCGGCGCGATCGAGCCGCAGCCAGCGAGCCGGCACGACGTTCAGGCTTCCGAGCGTGGCGAAGGTCGAGCCGCCGCTGCCCCTGCGGCGCTGGAACGCGAGCGTCTTCCCTGCCGACAGGGACATGTAGGCGTTGGCCGCGCCGGACGACGTCGATTCGCGAATCATGACGCCGCCGCGCGACCAGACGTTCGCGTTTTCGACGCCGGTCAGGCGCGCGACGATCGAGCCGTCGCCCGACAGCGCCTGATACGCGAAGTACATTCCGTCAGCGGTGCTCCAGATGTCGCCGGAGTCGCCGACGACGGTGAAGATGCCGGCGGCTTCATCGAAGGTGGCCGTGCCGTTGAGCGCCACCGTCCCGATGTCGCCGCGCTGCCACGGCGCGGGCAGCGGCGGTGCGCCGCCGCCGGCGGCGCCGCTGATCGTGCTGCCGAGAATCGTCGCGTCGTTCTTCAGCGCGCCCGGCGTCGAGCGGACGTAGGTGTCCGGGCTGATGACGATCTGATCGATCACCGCGCCGTCCGTGCGCTGCTGAATCCTGATCGTGTGCGTCCCGGTGGCGGCGAAGTAGACGTCCGGGCCGACGTTGCCGAAACCGTTGTCCGCCCATCCCCAGCCGCTGATCGAGCCCGAGGCGCCGTCCTGCAGCACGAACTCCGATCCGGCCGGCGTGCCGATCCGGTTGGTCGCCGAGCCGAAGGCGTCGACCGAGTCGCTGAACTGCGCACTCACCGAATCGTTGTTGAGCGAGTTGGCCTGCGCCCGCATGCGCACCCAGACGTGGTACGGCACACCGGCCATCGCGTCGAATGTCGCCTCGAAGAAGTTCAGCGGCGACGCGAGCGCGGGCGAGATCTTCGACTTGCCCTTGTCGGTGTTCCACAGCGCGTAACCGCCAGCCGCGGTCGGATCGCTGATGACGCTCCACAGGCCCGTGATGCTCGACGCCGGCACATCCGTGGCCCAGATCACCTGCGTCGTCGCACCGGCCGGAGGTGGCGGCGGCGGGGGCGGCGTCCCCTTCGTCGTGAAGCTCCAGGTCGGGCCCTTCGACGTCACTCCCGCCATCGTCCTGCTGACGATGCGCCAGTAGTAGGTCGTGCCCGGCTGCAACGCGGGCAGCGCCAGCGTCTTCTTCGTCTTGGGCGTGTTGTAGTCGACCGGACCGAGCTTCAGATCCGCCTTGAAGAGCGGCGGGTTCGGATCGACGCCGAAGTAGACGTCGTAGATCTGCCCGTAGTAGCCGGGATCCCATTTCAGCGTGAGGCCGGTCGTATTCAGATTGATCGCGGCATTGGCCGGCAGCAGGTTGATCGGCTTGTCCGCGGGCAGCGGCACGAAGTCGGTGGTCTCGACCGAACCGACCGGGTTGAGATGCCCGGCACAGTAGTCGGGCATGCCCGCGGCCCAGTCGCCCGAGCACCATTTGCGCAGGAACTGCGCTTCGAAGTAGTCGAAAATCCACGGCTTCAGGGTGAAGTAGTTGTGCTCCTGCTGCTGGTTCGCCGACGGGGTCGTCCAGTTGGACGAGCCGAACACCGCGAGCGGCGCGGCGGGGCCGGTTGCCGGCGTGTTGTGATAGAAGAGCACGAGCTTCTGGTGATTGAGGCCAAGGTGGCCGCGGACGCGCAGCGGAACGCCGGCGGCGTAGAGTTTGTCCAGGTTGTACGACACCCACTGCCGGCTCGGGAGCCGGTATTCCTTCAGGTCGCTGATCAGCCGCACCGGGATGCCGCGCTGCATCGCGGTGATGAGCGCGTTGGTTTCCCGCTCGTCGGTGATGCGATACATGATCACGTCGATCGCCTGGTTCTCTTTCGGATACCGCTTCAATAAACGGAGCGCATAGTCTTCGCCCTGGGGAAAGTTCAGCGCCGGATCCTTGGCGTAAATCGGGTACTTGCGCGCCGGCGGGCTGGTGATGTTGGCGTAGTCGGCGTAGTTCGCCGTCTCGATCCAGTGGGTGTCGTACTCGGTCATGAAGCTCTGGACGACCGCGAGGTCGTCTGAAAAGTAGAGCGTCTCGTCCTCGTAATCGACGTACGGATCGGCGGGCACGAACGCGGTCGGGCTGTAGTTCGCGCCGGAGAACTCCATCTGGTTCTGACCGACGAACAGCATCATCTTCCAGTGCAGGATCCCCGGCGCGGTGCTCTTGCGCATGCGCATCGGGATCCCCGCGGCCGCGAACTCCGCGAGCATCTGGTCGTTGCCTGGATAGCTCGCGTTGGCGAGCGGATCGACCAGGATCCGGACGGGCACGCCGGCGTTCCAGCGGCGGATGATCTCCGTCTTGTAGCGCGCGTCCTGCATGAACCAGAACGCGACGTCGATGCCGACGTTCTCCTTCTGGATGAGGCGGATCAGCGGAGTGCGGCAGTCCTCGAAGGACGCATCGCACAACCACTCATTCGGACCCTGCGGCGTCGTCTGAGCCCGCACCGTGCTGGCGAATGCCCCGACCCCCGCGAGCGCGAGCGCCGCCCGCACCATCCACCGAAAAACACGTCTTTGCACCATGAGCCGAACGTCCTCCTTCGAGATCTCGTCCAGCGTTGTTGCGTGCCCCGTGCCGCGCGAACCTGAACGGAAGAAGTGAGAAATTCGGAATGATTTCGCGAATCGGCGGCGGCTTTACGCGGGCGACACGCTGGTGAATACCGGAAAGCAGAAAAACGGCTGACGTCGGATGGAACCTGAACGCCTCACTCGGCTACTGACCCCAACGCGTACGAGTGACCATAAGCGCCACGCCGCCGCCTGGCACGGCGACCGGCGTCATCGCCCAGTAGTCGGCTTTATGGTGCACCACGGTGCGACCCGCGATGGTGCCGACGGCGGCGCCGAAGACGACGTCGCTGAGGTAGTGGCGGTTATCGTGGATGCGCGACATCGCCACGTACGAGGCAACGGCGTAGCCGAGCACAGACTTTCTCCAGCCAAGGTGGCGCTCGATCACTGTGGCGGCGGCGAACGTTACCGAGGCGTGTCCGGACGGAAACGACTGATAGTTGCTGGCATCCGGCCGCAGGCGGTGCGTTGCGAACTTGAGCGGCTCGATCAGAATCTCCGACATGATCTGCGCCTGCAGCAGGTCCATGCCGAGATGCGCCACTTTGGGCTGGTTCCGAATCCGTCCCACCGCATAAGTCCCGAGCGACATGGCGACCTGCTCCGGTGTATTGCCGAGGTACTTGCCAGGAGCGAACAACGTATTCACCGCGTCGTAATGGTTGAGCAGGTGCGCGTTGAAGGACTGGTCGGCGGGGTGCGCGGCAGCGGCGAGACCGCCGCCGATCGCCGCAATGTACACGTTCTGCATGTCGGGGAGATGTTTGAGGTCCTCGCCAACATCGCCAAACAACGCGCGGATTCCGGTGTGTTCCGGGGTTGGCGGCTCTTTCGCGTCTGCCTTTTGCTCCTGCGCGTCCGGCGCCGGCGCCGGCGATTGCGTCTGAGCTGAGCCCGACAACGCGAGCGCGAACATGGCGGTGATCAGGACCATAGCTCGCGCGATGGTCCAAGAACGGTGCCAATGCTAGCGCGGATCGGCATCGTAGACCTGGGTGATGGTGCGCGGCTCCTTCGACCGGCCGTTCTCCATCACCACGACGATGCGCAGTTGTTTGGCGTCGGGATCGACCGAGAAGGCCTGCGTCATCTTGCCCGGCCCGAGGCCGTTGATCTCGCTCACCAGCTTACCCCCATCCCACTTGGTCTTGCGCTCGATCTTCGTGTTGTCGTCCTTCACTTTCTTGCCGTCAGGCGCGAGCCTCGTCGTCCGGCCGTCGGCGCCGGTGACGACGATCATCGATTCGGTCTGGGTGATGACGAGATGATCGGACGGCTCCGTGATGTCGCGCATCGCATCGCGCATGCGGATCGTGTCTTCGGGATTGGCCCGGACACCGCCGTCCGATCCTGTCCCGCCGCGTCCTG
>JAOBWF010000116.1 GCA_025463215.1 Acidobacteriota bacterium | reverse complement strand
GTTCCTCGAAGGGCAGCCGGGCGTGGGCAAGACGCATCTCGCGGTCGCGGTGCTCAAGCAGGTCATGCAGTCGTCCGGCGCGCGCGGGCTGTACTACGACACGCGCGATCTGCTCCGCGTGATCCGCAGCACCTACGATCCGTCGATCCGCACCACCGAGCTCGAGATTCTGCGGCCGGTGATGACCGCCGATCTCCTCGTGCTCGACGACCTCGGCGCCGAGAAGACGTCGGAATGGGTCGAGGAGACGATGAACCTGATCGTCAACACGCGCTACAACGAGCGCCGGCTGACGATCTTCACCTCGAACTACCTCGACATCCCCGACGACAGCGATCCGAACTCGCTGCTGTTCCGGATCGGCTTCCGGATGCGCTCGCGCCTGCACGAGATGTGCGAGTTCATTCAGCTGGACGGCGCCGACTATCGCGAGCTGCCGGTCAACGGTGGCGTCGACGACCTGATCACGCTGTGGAAGATGCGCAAGAAATCGCTGCCCGCCCGCGCCGGCCGCCAGGCCCGCGCCCAGCTGCGCGAACCGGCCGCGCGAGACGGCCGCGCCGATCTGAAATGGCCGGGGGGGCGGGCGGGTAGTTAGAAGTGAGAAGTTAGAAGTTAGAAATGCTCGGTCTCTACGTCCACGTTCCTTTCTGTTCCGCGATCTGCAACTACTGCAACTTCAATCGCGGCCTGTTCGACGCCGACGTCAAGGCGCGTTATGTGGACGCCCTGATTTCTGAAATCGGCCATCAGAAATCTGAAATCTCACCGTCTGCGGACACGATTTTTTTCGGCGGCGGCACCCCGTCGCTGCTCGAACCTGACGAGATCGCGCGCATCATCGCCGCCTGCGAATCGGCCTTCGATCTCGCCGCCGATCGCGAGGTCACCCTCGAGGCGAACCCCGAATCGGTCACCGAGGCGCGGCTCGCCGCCTATCGCCGAGCGGGCGTCAATCGCCTGAGTGTTGGCGTCCAGTCGTTTCGCGAGGACGAGCTGCGCCGGCTGTCGCGGCTGCATAGCGCCGATCGCGCCCGCGCCGCGTTCGGCGAGGCGCGCGCCGCCGGCTTCGACAACATCAGCCTCGATCTGATGATGTGGCTGCCGTCGCAGCAGATCAGCGAATGGCTCGAATCGATCGACGCGGCGATCGCGCTCGGTCCCGAGCACCTGTCGCTCTATATGCTCGAGGTGTACCCGAACGCGCCGCTCAAAGACGACATGGCGCGGGCGCAATGGTCGCAGGCGCCGGACGATGACGTCGCCGCGATGTACATGGCGGCGATGGCGCGGCTCGAGGCCGCGGGCCTCGTGCAGTACGAGATCTCCAACGTCGCCCGGCCGGGGCGCCAGTCGCGCCACAACCTGAAATACTGGACCGACGGCGAGTGGCTCGGCTTCGGCTGCGGCGCCCACTCCACGCGCGCCGGAGTCCGGTGGAAGAACGTTTCGTCCACCGCGGAGTACATCGAGCAGGCGCAGCGGGGAGGGGCGCTGGCCACCGACGTCAGGCACCTGACACCGGACGAGCAGCTCGGGGATGCGCTGTTCACCGGATTGCGGCTGGTTGACGGGATCGATGGAAATGCCATACAAACGCGCTACGGAGTTGACGTCTGGCGCCGGTTTGGCCCCGACCTCGAGCCGTTTCTCGAAGCCGGGTGCCTGCGGCGCGACGGACACCGCCTCAGCCTGACCCGCCAGGGAATGCTCCTTGCTCACGAAGTAATGGCCGTGTTCGTGTGACGCCAAGTACGTTAAAGTAACGCCCTTTCGCCCAGGAGGCTTCGATGCTTCGCAGGATTGTGTTCGGAATTGCTGTCGGCACGTTGTCGGCAGCCAGCGCGTTCGCCCAGGCCACGCCCGCCGCGCCGGCCGCTCCCGCGGCCGCGGCGCAGGCAGCGCCCACCACCCGGACGTTCGCGTCCGACGCCGGGATGGTGCTCAACTTCATCAAGCCGGACAAGACCGCCGACTTCGAGTCGGTGATCGGCAAGCTGAAGGAGGCGCTCCAGAAGAGCGAGAAGCCTGAGCGGAAGCAGCAGGCGGCGAGCTGGAAGGTCTTCAAGTCGCCCGACCCGGCGGCCGGCGGCAACGTGCTCTACGTCTTCATGATCGATCCGTCGGTCAAGGGCGCCGACTACACGGTGTCGACGATTCTCGCCGAGGCCTTTCCGACCGAGGTCCAGGCGCTCTACAAGCAGTACGCCGAGGCCTACGCGTCGGGACAGAATTTCGTCAACCTGTCCCTCGTCTCCGACCTCGGGAAATAGTCAGAGCTTCAGATTCAATCCTGCGTATAAGCGGTGCGCTGTCGGGTTCAGCGCGCCGCTTCCCAGCTTCAAAATCCGGTAGTCCACGCGCAGCCGAATCGGTCCCGCGAGGGACACTTTGACGCCGCCGCCGGTGTTGAAGCCGATTCCCGTGTCCGAGTGGACCCCGAGCTCTTCCTGGTATAGCCCCGCACCGGTCGTGAAATAGGGCTGGAACCCCATGAAGGCGATCGGGGTCTGCAGCAGGACGTTGGCCATGCCGGTTTTCAGCGACGGCGCGATCGCGGCGAGGTCGTCCGGCGTGTAGGCATACTCGCCTTCGAAGCCGATCGCCAGTACCCCGAAGCCGAGGGCGAAGCCGCGCACCTGGCGGTTCGCCGGCGTCGTATTCGCGCCGATAAATGCGGTGATGTCGGCCCGCGCCGGGGTCGAGGTGACCGCGAGCAGCGCGACGGCGAGTGCAGCAGTTCGGATGCGGGTCATGCACCCATAGTAGTACAATCGGCGTAAGTCCCGTGAAATCTCATCATTACAGCCAGCACTCCGCTGCGCTGCGCGGCGAGCTCGCCCAGGCGCTGACGCCCCAGCAGCTGCGCGCCTTTCACGCCAAGGACGGCGCGCGTCATCTCCTGATCGCGGTCCGCCAGTTCGCGATCCTCGGGATGACGACGTGGGCGCTGATCACCATCGCCAACCCGGCGATCTGGATTCCGCTCGTGTTCGTGCAGGGCTTCACCGTCTTCAACTTCACGGTGCTGCTGCACGAAGTCGTACACCACACGATTTTTGCGCGGCGGCGTGCCGCCGCGGAGCGGGCGCTCGGCTGGCTCTACGCCGTCCCGAGCGGCATCTCCGCCAGCCAGTTCACGCGCTGGCACCTCGATCATCACGCCGAACTCGGCTCGGACGAGGACGATCCCAAGCGTCACCATCTCTCGCCCAAGACGAACGCGCGCTGGTTCAAGCTGCTGTACTGCTCGCCGGCGTTGTTTCCGATTTACTTCCGCGCCGCGCGCAGGGAAAGCGCGACCTACCCGGCGGATCTGCAGCGGCGGATCGCGTTCGAGCGCAAGGTGTCGATCGCGGCGCACCTCACCGTCCTGGCGCTGATCGCGACACTGGCCGGCGGCGCCGCGGCGCTGCGCGCCTACGTCATCCCGGTGTTCTTCGTCTTCCCGATCGCGTTCACGCTGAACCGGCTCGGCCAGCACTACGACATCGATCCGACCGACCCGGCGAAGTGGGGCACGTTGATGCGCGGCCACTGGTTCTGGGACCTCGCGTTCCTCAACTCCAACTATCATCTCGAGCACCACTACTTCGCGGGCGTGCCGTTCTACCGGCTGCCGGATCTGCAGCGCGCGCTCGCGCCGTTCTACGCGCAGCACCGCATGCGCTGGCAGAACTACTCGGGGCTGATCTACGGCTGGCTGGTGGAAAACCGCGCGCCCCACACCGACTGGTCGCGGGGACGCGCCGACGAGGTGCACGATGCTGGATCTGCTGCTGCTCACGTCGGCCCTGTCGATCTCGCCCGGTCAAACTCCCGCAACAGCCGTTGACGCGTCGGCGGTGAAAGTCGGGGCGCCGACGACGGTCACCGAGCTCGATCTCGGCACGCTGAAAGGCGAGCTGCGGCAGCTCGCCTGGTCGCGCGACGGCAGCGAGCTGTACGTCCAGACCGCGGACGGCACGCCGTCCTCCGAAAAACTGCGGCACTATCTCGTACCGATCGCCGGCGGCGCGGCGAAGTCGATCGACACCGAACCCGAGTGGGCGGCTGACTACTGGGGCTTCAAATCCGATCGCTTCGCGCCAGGCCTGCGCTCCCTGGTCATCGGCGTCGAGCAGAAGCAGGAGAAGGTCAGGGTCGGCACCGGCTCGGGCCGTCCGGGAGAGCAGGCCGGCGGCGCGCCCGGATCCACGCCGGTCGACATCGAGAAGACGACCGAGCGCCAGTTCGAGAACTACGCCCGGCTCACGTTTGCGGGTGAAACCATCAGCGAGTTCCTGAACCAGAAACCGATCCCGGGTCTGATGTTCGGCTGGGGACCGGTCGGCAGCGGCGCGATGGCGTACACCGATCGCGAGGCCGGGCACCTGACGCTGATCGACCAGCACAAGCGGAAGCAGACGGTGCCCGGCGTCAAGGACGCGCTGCTGCCGGCGTGGTCGCCCGACGGCGCGCGGCTCGCGTGGGTGCAGAAGGCGGGCCGCAGGAAGTACAGGCTGGTCTGGGCGACGGTCTCGAGCAGCTAGCGTGCTACGATTTAGCGTTCATGGACTTCCGTCCGACCGACGAGCAGGAGCTGCTGCGCCGCACGGTGCGCGACTTCGCCGAAACCGAAATCCGGCCGCACGTGCGCGAGTGGGATCAGGAGCAGCGCTTTTCCGCCGAGCTGATGCCGAAGCTGGCGGCGCTCGGCCTTCTTGGCATCCAGTATCCGGAGCAGTACGGCGGCGCCGGGATGTCGGCGATCGACTACTGCATCTGCATCGAGGAGCTGGCGCGGGTCGATCCCGCAATCTCGCTGTCGGTCGCGGCGCACAACGGCCTCTGCGCGTCGCACATCAACCTGTTCGGCACCGAGGCCCAGCGTCAGCAGTTTCTCGTGCCGCTGGCGCGCGGCGAGAAGTTGGGGGCGTGGGGCCTGACCGAGTCGACCTCCGGCAGCGATGCCGCGAGCATGCGCACCACTGCGGTGCGCGCGGCTGACGGCTGGGTCCTCAACGGCTCCAAGACGTTCATCACGCACGGCCGGATCTGCGACGTCATCGTCGTCATGGCGGTCACCGACCGCACGGCCGGGCGCAAGGGCGTCTCGGCCTTCATCGTCGATCAGGGCACGGCGGGGATGGCCGCGGGCAAGAAGGAAGACAAGCTCGGCATGCGCGCGAGCGACACCAGCGAAGTGTTGTTCGACAACTGCCGCGTCGCGGCCGACCGCCTGCTCGGGGTCGAGGGCCAGGGGTTCGTGAACACGATGCAGGTGCTCGACGCCGGCCGGATCGGCATCGCCGCGCTCGCCGTCGGGCTCGCGCAGGGCGCCTACGAGGCGGCGCTGCGCTACGCGCGCGATCGCAAGTCGTTCGGCAAGCCGATCGCGACGTTTCAGGCGATCCAGTGGAAGCTGGCCGACGCGGCGACCAAGATCGAAGCGGCGCGGCTGCTCACCTATCAGGCCGCCTACCTGAAACAGCGCGGCGAGCGGACGACGCTGGCGTCGTCGATGGCGAAGCTGTATGCGAGCGAGATCGCGGTGAAAGTCGCCGACGATTGCGTCCAGATCCACGGCGGCTACGGGTTCGTGAAGGACTACCCGGCGGAAAAATATTTCCGCGACGTCAAGCTGACCACCATCGGCGAAGGGACGAGCGAGATTCAGCGCCTCGTCATCGCGCGCCAGCTGCTGTCGGCGTCGTGACGCCGACCCTTGCCGAGCGGCTGCTGGCCGGCGACGCGCGCGCCGTGGCGCGCGCCATCTCCCTGATCGAAGACGAAGATCCGGCGGCCGCCGATCTGGTGCGCGCGATCTTCAGCCACACCGGCCGCGCCTACCTGATCGGCGTCACCGGCCCGCCCGGCGCCGGCAAGAGCACGCTGGTCGACAAACTGATCACGTACCTGAAGAAACCGCAGAGACCGCACAGCTCGCAGAGTCTGGAAGCCGAACATAACTCTGCGATCGCGGCGAGCTCCGCGGTTCCTGCGTTGTCGTCGATCGGTGTGATCGCCGTCGACCCGACCAGTCCATTTACCGGCGGCGCGGTGCTCGGCGATCGGCTGCGCATGCAGGCGCACGCCTCGGACGAAGGCGTGTTCATCCGCAGCATGGCGACCCGCGGGCATCTCGGCGGCCTCGCGCGGGCGACAGGAGATGCGGCGCTGGTGCTCGACGCCGCCGGCAAGGAGATCGTGATCATCGAAACCGTCGGCGTCGGCCAGGACGAGGTGGACATCATCCGCACCGCCGACGTGTCGATCGTCACCCTCGTGCCCGGCACGGGCGACGAGATCCAGGCGCTGAAGGCCGGGATCATGGAAATCGCCGACATCTTCGTCGTCAACAAGGCCGATCGCGACGGCGCCGAACGTCTCGTGTCGGCGGTCGAGGCGAACCTGGCGCTGCACGCCTATCCGGCCGGCGAATGGCGGCCGCCGATTGTGAAGACGGTCGCGACCACCGGTCAGGGGATTCCCGAGCTGGTCGCCGCGATCGGGCAGTTCCGCACGCACTCCGAGGGGACACAGGCAGCCAGGCGCAAGACCCGCAGCGAGTATCGTCTGCGCGAGCTCGTCTCGCAGCGCTTCATGGATCATCTCGAACGCCAGGTGCTCGCCGCGGGCGAGCTGGGGGCGATCGTCGATCGCATCGCGGCGCGCGGCATCGATCCGTACAGCGCAGCCAACGATCTGCTGTCGCGGGCGCTTCGATTACCCGATGCCGCGATCACCCGATCCCTCGATTCATGAAGGCGGTCCTCGATCACGTCGGCATCGCGGTGAAGGATCTCGCGGCGGCGCTCGCGTTCTATCGCGACGCGCTCGGGCTCGAGATCGAGGCTCCCGAGGAGGTGGCTTCGCAGCGCGTCCGCGCCCACTTCCTGCCGGTGGGCGACGCCAAGCTGGAACTGCTCGAGGCGACCGCACCCGACTCGCCGATTGCGAAATACACGGAGAAGCGCGGCCCTGGCCTGCATCACATCACCCTGCGCGTCGACGACATCGACGCGGCGCTGGCGCAGCTGAAGGCGCGCGGCACGCGCTTGATCGACGACCAGCCGCGCCAGGGCGCTGAACACAGCCTGGTGGCGTTCATCCATCCGGCATCGGCGCATGGCGTGCTGGTCGAGCTCAAGCAGTCGGCCAACCGGCAATCTGCCGCCAGCACTGTGCCATTAGCTGTCTCCAGGTACGCGGTCGGCGATCTCGAGTTGATCTCGCTGAGCGACGGCCTGATCCGGCTGGACGGCGGCGCGATGTTCGGCACCGTGCCCAAGGTGCTGTGGGAGAAGAAAGCGCCGGCTGACGCGCGCAACCGGATCGCGATGGCGATGCGGCCGCTGCTGGTGCGCGGCGCGCGCACGATGCTGATCGATGCGGGGGTCGGCGACAAGGACGCGGCGAAGTTCCACGACATCTTCGGGATCGACCGCACCCGGTCGCTGTCGGTGACGATGGCCGAGGCCGGCGTTGCGCCCGAGGACGTCGACATCGTCCTCGCGAGCCACCTGCACTTCGATCATGCCGGCGGTTTCACCTACCGCGACGCCGGCGGCCGCATCCGCCCGACGTTCCCGCGCGCGCAGTACATCGTCCGGCGCGGCGAGTGGGAGGATGCGACGCATCCGCACGCGCGCAACCGCGCCAGCTATCTGGCGGACAATTACGCGCCGCTCGCCGACGCGGGCGTGCTGCAGCTGGTCGACGACGATGCGACCATCATGCCGGGGGTGAAGGTGCGGCGGACGGGCGGTCACTGCATGCACCATCAGATGGTGCTGATCGAGTCGAAAGGGCGGACGGCGGCATTCGTCGCCGATCTGATCCCGACGACCGCGCACCTGCCCGACGCGTGGATCATGGGCTTCGACCTCTATCCGATGGACACGCTCGCGGTGAAGCAGCAGTTCCTCAAACAGGCGATCGAACAGGACACGCTCGTGTTCTTCGAGCACGATCCGGCGCTGGCCGCCGGCTATATCAGGGAGCAGAACGGCACACGTTTCGTGCAACCAGCATCATGACCAATCCGACGATCGGCATCATTGGCGGCAGCGGCCTCTACGACATGGCGGAGCTGACCGACCGCGAAGAAAGAACCCTCACCACTCCGTTTGGCGATCCGTCGGGGCCGTATGTGATCGGCACGCTGCGCGGCAAGCGGGTGGCGTTCCTGTCGCGCCACGGCGCCGGCCATCGCATTCTGCCGTCGGAGCTGAACTTCCGCGCCAACATCTACGGCATGAAGGTCCTCGGCGTCGAGCGCATCCTGTCGGCAAGCGCGGTCGGCAGCCTGAAGATGGAATACAAGCCGCTCGACATCGTCGTGCCGGATCAGTTCTTCGATCGCACCCACGGACGCATCAGCACCTTCTTCGGCAAGGGCATCGTCGGCCACGTCGCGTTCGCGCACCCGCTGTGTCACGACCTGTCGGCGATCGCCGCCCGCTCCGCGCACACGGTCGGGGCGACAGTGCACCGCGGCGGCACCTACGTGAACATGGAGGGGCCGCAGTTCTCGACCCTCGCCGAGTCGAACCTGTACCGGTCATGGGGCATGGACGTCATCGGCATGACCAACCTGCAGGAAGCGAAGCTCGCGCGCGAGGCGGAGATTTGCTACGCGACGCTGGCGCTGGTCACCGATTACGACTGCTGGCATCCCGACCACGACTCCGTGACGGTGGACTTGATCATCGCCAACCTGACGCAGAACGCGGCGACCGCGCAGAAGACGATCGCCGATGCGGTCGAAACCATCTCGGGCGCGCGGACCTGCGCGTGCAAGGACGCGCTCGCGACGGCGATCATCACGCACGCGGCACTGGTGCCCGAGCAGACGAAGAAAGATCTCGCACCGATCATCGGGCGGTATATCGGGTAGGGGAGGGGTTCTCGAGGTTCTCGAGGTGCTCGGGCTGCTCGAGGTTCTCGGGGTGCTCGGGGTTCTCGAGGTGCTCGAGGTGCTCGAGGTGCTCGAGGTGCTCGAGGTGCTCGGGGTGCTCGGGCTGCTCGACGTTCTCGGGGTGCTCTAGG
>JAOBWF010000251.1 GCA_025463215.1 Acidobacteriota bacterium | reverse complement strand
GCGACCACGCTCGGCCGGCCGCCCGACACCTTCCGCGACACGGTGCCGCCGCGCCGCCTGTCCGCGCTGTGGCGGCTGCACGGCCGCCTGGCGTCGGCGCGCGGCGATCAGTCGCGCGCGATCGCGATGCACGGCCGCGCCCTGAAGCAGGCGGAAGCGGCGCACGACTCGCGCGCGATCGGCCTCGCCCACTACGAGCTCGGTCAGTGCTATCGCCAGGTCGGCGACATCGCGATCGTGCGCGAGCACATCAGCAAGGCCGCCTCGGCGCTGCACGCCGCCGGCGATCGCCGTCACCTCGCGCTCGTCCACTCGTTGTCCAGCATTTCGCTGGCGCAGCTCGGACGCTACGACGAAGGCATGGCCGCGCTGCGCCACGCGGAGCGTCTGGCCGGGGCGGTGCAGGCCGAAGACGTGCTCGCGACCGTCTGCGGCAACCAGGCCAACGTGATGATGCTGCAGCACCGCTACGAGCAGGCGCTCGCGCTTGCCGAGCGCAGCGTCGCGCTGCACGAGTCGCACGGCTCCGGCCACGGCCTCGCGGTTGCGCTCGCGACGCTCGGCCAGATTTGCGTCCGCCTCGGCGATCTCCGCCGCGCCGAGGACGCGCTGCACCGCGCGCTCGAGGTCCGCAGCCCGATCCAGTTCCACGAGACGACCGGCGCGGTGTTCGACACCCTCGCGCAGATTCATCTGATCCGCGGCCGCTACGACACCGCGAGCGATTTTCTCGGCCGCGCGAGCGAAGCGTTCGGCGCCTACGGCCGCGAGACCAGCCAGTGGTATGAATGGTCGGTGCGCGTGCTCGGCGCGCGCCTCGCGCTGCGCCGCGCCGATCTCGACGAGGCGCTGTCGCGCGCCGACGAGATTCTGCAATCGGGCGCGCCGCCGTTCGACGCGCTGCAGGCGACGCTGATCGCCGCTGAAGCGCTGATCGCGGGCAATCGCCTGCCCGAGGCCGAGCTCCGCCTCGCCGCCGCCGCCAACACCCTCGATCCGAAAGTCGCGCCCGCGGCCTGGGGCGAGTATCTCCGCCTGCGCGGCGCGCTGCACGCCAAGAGCAGCAGCGGCGCCGATGCGTATCACGACTTCTCGCAGAGCGCGGCGCTGCTCGATCTGCTGGGCGAGCGCTACCAATCCGGCCTCAGCCACCTCGCGCTTGGGCGGCTCGTCGCGGAGACCGGCGCCCGCTCGGTCGCGGAACGGCATCTGAACAAGGCGCTCGGCATCTTCGAGCAGCTCGGCGCCGAACGCGACGTCGAGGACACGCACGCCGCGCAGACGCTGCTGACGACGGTCGGCACCGGGCAGTACGTGATGTCGCCGGCCGATGCCGACGATGCGATCGTGCGGCGGATCGTCGACGCGGCGGCGCTGCCGGATCTGCTGGGACGGGAAACCGCAGCGGCGCTGCTCGAAGCGGCGGCCGCCGATTGCAGCGTCATTTACGTCGAGCTCTCGGGCGGTGACGTCCGCGTGATCGCGGCGGCCGGCTGCGATGCGGAGGCCGGACGCACCATGGCGCGCTCGGCGGTCAACGGCAGCGCCTACGGGCGCGGCCTGATGGTGGTCGAGCCGCTGGGGCGCGACGCGGAAGGCGCGCGATTCGGGCTGGTCGCATCGCCCCGTCCGATCGGACATCCGGTCATGCGGCGGCTCCGCATGATCGCGGCGGTCGCCCGCCAGGGATTTGCGCTCTGTGCCGCGCGCGATCGTCCGGCTGCGGTGGCGGGGCTCGCGGTCGATCCGCCGTCGCTCGAACCGCTGCTCCCCGGCTTCCTCTCCGCCAGCGCGGCGATGGCCCGCGTCGTCGAGCAGATTCAGCGCCTGCAGGGCAACGATCTCACCGTCCTCATTACCGGCGAAAGCGGCACCGGTAAGGAGCTGGTCTCGCGCGCGATTCACGTCGGGTCGCACCGCAGCGCCGGCACCTTCCTGCCCTACAACTGCACGACCACCGGCCGGGATCTCGCGGACAGCCAGCTGTTCGGCCACCGCCGCGGCAGTTTCACCGGCGCAATCACCGATCAGCCGGGCCTGATCCGGACCGCGTCCGCCGGCACCCTGTTCCTCGACGAGATCGGCGATCTGCCGCTCGACGTCCAGCCCAAACTCCTGCGCTTCCTCGAGCAGCACGAGATCATGCCGATCGGCGAGACCAAGCCGCTGCGGGTCGACGTCCGCGTGATCGCGGCGACCAACGCGGACCTCGAGCAGCGCGTTGCCGAAGGCAAGTTCCGCGAGGATCTGTATTACCGCTTGAGCGTGATCCGCATCCACGTGCCGCCGCTGCGCGAGCGGCGCGAGGAGATCCCGCACCTGAGCACGTTCTTCCTGCGCGAGGCGCTCGAGCGGCTGGGCAAGCCGGACATCCATCTGAGCTCGGAAACCCTCGACGTGTTCTCGCAGTACTGGTGGCCCGGCAACGTGCGGCAGCTGAAAAACGAGATCCAGCGGGCGGTGGCGCTCAGCGCCCCCGGCAGCACCGTCGAACCGGTGCACCTGTCGCCGGACATCGGCACGACGCGGCTGCCGGCGGGGTCCGGCTCGATTCGGGTGTCGCGCTCGTCGCCCAACCTGGCATCGGCGGTCGAACAGGTCGAGCGCGACCTGATTCAGGCGGCGCTCGATCGCGCCGACGGCAACATTTCGGAATCGGCGCGTGCGTTGGGCCTGACGCGGCGCGGGCTGTACCTCAAAATCCGACGCCTCGGGCTGGACGCACGCGCTGCGTTAATGGATACAGAGTAGCCAGTTACGCCGATAGCTGGATACCAAGTATTCGTTTTGCACACAGAATCTAATTACTGCACACTTCCTTAAACGGCTCTCTATGATGGTGTTAGGGCCAAAGACCGACAGCGATACTTGGCGGATCCGCACACGGCGCGCCGCTTGATACTCATCATGTCGTTGCTACTCACCCTGGGGGCCGACGTGAAACATATCTGGACTGACCCACCGACTCCGAAACGGATCGACGCGAACAAGCGCGGCGCCGCACGCCGCGTCGTCGCCTTGCCCGCGCGGCTCACCTGGAAGGACCAGCGCGGCACGACGCGGTTCGCCACGGTCATCGCGAGGAACGTCAGCGATTTCGGGGTTTACGTGGAATGCGCCTCGCCGGTGTCGATCCCGCTGTTCCGGCTGGTGCAGTTCCAGCTCGAACGGGACGGCCGCGACAGCGACATGATTCCGGATACGCTGCAACAGGGACGCGTCCTGAGCGCGGTCTACCGCGTCTCGCCGCCGTCCGGCTCGCAGCCGCAGGGATTGGCGCTCCGCCTGATGGTCGATCCGCGGCGTCACGCGGTGCAGGAAGAAACACGCGCTAGTGCCTGAATTTAGGAATTAAGAATTAGTTCCTCGTTTTCTCCAATACCGCGCCAACCCGCGCCAGCTCAGATCGAACCGCCCCGCGACCTCGTAGGCCTGCGCCTCTGATTCGCTCATCCGGCGCCGCAGCTCGCGGCGGATCTCGTCGCGGAACCACGCTTCACGATCTTCGTCGCTGCCGCCGCGCGCCAGCGAGGCGTTGGCGAGGCCGGCGGTCAGTTCGAGATGATCCGCCATCTCGGTGAGGTGCGCCGCGACCGGCGCGAACGGTCCGAAGTGCGTGACGAACAGCGTCTCCGGATGCCACGCCGCGATCCGCGCAAGGCTGTCGCGCCACGCCTCCAGATCGATGTCGGGCGGCGGCGTCGGCGGCATGATGAACCGCCCCGACTGCAGACGGACGCCGGCCGTGTCCCCGACGAACGCGATTCCGGTGTCGGCACTGAAGTAACTGACGTGATGCGACGCGTGCCCCGGCGTGTAGGCGACCGCGAGGTCGCGGCCGCCGGCGGCGATCCGTTCCCCGCCGCGCAGGATGTCGAGGTTCTCCTGCGGCACCGGCCGCATCTCGCCCCAGAGCGCGTCCATCTCGTCGCCCCAGAGCCGCGTCGCGCTCGCGATCAGCTTCGACGGATCGACCATGTGCGCCGCCCCCTTCTCGTGCACGTAGACGCGCAGCGCGGGGTTTTCCCTGACGAGGGTACCGGTGGCGCCGGCATGATCGAGGTGGATGTGCGTCAGCAGGATGGCCCGGACGTCGGCGAGCGCAATCCCGGCCCGCGCCAGGCCCGCGCGCAACGCCGGCAGCGTGCTCGACGGTCCGGGATCGATGATCGCCGCGCCGCCCGGCCCGTGCAGAATCACCGACGCGATGACCCCCTTGACCTTGTAGAAGTTGAGATCGAGATACGACAGCCCTGAGGCGAGTGTAATCATGGATGACGATTCCGCCGCGCGCGTACGATGCCGATGAGACCAACCGCCGCGACGACCGCCAGCGCGATGAGGCCGGTCCGGCCAATCCACCGCTCGAGCGTCGCCCAGCTGTACGCCAACGAGTATCCCGCAGATGCAATCACCGTGCACCACAGGATCGCGCCGGTCGCGTTATAGAAGAGAAACGTCGGCCACGCCATTCCGCTGCCGCCGGCGAGCACCGCACCGACGACGCGGAGCCCGGTGATGAAGCGGGCGGCAACGACCGTCTTGGGCCCGTGCTGCTGGAAGAAGCGATCGAAGTCGACGAGCCGTTCCGCGGTCAGCCCGACGCGCCACCCGTGGCGCTCCGCAATTCTGCGCCCGCCGCGCCGGCCGATGAAAAACCCGAGGTTGTCGCCGAGGATCGCCGCGGCGATCGCCGTGAGGATGACCCGGGTCAGCGACAGCTGGCCATAGTGCGCCAGCGCCGCGCCGGCGAGCAGCGCGGTTTCCCCGGGCACCGGCAGCCCGGTGTTCTCGAGAAACACGCCGCCGAAGACGACGAAGTAGCCGTAGCGCGCGAATAGATCGAGGAGCCAGGCAGGCATGACTGACGACTGACGACTGGTGGCTGCCCTACCGCCCGGCGGGCCCCGTCAGCGGACGTCCCGGCCGCTCGGCGGTGATCGCCCCGTCGGCGACGACCCGTTTGCCGTTGACGAATACGTGCCGGATGCCGATGGCGTAGTGCCTGGGGTCGTCGAAGGTCGAGACGTCGCGAATGGTTGCCGCGTCGAACACGGTGACGTCGGCAATCAGCCCCGGCCGCAGGATGCCGCGCTGGTGCAGGTGGACGCGATCGGCCGCCTTCGACGTCATCTTGCGGATCGCTTCTTCGAGCGTCAGCAGATGCTCGTCGCGGACGTAGCGGCCGAGGATCCGCGGAAACGATCCCCAGGCCCGCGGGTGCGACTTCGATTCCGACAGCTTGCCGTCCTCGGCCTGCGCGCCCGAGTCGGTGCCGACGCCGACCAGCGGGTGCTTCAGCGCGGTCCGCACGTCGTCCTCGTCCATGATCGAGGTGATCGACGAAGTCTCGCCGTGGTCGGCGATGACGAGATCGATGACCGCGTCGCGCGGATCCTTGCCCATCGCCTTGGCGATCTGCGTGATCGTCATGCCCTCGTACTTGGCCAGGTCGCGGTTGAGCACCGACGAGACCATGACGCCGTCGCCGCCGTTGGCGCCGTACCACTGGTTCTCCCAGGTGGTGGCGCCGCCGTCGTCCATGTCTTTCTTGATCCGTTCGCGCGTCGCCGGATCGGTGAGGCGCGGCAGCGTCTTCTCGAAGCCGCCCTCGCGCGCCCACAACGGCAGGCACGAGTCGAGGCCGTTCGATGCCCGCGTGTAGGGATACTGATTCGCGGTCACGTCGAGGCCGCGCGCCCGCGCCGCTTCGATCCGCCGCAGCACCTCCGGCATCTTGCCGAAGTTCGCTTTGTACGCGGTCTTGAGGTGCCAGATTTCCGCGGGAATGCTGGCGCGCTCGGCAATCGTGAACACCTCGTCGAGCGATTCGAAGATGCGCGCGCTCTCGGATCGCTGGTGGGTGAAGTAGACGCCGCCGTAGCGCGCCGCCACCTTCGCAAGCTCGACGATCTCGTCGGTCGACGCAAAGCGGTCCGGCACGTATTGCAGCGAGCTGCTCAGGCCGAGCGCGCCCTGCTGCATCGCCTCGGCGACCAGCTGCTTCATCCGCTCGAGCTCGGCCGGCGTCGCCGGTCGATCGTCCTTGCCGATCACGTAGTTGCGCAGGCCGCCGGCACCGACGAACGTCGCGATGTTGATCGTCGTGTGCGATCGCTCCTGCAGCCGCTTGAAGTAGTCGCCCAGCGTGCGCCAGTCCTGCACGACGCCGAAGTGGCTGGCGTTGGGCGCGGCGTCGGCGATCAGCCGGTCGTTCACCGGCGCGATCGACGATCCCTCCCCTGTCACTTCCGTCGTCACGCCCTGCAGCACCTTGCTGGCGGCGCGGCCGTCGACGAGGACGTTGAACTCGGACTGGCCGAGCAGATCGATGAACCCGGGCGCGACCACGAGGTTGGTGGCGTCGACCCTGGTTGCGGCGGTCGCATCGCCGAGCGACCCGATCGCGGTGATCCGGTCGCCGACAATGCCGACATCGCCGCGAAACCAGGGTGAGCCGCTGCCGTCGACGATCCGCCCATTGGCGATGATGACGTCGAAGGCCGGCCGCTGCGCCGCGGTCTGGACCGCGAAACAGGTCAACCCGGCCACCGCTGCGGCCAACGCCGCCAGGAGCGATGCGCCCGTTGGAGCTTTACGCACCGTAGACCGTCCTTCCGCCGACCACGGTCCGATTGACCTTGATGTTCATGATCTGATCGGGATCGACGTCGTGCGGATCCTTTTCGAGCAGGACGAAGTCGGCCAGCTTGCCGGCGGTAATCGAGCCCTTCAGCGTCTCCTCGGAGGACGCGTAGGCGCCGTTGATGGTGGCGATCGTCAGCGCTTCGTCCAGGGTGACCTTCTGGTTCGGCCCCCAGACGCGCCCCTTGTAGTCCTTGCGCGTGACCATGCTCTGCAGCGCCATCAACGGCTCGAACGGCCCGGGCGTGTAGTCGGAGGCGCCCGGCACACGGATGCCGGCGTCGAGAAACGACCGGTGCGCGAACATCCAGGCGATCTTGCCGTCGCCGTACTCGCTCCACTTCTCGCCGTGGTAGTAGACGTAGGTCCAGAACGGCGTCGGAATGACGCCGTTCGCCTTGAGGCGGCGGATGATGTCGGGGTTGACGAGCGTGCAATGTTCGACGCGGTGGCGCCGATCGGCGTCGGGCCACTTCTGCAGCGCGCGCTCATAGGCCTTGAGCACCATGTCGATGGTGACATCGCCGTTGGCGTGCACGCCGACCTGCCAGTTGTGGCTGTGCGCCTCGTCGATCGCCTCGTAGAGCTGCGCCTGGGTCATCGTCAGGATACCGTAGTCCTCGGTGCCGACGTACGGCGTGCTCATGCGCATCGTGCGCTCCGACGCGGAGCCGTCGGCGATGAACTTGACGCCGCCGACGCGGATCCACTCGTCGCCGAAGCCGGTGTGGATGTTGGCCGCCTTGAGGCCGTTGTAGGCCTGCGGCGAGCGGATCATCATGTAGGCGCGGTGGGTGAGCTCGCCGTTCTTGCGGCAGTCTTCGTAGGCGAGGATCGAATCCTGCGACGTGCCGGCGTTGTGCACGCTCGTCAAGCCGGCCGCGTTGAACAGCTTCGACATGTGCGCCATGCCTTGGCGCGCGCGGTCGCGGCGCTGCTCGGGCGTGAATGTCTCGCGCGTGCCGACGCGGTTGAACACGTCGCGCGCGTTCTCCGCGACCCGGCCGTTGAGCACGCCGTTGTCCTTGAAGAACCGGCCGTCGGCGGGATCCGGGGTCGCATCGGTGATGCCCGCGAGCGCGAACGCTTTGCTGTTGTAGAAGTTCGTGTGGCCGCCGCGGTGCGCCACCGATACCGGATGCTCGGTCGTCGCTTCGTCGAGATCCTTCCGCGTCAGCGGCCGATCGAGCTTGGTGTCGTCGAACATGAACCCGGTGATCCACACTTCCGGCGCCGTCGTCTCGACCTTGGCGCGAATCGCCGCCTGGATCTCACGCCCGGTGCGCAGGTTGGTGTTGACCCCGAAGAGCTCTTCGACGCCGCTCGGATGGCTGTGCGCGTCGATGAAGCCGGGCACGACGGTCATGCGCTGCGCGTCGATCACCGGCGTCCGCGCGGTCGCCATATTCCTGATGTCGCTGGTCGAGCCGACCGCGATGAAGCGGCCGTTCTTGACCGCGAACGCTTCGGCGCGCGGCAGCGCCGTATCGCTCGTCAGCACCCGGCCGTTGACGACGATGAGATCGGGCTCGGCGGCGGCCGCCGCCGCCGGCTGCGCCGCGACGGACTGGCCGACCGACGGCCGCGTGCCGGCCACGAATGCGCCGGCGAGCGCCGCGCCGAATCCGAGAAATTCTCCGCGTGTATACTTGGCCATAGTGGCCGAAGTTTAGCGCATGATCCTGCACCAGTTTTATCTGAATTGCCTGGCGCATGCCTCCTACGTGATCGGCGACGAGCAGACCGGGGTCGCCGCGGTCGTCGATCCACAGCGCGACATCGAGCAGTACGTCGCGTTCGCGCGCGAGCACGGTCTCCGGATCGCGCACGTCATCCTCACCCACCTGCACGCCGACTTCATCGCCGGACACCTCGAGCTGCGCGACCGCGCCGGCGCGGCGATCTACCTCGGCGCCGCCGCGAACGCGGAGTATGCGTTCACGCCGCTGGCCGACGGCCGCGAGATCGTGATGGGGCGCGTCCGGCTGCGGGCGATCGAAACGCCTGGCCATACGCCGGAATCGATCTCGATCGCGGTCTACGACGAAGCGGCAGCCGGCGCCGGACCATACGCGGTGCTCACCGGCGACACGCTGTTCGTCGGCGACGTCGGACGGCCGGATCTGCGCGCCGCGCTCGGCTGGTCCGCGGCCGATCTCGGCGGTCTGCTCTACGAGTCGCTCCGCACCAGGCTGATGACGCTGCCCGACGACAGCCTCGTCTACCCCGCGCACGGCGCCGGCTCGCTCTGCGGCAAGGCGATCGGCAAGGAGACGGTGTCGACGATCGGCGAGCAGCGTCGGCTCAATTACGCCCTGCAGCCGATGGCCAAGAGCGCCTTCGTCGATCTCGTCACCGCCGATCAGCCGGAAGCACCGGCGTACTTCACCTACGACGCGGTGTTGAACAGCAAGGAGCGGCCGACCCTCGACGCCGCGCTCGCGCGCGGACTCAAGCCGATGACGCTGGAGCTCGTGCTGGCGCTGCAAGGCAGCGGCGGACAGATCCTCGACACGCGCGAGCCGGCCGAATTTGCGGCCGCCCATCTGGCGGGCAGCCTCAACATCGGGCTCGGCGGTCAGTTCGCGACCTGGGCCGGCACCATCCTCGATCGCGAGCGGCCGATCGTCATCATCGCGGACCCCGGCCGCGAGCACGAGGCGGCCATTCGGCTCGGCCGCATCGGCTTCGACCACAGCGTCGGCTACCTGCAGGATGGATTGCACAGCGTTGCCGCGCGGCCGGAGCTCACCGCGACGACCGAGCGGATCAGCGCGCCGCTTGCGGCCGAGCGCCTGGCGGCCGGCGACGCGCTTGCCGTCGACGTCCGCACGCTCACCGAACGCGCGGAGAAATTCGTCGCCGGCAGCGTGGCGTTTCCCCTGAATCAGCTGGCGGCGCGCACCGGCGAGCTGCCGAGGGATCGTCCCCTGCTGGTGTACTGCGCCGGCGGCTACCGCTCGTCGATTGCCGCGAGCCTGCTGCAGCAGCAGGGGTTCACGATGATCAGCCAGATCGCCGGCGGCCTGGCCGCGTGGGAAACCGCGAACCTGCCGGTGCAGCCTGCGGCGGTCACCGCACCCGAATAACCGCCGCGGCGTCGGCAGGGCAGCCCTGCGCTACGCGTCCGCGACGGAGTGCCGCGTTCACGCCCCCGTCATGCGCAGCCGTTGAGTGCGACGTCGAAGGCGTCGTAGTTGTGCCGCGGCCGGCTGCCGGCCGCGACCGTGCGGTTGGCGAAGAGCGGCACTTCCTGCTCGGCGCGGCCGCCGTGCGATCGCAGCGGCGCGCCGAGCGCTGAGAGATCGTGATCCGCCGGACGGGTGCCGATGACCGTGTCGCCATCGCTGAACACCACGACGTCTCCGGTCCGGTCAGGCGGAAGGTCGAAGCGGCGGCAGGCCTCGTCACGCGCCAGCGCGATATCGATGCCGGCGATGGTCTGGATGCCGGCGGCAACGGCATGTGCGCTCTCTACCGCCGCCAGATACACCATCGCGCATCCGCCCAGCGCGCCATGGTGCCGCACGTAGGGATCGGTAATCGGCAGCACGACCCGGGCCGCGTTCGCGCCGAGCGTGCGGTCGAGCAGGTCCTGCAGGTACACCGCCCGCACCTGCCCCGACGGATCGGCCTTGGCGCGCATGCCGTGATCCGCGGTGATGACCACGGTGGCGCCGAGCCGATCGATCTCGGCCAGGGCGCCATCGATTGCGCCGTAGAACCGGTTCGCCTCGGCGTCCCCTGGCGCGTGTGTGTGCTGGACGTAGTCGCTGGTCGAGAGATACATCAGGTCAGGCGGCGCCGACGCCAGCAGCCTGGCGCCCTCGGCAAGCGCCTGCTCGCTGAGTGCGGCGGAGTAGACCTCGACGCCGGTCGCTTCGATCGAGATCGAGGTGCCGGTGACGCCTTTCGTCAGCAGACGCCGCAGCTTGTCCTTCGCGGTGATCACCGCGACGCGCGCGCCGGCGCGCGAGAACGCCGAAAGGATCGTCTCGACTTCGAGATACGAGGGGTCGTTCATCATCACCGTGCTGCCGGTGCCGCGGTCGAGGAAGAAGTTGCCGCTGATGCCGTGGACGGACGGCGGCACGCCGGTGATGATCGAGACGTTGTTCGGGTTGGTGAAGCTGGGCAGCGCCGATTCCACCAGGCGGAAGAATTTCAGGCCGGCAAGCGATCGCAAATACGGCGCCACCCCGGCGGCAATCGCGCGATCGATGTACTCGAACGCCGATCCGTCCAAGCATACGACCACGACCGGCCGGACCGGCCAGCGATATGTCCGCCCGTTGACCGACACCGCGCGGACTTCCATCAGCGCCTCGGCATCATCGCTTTCCGGATTTTCGCGACCACGGTGAAATTCGGATCGACGACGTTCGCGATCTCGTATTCGGCCGCCTGCCCCATCAGGATCTGGGCGCCGCGTTCGGTCAAGCCGTAGTCGGCCACCAGCCACTTCTGCAGCTCGGTGGTCGCATGCTGAAATGCTTCGAGCAGCGGCCGGGCGCTGCCGAGCACCATCACGTGGGTGTCGGTCTCGAGCCGAGGCCAGCCGATCGTCTTGTTCTTCACGAGGGCGACGCTGAACTCCACATCCATCGACGTCTCGAGGCCGGTACCGACGACCTCGCCTTCGCCCATCCGCGCATGGCCGTCGCCGAGAAACAGCAGCGCGCCGGGCTCGTTGACCGGCAGCATCAGCTTGACGCCCGCGCCCATCGACGCGTAGTCCATGTTGCCGCCGAAATTGCCAGGGACGCCGGTCGCGATCGCCTCCTTGCGCGCCGGCGCGACGCCGATGCAGCCGAGCATCGGCTTCAGCGGCAGCTCGATGCCGCCCGGCTGCATCTCCACCTGATCGAGCCGAACGGTGGCGTGCGCCTTGTCGATCGTCCAGGTCGTGCGCTTGGGATCACGGTCGGTGCGGGCGGCGATCGCCTGCGGGTCGACGGTGTAGGGCGCGAGCAGGCTGCTCGAATAGGCAGACGACCGGTTCGTCTCCAGCTTCTCGATCGAGACGACGATCATGTCGCCGGGCTCGGCGCCTTCGACGTAGAACGGACCGGTTTCCGGATTGCCGCCGCTCGCCACCGTCTTGCCGTTCCAGTCGACGCCGCCGGCGTCGATCGTCTTGGTCACCACGCGATCACCCGGCTTGATGCGGAGCGCCGGCGGATGGGCAAACGAGTAGGTGTTGTAGAACACGGTCGGGACGAATTGATGCGTCTCGGCCCGCACCAGCGCGGACGCGGTCACCACGATCGTCGCGAGCGCGAGCACACGTCGTTTCATCAGCGTTCCTTGTCAGCGAAGTCTCGGCGCCTGCCGCGGCGGCAGGCATGCAGATCAGACCGGTGAGCGTGATGATCGCCGCCAGGGCGGCGGCGATCCAGAAGATGGGCGCGAACCATCGGGTGACGAGCCCGAGCGCGTCAGGTGCGGGCGGCGAACGGATTCTCGTCGGCGCTGGGGCCGTAGATCGACGGCACCGGCACATCGAGGAGGCGCAGGTACACCGACAGCTGGCCGCGGTGGTGATACCAGTGGTTGAGCGCGATCGACCGGATCAGCGCCGCCTTCGGCATCTCGAACAGCGTCTGCTCCCCTGCCGTCGCCTTCCAGCTCGTCATCAGCCCGCCGTCGCCGAGCTGCCCCATCGTCTGCTTCATCGTCTCGACGCTTTTGTCGTGCGCCGTCAGGAGATCCGCGGCCGTCGTCGCGACCGGCGGCTTCGGACCGCTGCCGAACTTTGTCTCTTCCTCGCACGCCCAGCCGCATATCATGCCCGGCGTGAGCGCGGTGTGCATCGCGAGCTCGCCGAGCGTCATCGACTTCGGGTGCGGTTTCCAGTCGAACTTGTCGGCCGGGACGCGCTCCAGCACGCGCCGCGTCGTCTTTGCCTCGTGGTCGAACTCCTGAAGAAAGGCCTGGCTCATGGACACGATCACACCTCCTGGGATTACAGCTGATCCGGACGCAGATTCTATGACGTTTGCCACCGTTCAGGGAACCTTTCCGTGGCCCCGGTGTCCACCCTAGGGGGCCCATGACACGAATGCTGCTGGTGCTCGCACTCGCCACGACCGCGGCGTGCAGCGAGCCGGTCGACGTCGCGAAAGCGGTGCAGGTGCAGGTGATCTCGAGCGGCTGGCTGCCCGCCGGCAGCACCGGCGGCAAGAACAAGATCGTGCCGGCCGTCGCGATGACGTTGAAGAACGCGTCGGGTCAGACGCTCAACGCACTGCAGGTGAATGCGGTGTTTCGCCTCGTGTCGTCGAACGACGAGATCGCGAGCGACTTTCATCCGGTGCCGCGATCCCGCGGACTGCCGCCCGGTGCGTCGACCGACACCCTCACGCTCAAAGCGACACGCGGCTATACCGGCGCCGACCCATTCGAGGATCTGCTCAGCAACTCGCAGTTCGTCGACGCCAAGGTCGAAGTATTCGTCAAGGCCGGTCCGGGGCAGTGGACCCGTCTCGGCGAGTATCCAATCGCGCGCGAATTCACCGGCAGCTGACGCGGCTACAGCGTATCCAGAAACGCGATGAGCGCCGCGCGATCGCGCGGCGTCAGCGTCAGCCCGAACGGATGGCCCGGCACGCGGCCGGGCCGCGACGGATCGAACCACTCTTCGAGCGAGCCGACGGCGCCGGCGTGCTGGAACGGCCCGCGGTACCACACGCCCTTCAGCGACGGCACCTTGTAATAGCCGGTGCCCTTGCGCGTCCTCATCGCCAGCTCCGGATCAGTGCCGACCGATCGATCGGTGATCGCGTATCGCTGCCGATGTTCGGCGGGCACGATGAATCCGGCCGCCGGCGTCAGGGTGTTGTTGGTGTAGAGCGGCGGCGTGTGACAGGCGGTACAGCCCTCGCGCGCGAACACGCCGCGGCCACGGTCGGTGTCCGCGCTGGCGCGGTGCGGATTCGCCGGTGGCTGCAGCGAATACAGATAGCGCCCCAGTGCGTAGAGCTGCTCGTCGCTGTAGCGGTCCATCTTCGTCGGATCCGGCACCGGGTCGACCAGCAGAAAGTCGCCGAAGCGATCGAAGGCGTTCGCGCCCTGGACGATGGCGACGTAGCGCATCAGGTCGGCGATCGATCGCTGCTGCACGAGGCCGGTGTGGTCGAGGAAGCGCCGCTCGCCGACGCCGATGAGATCCGGGATCTGCGCCGGCGTGAACAGGCTCAAGTTGACGCGCGTCGAGGCGCCCGCGGGGACCGCGTCGTAGGCGCGCGCGATCTCGTCGATCGACATCGCGGCGACCCGGGCGATCGGATCGGGCGTCAGCCACGGCATCGAGAAGAACGTGCGCTGGCCGAGGCGCACGCCCTCGAGCAGCGCCGCCGGATCCTGTGCCGCCGCGGCCTGCTCGCGCAGGTTGTCGGCGACGATCCGATCCGCGGGGAAATTACCCTGCGCGCCCTTCAGCAGCGTGCCGTCTGGCATCACACGCGCGTGGCACATCACGCACGACCCGCTGCCGGCCTCGACCAGCCCCTTCCTGCGGATCACGTAGCGCGAGAACGGCATGATCCCGTCCTTCGTCACCGGGACGTGGTTGCGCGCGTACCACTCGGGATCGCGGACCTTCGTCACCTTGAACGTGGCGCCATAGCCGAGCGGCGCGTCGAACACCGTCTCGCCCGCGGTGATCCAGTCGGCTTCGGTCTGCAACGCAGCGGGGTCGAACGCGATGACCGGCTCCTGCTGCGCGAGCCAGTCCATGTAGCCGGCCGGCTCCCGGCCTGGCGCATAGACCGGATAGCTCTTGTAGATCGGCCGGATGCCCAGGCGGTAATAGAAGTCGGGCGCCGCGTGCTGCGCCGAGCGATCGGCGCGGACGAGCGGTAACTCGAACGCGGCCAGCTCGCGCGCATCCCACGTGCGCGGCACGGCCGGCTGCATCAGGAGCAGCGTCCCGAACGCCAGCGACGCAGCGCCCAGCCGGATCATCGCCGCGCGGAGATGTTGAAGCGCACGCCGGCCACCACCGAGCGCGGCAGCGCCGGATACCCGAGTACGCTCTCGTAGACCGCATCGGTGAGGTTGTCGACGCGCAGGTAGGCGGCGACATCGCGGCTCACACGCACTTCGCCGCCGAGCCACGACACCGTGTACGCCGGGTTCACGGTGATGTCGACCGATCGGCCGGTGGGAAACTGCGGCGAGACGACCGCCGACAGGCCGAGAAAGGCCGCGTCGTGGCGCTGGCCGACGTAGCGCAGGTTGACGTTCACCGTCGCCCGGCCGCGCGCGTAGTTCGCGCGCAGCACGGCCGAGTGTTTCGGCCGCCGCAGCAGCGGCTGCCCCGGCTGAAACTGTTCGCTGGTGCTGACGAAGGCGACCACCTGGCTGTCGACGAATGCGTAGCCGGCGCTCGCGGTGAAGCCGGCCAGCGGGCGCTGCAGCACGCCCTCGACCTCCCAGCCGTTCGCTTTCGACCCGTCGATGTTGACGAAGTCGGGCTTGCCGTCCAGCCCAGGGCCGGTCGACTTGAACGCGACCTGATCGTTGAAATGATTGTCGAAGTAGGTGACCCGCGCCAGCACGCGCTGATCGTCGA
>JAOBWF010000024.1 GCA_025463215.1 Acidobacteriota bacterium | reverse complement strand
AACCAGGACACCGACTCGAACCCGAGGGTCGATCAATGGTCGAACGGCGTCGATCAGGCCGACGAGCTGTACCGGCTGATGAAGGTGCGGCGCGCCGCGCTGAACAAGATCGGCGAGCACACGATCCGCGCCGGTCTGCCGACCGCGATGGTCGAAGAGCCGCTGGTGCCGATCTTCATGTATCACCGCTATGCCGTGGAATCGGCCGCGTCGATGGTCGCCGGGCAGGACTACATCTATGCGATGCGCGGCGACAACCGGACGCCGACGAAGGGCGTCGGCGTCGACGATCAGCGCAAGGCGCTCGACGCGCTGGCGATGACGCTGCGGCCGGCGGAGCTGACGGTGCCGGCGCCGGTGCTCGCGATGATCACGCCGCGGCCGCCAGGCTGGGGCATGCACCGGGAGCTGTTCCCGCGCACCACCGGCGATACGTTCGACCCGCTGAGCCCGGCGACGGTGGCGGCGGACGTGACGATCGGGTTCACGCTGCAGCTCGATCGCGCCTCGCGCATGGTCGCACAGCATGCCGTCGATCCGCGCATGCCGGGGCTGGACGATGTCATCGATCGGCTGACCGCGGCGACCTGGGATGCGCCGACCGCCAACGCCTACGAGGCGGCGATCCGCCGCGCCGAAGAGCGTGTGCTGGTCGATCGGCTGATGTGGCTGGCGAACAGCTCGTCGAACGGCCAGGTCCGCGCGATTGCGTCGTACAAGCTGTCGAAGCTGGCGACGCGCGCGAAGACGGCGGTGAACAAGAACGAGCTCGACACCGCCCAGCGCCAGCTGCTCGCGGCCGACATCAAGCGCTTCCTCGATCGCCCGCTCGACCTCACGCGGCCGTTCCCGCACGCCGCCCCAGACGCGCCGCCGGGAGCCCCGATCGGCGACATGCCGCAGGACTGGCTCGCCCGCCCCGCGGGCTGGGACTGGCACGAGCAGTAGACCGCCGGGGCAAGAAGGAACCGCGTTCTCTGCGGTTCCTTCTTGTTACGGCCGAGTGGCGGCCCCTTTGCACACCCCGGCGTGAACCAGGGAGGTCGCATGAAGACATTCGTACTCTGCGGTATCACGCTGCTCGCATCGACCGCGGCGCTCGCGCAGACCGATTCAACGGCGGGCGCCGATCCGTCGAGCAAAACGGTGACCCTCACCGGCTGTGTCGGCGGCGGCACCGACGGCATGCCGATCACCCTCAGCCAGGCGCTGATCATCCCCGCTTCGTCGCAGCCGGCTGAGAGCGATCGCAGATCGTCACCGTCACCGTCGGGCGTGTCCGCGCCGGCAACTGAGCCGCTCGATGCGACGCTGCCGCCGCCGGGAGCCGCGGCGACGCCCGCCCCATCCACCATCGGTACCTCCGGCACCAAGAGCCCGCGATCCGACGAGGCGACGACCGGCATCGTGACCGGCACGGCACCCGCCGGCAGCTCGCAGTCGAGCGTCACCGGCTATCGGTTGTCGGGCGCCGACATGCAGCCGTGGGTCGGCAAACGCGTGCAGGTGATCGGCATGTTCGCCCCGGCACCCGCGACGTCCACCGCCGTCGCGCCCGTCGCGTCGGCCGGTACCCCCACGCCGCCGCCGGTGCTCGAGTTCAAGGTGCAGACGGTGCAGCCGGCGACCGGCTCGTGTCCGAAGTAGCGAACCGCTGAACGTCCGACGCGTCAGTCCGGAGATCGGCGGCGTCGCGACGCCGAGGATGCCGAGCATCGTGCCGAGCTGGCCGCGGCGGTGAATGTCGCGCTCCGGCATCATCCGCCACATGGGCGCTGCTGACGTGTGCTAGCGTACGCCGCCTATGGCGACGATCCTTGAAAACGCGCGCCGCATGATCGCGGGCGAGGCGCCGCCGCCGCCGATGGCCCGGTTGATCGGCATGCGCCTGGTCGCAATCGAGCCCGGGCGCGCCACGTTCGAGCTCGACGCCGACGAGCGTCATCACAACCCGATGGGCACGCTGCACGGCGGCATCCTGTGCGACATCGCCGACAGCGCGATGGGCCTGGCCTATGGCTCGACGCTCGACGAAGGCGAGTCGTTCACCACGCTCGAACTGAAGATCAATTTTCTCCGGCCGGTGCGGAGCGCGCGCCTCACTGCCCAGGGCACGATCGTGCAGCAGGGGAAGAGGGCCGGGATGACGGAGTGTTCGGTGACCGACGAGCGCGGCCGGCTGATTGCCAAGGCGACCAGCACCTGTCTCACGCTGCGCGGCGAGCAGGCCAGCGGCCGCTGACGCGAGAATCCTGATCACGCCGGCCGAACTTGGCGTATAGTACCGCCCTTCCTACCGACTCGACCCGACCAATTCGGCGTCACCGCTTTTCCCGTCCCGGGGGGACCTATGCGCTGGCTGCTTACGATCGCGTGCGTTCTGGCATCGTTGACGCCGGCCCGGGCGGAGGACCGCCTGCCGGTTCGCGTCATCGATGTTCCATTTGCCACGGTGCCCGATCACGGTCCGTGGAGCTTCGACCTGATCGACTATCGCGCCGAGGAGCGGCTGGCGGCCGCGCCGAGGCATGTCGACGCCGACCCGCATACGTTTTTCAACGTCAAACATCATCTCGGCGCGGCGGCCGGCTACGACAACGGCATCCTCCACGGCAGTATCGGCTACTACCTGACGGTCGCCGAATGGGGACGCTGGAATTTCGGCGTGCCGTCGCTCGAGATCGGGGTCGGCCGGTATCCGACGATCGACCGCCTGTCGCAGCGGCCGGTCAAGAAGGACTCGGTGACGTTGCTGGTCAGCCTGGCGTCGGCGCACTATCGCGTCGGCTACCTGCGGGCGTGGGGGCTGCACGGCTATCTCAATGTGGAGCAGGTCTTCGATCTGCACGAGAACCGCGCCGGCTCCCAGTTCGGTTTCTCGCTGAGCACGAAGTAGGTCGTGTCCGGCACGAGCCGGACACGCGTTACCGCCCGGACGCCGCGCGGCCGAGATCGATCGCCTTGAAGCCGGCGTCGCCCCAATTCATCACGAATACGCTGAAGCCCTGCTGCATCCGCATCTCGATATCGGCGGGCGTCGCGGGAAAGCCGCACGGCACGTGGAATTCCTTGCACGCCGATAGCACCGTCTGAATCGCGTTCTCCCAGCCTGCCTGGTCGAGCACGCGCTCGCCCTTCTCGTTGGTCGTCGAAAACACGCCGCGCAGCGTGCCGGCGCCAGGCCACAGGACGCCGATCCCTTTCACCTGCGCGATCTCGCGCACGTGCGCGAGCCCTTCCTTGCTTTCGACGATCGTCCAGTTGACGAGCTCGCCGTCGGGATTGAGCGGCCACAGATCCGCTTTCTGTTTGTACTGCGCCTCGCTCATGCCCCAGATCGCCGGCGCCATCCCGACATCGTCGGGTCTCGTGCCGCCCTTGGACTTGAAGCGCATGGCGGCGATGCCGGCGCGCACTTCGTCCGCGCTTTCGGTTTCGACGAACATGATGCCGCTGACGCCGAGGTTGAGCTCGCGGCTGATGTCGGCCGCGCCCCTGGTCAGGTCGGGCGCGATCTTCGGCGCCTTGACGATCAGCGGATGCGCGAAGCGCGGGAACGGCGACTTGGTCAGCGCACCGGCGTCCGCGGTCGCCTTGACGAACTCGGTGACGCCGCCAATCGCGCGGTCGACGCCCCCTTCCATGCTGCCGTTGAAGAGGAAATCGGCGTTGCGGTACGCGAGCGCGTCCTTCGCCCACTCCGCCGGCGCCTTCATGATCGCATCGACCGGCGGCGGCCCGCCGCGGCGGCCCTGCGGGTTGCTCGGCCAGTAGACGCCGAAGACCGGCTTCTTCTGCTCGAGCAGATCGATCATCGGATTGAGCCGCTGGCGCGTCTGCGCGCGAACGGCCAGGGAGAGCGCGCCGAGTGTAAGAACGATCGCAATGATGAATGAACGTGAACGCATGAGAGCCTCCGAATGATCCAACCCACGTGACCGACCCGACCCGACCCGACCCGACCCGACTGCCCCGACGCATCCGACCTGCCCGACGTATCTGACCGGCCTGACCTACCCGGCCCACCGACCGATGTCACACCCAATCGCCGCGCCGCATCACCGGCTCGACCGCGCCGCTGGCGAGCACGCCGTCGACGTCGAGCTCGGGCGAGCCGATCATGAAATCGACGTGGGCCGCGCTGCGATTGCCGCCGGCCAGTTCGAACGCCTCGTCGCTCATCGTCTCGCCGCCGCGCAGCGTGAATTTGTAGGCCGCGCCGAGCGCGACGTGGCTGGCGGCGTTCTCGTCGAACAGTGTGTTGTAGAACAGTACGCCGGTCTGCGCGACCGGAGAAGTATGCGGCACGAGCGCGAGCTCCCCGAGCCGCGCCGCGCCCGCGTCCATGTTGACCAGCCGCCGCAGCACGTCCGCCCCCTTCTCCGCCTGCGCGTCGACGACGCGCCCTTCGGCGAAGGTGAGGCTGAAGTTTTCGATCAGCGTGCCGCCGTAACTGAGCGGCTTGGTCGATCGCACCGTGCCGTCGACGCGATCCTTGTGCGGCATCGTGAACACTTCTTCGGTCGGCAGGTTCGGCGCGAAGCGGATGCCCGATGCGCTGGTCGATCGTCCGCCCACCCAGCAGTGGCCGGCAGGCAATCCGATCGTGAGCCTCGTCCCTGGCCCGGTATAGCGCAGCGCCGTGTATTGCTTGGCGTTGAGATGGTCGGTGCGCGCGGCGAGCTCGGCGAGATGCGTCTCCCACGCCGCGATCGGATCGGGGCGATCGAGGCGGCACAACCGCTCGATCGCGCTCCACAACTGCGTCATCTGATCCGCGGGCGCGAGCTGCGGATAGACGCGCGCGGCCCACGTCTCCGCGGCGGCGGCGACGACGCCCCAGTTGGTCTGGTTGCGCGAGATGTGCTCGCGAAACGGCCGGACGAAGCGCGCGGTCGCCTGCTGCACCGCGGCGACGAGATCCGGCGGATAGTCCTTCAGCTGATCCGGGTCGTTGGCGTAGATCGAGAGCACCGCGTGGCCAGCCTCGACATGCTCGACCAGCGCGCGCGGCATCCAGGCCGAGAACTCGTCGAACGAATCGCGCGGCGCGCGCTGCAGCCGGGCGCCGAGCAGCGCCTCGTCGCCCCACATCGTCTCGACGAGGCGGGCGCCGGCGTCGTACGCGGCGGCGGTAATCTGGCGGACGAGCGGCGCCGCCTCGAGCGCGCAGCCGCCGTTGGCGACCGGGCCGATGATCAGCAGGCGCTGGCGCGGCTGCAGGTTCAACCCGACCTTCACCGTCAGCTCGGCGTAGGCCCGCAGCATCCGTTCGAAATCGGTGGGCATCCGGGACGGATTGTACATGCGGTTCGCGTCGCAGGCGGGGGCCGGGCGCCGGCGCTGCACGCGGCGTCACTCCGGGGATCCGCAGACGTGACCTGACCTGTCGCACCCGCGAGTACTCATGGTTCGGGGGGCGGGGACATGGAATACATGGGACTGGGCGCGCTGCTCGCGCTCTGGCGATATTTCTTCGACATCGACTGGGACTTCCGCGTCCGCCGGCGGAAACGCCGGCGGCATCGAGCGGGATAAGTGGCGTCCGGCGGCGCGAGCCTCTAAGATAAGAACGCACCTGCTGAACAGGTCACTCCCACCGCGTCCGTGTGCGCCCGTAGCTCAGTTGGATAGAGCACCGGCCTTCTAAGCCGGGGGTCGCAGGTTCGAGTCCTGCCGGGCGCGCCATTCGTTTCAATAATTTAGCGGTGCTGAAACGGCGCAGTGGGGAGCGGCTGTAGATGATCTTGTAGACGTGACTGTGCCACGGGTACTGCCGCTTGCAATCGCGTGAGCGACTGATTCGTAATCAGCAGGTCACGTGTTCGAGTCACGTCGCCGGCTCCAAAATCTAACAAAAACTCAAGTTTCTTCGGTCGGCTCCTTCCCACGATTCCAGCGGGGAGCAACCGGGGAGCAACGGATCTTCTCGGTAACGCAGTGCTTCGGCGTTTGCCGCGGCGGGCTCGTGACGCGCACATCCATTCGGGCTCGGGCGCCTGCAACGGTGCAGGGCGCGGAGTATTCGTGCCCACCCTGCGGCGCCGCGCGCTTGCCATTTGGTGCTGCTCACCGACTCAAAGATCAGACTGGAAGCGCATTTTCCATCACTTTATCCACAGCTTCTATCCGAGCAACGCCGGTCCGATATGTTTGGATGAAGCCCACAGAACGCTGGTAGTATCTCGAATCCAAGAGTTTTTCCGTGGACATGCGAGGCAACGAGGCCGTGTCCGGCAATCTTGGCTGCGGATGCTCATCGAAACTAAGCTGCATGGTGGCTTTGACTCGGTCCTTTGCAAATGAGGGAGCCCGAATCTGAATGCGCCGATTGATGACTCGAACGCTAGTAATGCTGCGTCTTCAATGGCACTGACGTTCGCTAGTCTCTACAGCGGATGTGGGGGGTTCGATCTAGGCTTTGCTCAGGCGGGTTTCCGTTGCATCGGAGCGTTTGATGCGGACCCGCTAGCCATTCAGGTGCACAGGCTCAACCTCCGATCGAACGCCATCGTCTGCGACTTGACGACCACTGCCCCTTCGCTACCCGAGAGACCTGATGTTTTGCTTGCAGGGTCCCCGTGCCAAGGCTTCTCGACCGCGGGAACGCGGAATCCAGAGGATCCTCGCAATTCGCTCCTCGTTCTTGCCGGCCAATTGGCTGTCCAAATTCGTCCGCGCGTGTTCGTTGCCGAGAATGTTGTTGGCGTGATGTCTGGCGAACACAAACGTTACTGGGATTCCTTACGCCAGACGCTCGAGGCGGCGGGGTATCGAGTGGCGGACGTCTGTTGCGATGCGAACCAGCTTGGCGTTCCTCAACGACGCCGACGAATGGTTATGTTCGGCTCGAAGCAGCGCGCGGACATTCAAGTCAGGATTCCGCCACAACCTGGCGGCGTCGTATCGAAGGTAATTGAATCTCTCGTCGGATTGCCGAATCATCGTCCGGTGGCAATGAGCAAAGACTCGTCAACCGCGTTGATCGCAGCCCGCATCGCCGCTGGGCAGAAGCTGTCGAATGTACGCGGCGGTCCTCGATCGGTGCACACCTGGCACATTCCAGAAGTCTTCGGACGAACCAGCGCTGCCGAGCGGTCGGTCTTGGAGGCACTGGTCAAATTGCGGAGGCGCAAACGCCAGCGTTCGTTTGGCGATGCAGATCCGGTATCGGCGGCGGCTATTGCAAACCATATAGGGCAGCCTGCTCGCCAACTTCTCGACGCGCTTATTGCAAAGGGTTATGTGCGACAAAAGCCGGGAAGCTTTGACCTGACGCATACGTTTAACGGGAAGTTTCGTCGTCTTTCAGCTGACGCTCCGTCCCCCACGGTTGACACTCGATTTGGCGATCCGCGGTACTTTCTCCATCCGTCCAAGAACCGAGGGCTAACAGTCCGTGAGGCTGCGAGGCTTCAAGGATTTCCTGACGATTTCATATTGGAGGGCCCGGTCCGATCTCAGTACAGGCTCGTTGGTAATGCTGTACCCCCGCCGATGGCGTATCACCTTGCGACCTTTGTTCGCGATCTGTTGCTAGGGTCACAGTAGACATGGTTGAAACACTCGCAGATACCGTAGGCCGATGGGATCTCGACGGAGTCGTCAGTACTACATCCGAGCTATTCAATCAGATTCATGAGCGAATTCTGTTCTTGCGCGACCTGCATTTCGAGCAGTACCTACCGACGTTGGGGCCAGACCAGATCACGGAATTCGAGCACCGGCTCGAAATGTGGCTGGACAATGTGCCAGACGAATCAGACAAGCGCCTTCTGCTGGAATTAGTTCCACAGCTAATTTTCTTCGGGAGAGATGAGTTCTCGAAGCTCTATCAGGCCGCATTCCGTGGCCCAGTAACGCGGTGGGTGATCGAGCAAGCGGGCCTAACTTTCGTGTCTCTCGATTTCGACACGACATTAGAGCGAGAGATTCACCAGCACACGTGGTTCTGTGCCGTCTCCGATAGCATGCAGATAAGTGACTTCTGTCACTCGAATCACTTGGGCGGCATCGATTACCGGCCGGATCTGCGGACGCTGGCCAAATTTGGAGATATCGCCAAGATCTTGGCTTTCATG